>NZ_CP049889.1:1621066-1959632 GCF_011299095.1 Jeotgalibaca porci | reverse complement strand
GTGTTTCTAATATATTTTCTTTCATTCTGTCACCTCGTTAGGAATTTCCCAATTAATGGGTAATTGGCCTATTTTTATTAAAGCCTCGTTGGCCTTTGTAAAAGGTCTGGATCCGAAAAAACCACGGTGAGCGGATAAGGGACTCGGATGCGGCGCTGTGATAACTGTATGTTTCTCGGCATCAATAAAGGCTTTTTTCGCAATCGAAGCATTTCCCCATAAAATGAATACAAGTGGTTTCTCGCGTTCATTCAATGCACGGATGACTGAATCCGTCAATAATTCCCAACCTTTCCCCCGGTGTGAATAGGCTTCGCCCTTACGAACGGTCAATACAGTATTTAAAAGAAAAACACCTTGTTCCGCCCAACTTGTCAAATCACCGTGATTCGGTGGGTCTATTTCTAAATCAGTTTTCATTTCTTTATAAATATTGCGTAATGATGGCGGGATGCGAATACCTTTTTGAACAGAAAAACTCAGGCCGTGAGCTTGATTCTCGCCATGATAGGGATCCTGGCCAATAATCACGACTTTCACTTGATTAAACGGTGTTAATTCAAATGCATGCCAGATTGCATGCATATCGGGATAGACCGTTTCATTTTTATATTCTTGCTTTAAAAATTCACGTAGTTGTGAATAGTAGGCAGTTTGAAATTCAGGTTCCAATATTTTTTGCCATTCATTATGGATAATCTGCTTCATCTACTCTCCCTCTCTTTCGTATGTAGTGTACCAAAAGAATATAAATGTTACACTATAAATGAAACCAAAAAATTGGAATGTGGGAGGATAAAATGTGATTGAATTAATCGTATCTGACATGGACGGAACACTCTTAAACAACAAGATGGCAGTCTCTGAAGCAAATCAAGTAGCTATTAAAACAGCTGAAAAGTTAGGCATTAAATTTATGGTAGCAACAGGTCGTGGGTATACGGAAGCAGTTCCTGCTTTAGAGGAAGTTGGTATTCGCTGTCCAATGATTACTGTGAACGGTGGACAAACATATGATGAGAACGGCACTTTACTCGGAAACGTTGGCATCGATCAAACACGGATTCGGCATATTCTGAACTTTGCGCGTGAAAAAGGTCTGTATGCGGAGTTAGTGATGGCGGATGGTGTTTATTCAGATAACAAAGTAAAACGTATCGAAACGATGACGAGTCTCTTACAAATAACAAATCCTCATACAACATTTAAAATGGCCTTAGTATTAGCGCTTAGCCGATTGGAGCTTCTTAATATTAACTATATTAAAGATTATGAAGACGTATTGACAGAGGATCGCTTGGCCTTGAAAGTACTCGTCTACTCAAATGAGGGGCAACCGGAGTTACAGCCTGTCCGTGAGGAATATGAAAAGGATGCTGAACTTGTTGTGACTTCTTCCTTCTATAACAACTTAGAAATAAATCATGTGCAAGCTCAAAAAGGCATTGCCTTGGAACGCGTTGCCAAAGAAATGGGAATTCCTTTGGACCGTATTATGGCGATTGGTGATAACTTTAACGATGCCTCAATGCTTGAAAAGGCAGGCGTCAGCTTCGCCATGGGGAATGCCGCAGAAGGCGTTAAAAAAATTGCAAAGTATGAAACCGCAACGAACACTGAAGATGGTGTTGCGAAAGCGATTCTTCGTTGTATTGACGAGAAATTGTAACACTTTCCAATTCTAAAACGTCTTTCTATATAGAGAGGAGGCGTTTTTGATGGAAACGGGTTTATCATCCTACATCGATCTCATCAGCAACACAGGCTTTCCGATTGTAATTTCCATGTATTTATTAAATCGCATGGAAAAGAAATTGGATAAGCTAGTGGATGCGATTGAGAAGTTAGCTAGGATATAAAAACTAAAGGCGTGTTCAAAAAGAGGACACGCCTTTAGTGTCCTCTTTTAATGATTCGCCTTTTTTGGTAGAATAAGACAAAGTGTCGAAAGGAGTACACAAATGACGAATACAAAAGTAAAAGTTACAGACCTTAAAAAGAGCTTTGGAGATAATGAGGTCTTAAAATCCATTAATGTAGAGATTGCTGAAGGAGAAGTTGTTTGTATCATCGGTCCTTCCGGTTCTGGTAAAAGTACGTTCTTACGTTGCTTGAATGGTCTAGAGGAAATTTCTGGCGGTCATGTTGCGATTGACAATGTCGACATTACAAATCCTAAAACAAACATTAATAAAGTCCGTGAAGAAATCGGAATGGTTTTCCAACATTTTAACCTTTTCCCACATTTAACGGTTGCCCAAAACATTACCCTTGCACCGATTGAATTGAACCGAATGACTAAAGAGGAAGCAAAAACAAAAGCTGCCGAATTATTGGAAATGGTTGGATTAAGCGAAAAAATAGATGTATTCCCCAACTCGTTATCAGGGGGACAAAAACAGCGTGTTGCCATTGCTCGCGCTTTAGCAATGAATCCTGATATTATGTTGTTCGATGAGCCGACTTCTGCACTGGATCCAGAAATGGTTGGAGAAGTATTGGAAGTTATGAAACGCCTTGCCCGTGAAGGGATGACAATGGTCGTTGTTACACACGAAATGGGATTCGCCCGTGAAGTTGGTGACCGCGTTATTTTCATGGACGGTGGATACATCGTTGAAGAAAGCACACCGGAAGAAATCTTCCAAAATGCACAACATCCACGTACTCAAGACTTCTTGAATAAAGTATTATAATATAAAAAAGATGGCTGCCAGATTTGACTGGCAGCCATCTTTTCTATATTAATTTAAGACTGTAACTGTAAGTTGGCGACGTCCAAATGCCCACGCACTATTTAGATTTTCCATATGAATATCGATACGGTTTCCTACAATCGCACTTCCTGTGTCTCCTGCAAGATAAATACCATACCCTGGAACTTCTACTAGTGACCACAGCGGGATAACTGACGGATCTACGGCAATAACCATTGGATTGTCACGTAAATCAATGCCTAAAAATGTATGATTACTCAGACTTGGTTGGTTTCGGGAATAAGCTGTTGCATTAACTGAAACTTGGCGGCCTGATTGGGCCGGTTCAGTAGGAACAGCAGGTGCCGATACATCTTCAACAACCGGTTTTTCTACAACTTCAATTTTTTCTTCTGCGGGTGGTGCTGTAACAACTGATTCAGTAGGAGCTGGAGTTGTTTTTTTAACGGCTGCCGCTTCTTTTTTAGCTGTTTCTTCGGCTTGTTTTTCTGCTTTCTTCGCTTCTGCGGCTGCCACTTTCTCTGCCTCCGCTTTTTCCGCTGCTTCTTTTTCTGCTTGGGCCACCTTAACAAGACGCTCTTCTTCAGTTGCTCTCTCAGCTGCAAGTCGGTTAAGTTCTACTTGATTATCATTGAGTATATCTTGTAATGAACCCAATTCGTGCGCTAAGATTTCAGATTCTGCATTCAATTGTGAAGTCGTTTCTTCAATGGCAGCAATTTCTTCATATAATCGTGTTTCTAAAGCTACTAATTCTTGCTCTTCTTTGATTGCCAACTCAATGCGATCGTTATCAACACCTTGCAATTGGCTGATTATCAGAAATAAATTGATAAAGTCGCTGAAACTTTCCGCTTCCATTAACATTAATACACGGTTATTCATTGAAGACGATGTTTGGAGTGCAACTAACCGTTCCTCTAGTTGGGCTTTACGAGCAACAATAACTGCTTTTTTATCCTCAATCTCAACAAGTGTTTTAGCTTTTTGATCCTCTACTTGTGATACTTGTTCATTCAGGTCGTCTATTTCAGCTTTTTTTTCGTTAACAGAGTTTAATCTATCATGTATCAACTCTTCAACAGCTGAAATTTCAGCTTGTTTAGACTGTTCTTGTTCCTGAATTTCATTTAATGTACTGGCTTTGATAGGTGCTGCAAATAAAAACTGCGCAGCTAATGCAGCCACAAGCACTTTACCGAGCTTTCTTTCTATTACCAATTGGGCTCGCCTCACTTTTTCTTCAAAATACTTTTCTCATTATACGGGTCCAGTTTGAGCGGGAGGTTTCAAACACCTTACGATTGTGTATCAACTTTTGTTTAACTGTAACATGGCTGTAACATTCAACTATGGAAAAAGTCATTCTATGCCGCTCAATATTAGGTCATACCTGCGCACTCAAACGCAAAAAGCAGTCTGAGTGCGCAGTTTTAGGTCACACCTGCGCACTCAAACGCAAAAAGCAATCTGAGTGCGCAGTTTTAGGTCATACCTGCGCACTCAAACGTAAAAATGAATCTGAGTGCGCAGTTTTAAGTCATACCTGCGCACTCAAACGCAAAAACGAATCTGAGTGCGCAGTTTTAAGTCATACCTGCGCACTCAAACGTAAAAATGAATCTGAGTGCGCAGTTTTAAGTCACACCTGCGCACTCAAACGCAAAAAGCAATCTGAGTGCGCAGTTTTAAGTCACACCTGCGCACTCAAACGCAAAAATGAATCTGAGTGCGCAGTTTTAAGTCATACTTGCGCACTCAAACGCAAAAAGCAATCTGAGTGCGCAGTTTCAGGTCATACTTGCGCACTCAAACGTAAAAAGCAATCTGAGTGCGCAGTTTCAGGTCATACCTGCGCACTCAGAATTGTTTTTTTAGCCTCTATGTCGTACCTCAGCTCACTCCTCAGTTAAAAAGCCCTTTGCATCCTCTTAAAACAATTGTTAAGATAATGCATAAGAAATAAATTTACTTAAGGAGCTATTACTATGACAAAAAAAGGTTATTACGCTGCCCCACTTTTTTCCCATATGGAACTGCAATACAATGAGTTTCTTGTTGGTAAAATCCGTGAGGCTTACCCTGAATTAGGTTTATATGTACCCCAGGAAAATGGTGAAATTAACGATAAAAATGCTTACGCAGATTCTATTTTAATTGCGAAGCAGGATACAGATCGACTATTAGAATCAAATATTATGATTGCTATCTTGGATGGTCAAACAATGGATGTTGGAGTGGCTACTGAGATTGGGGTTGCTTATCAAGCGGGTATTCCAGTCATTGCCCTTTTCTCTGATTCACGTCAGCAAGGCGCTACGAATGAAAAGAAATTAGCTGCTCTTCAAGAAGTTGCTGAGTCACAATTCCCTTATGTAAATCTTTATACAATCGGTTTGATTAAAACAAACGGTGTGGTTGTAAATAATACAGATGATTTAATCACCCAAATTGGGCACTACCTGAATAAATAATCAGTAATAATAGTTCTAAGTAACGGGCTGGGAAGCTATTTCCCAGTCCGTTCTTTGTTTCGTAAATTTCACTAGCGGCAGAGTTATCTTATGACAAATAGTAGATAGTTATATAGAATGGAAGTAACGCAACGACAGTGAGGAGAATAGATATGAACACTGAAAAAATTGCATTAATCGATATCGGATCAAACACCATTCGTCTCGTTATTTTTGAAATTACTACCGACTATAATCTACTCGAATTACAAAATATTAAAACACCCGCGCGGTTAAGTCAGTACTTGGATGAAAATAAAACTATGTCGCAGGCCGGAATTGATGCTTTAGTTCAAGTTTTAGAAACATTCGTCGCAGTAACCAATCAGTACGATGTGACTCAAATACTTCCAATGGCTACGGCAGCTATTCGCCAATCAACGAATAAAACGGACATCATCCAACAAGTTTTAGACCGTACCGGTATCACCTTACAAATTGTGCCGGAAGAAAAAGAAGCGTACTACGGCAGCTATGCAGTCACCCTTTCCACTGAAACAAAAGACGGCGTTACCGTCGATATTGGGGGTGGGAGTACTGAAATTACATACTTTGTAAATAAAGAGATTGTACGCTATCACAGTTTCCCATTCGGAGTTGTGACTTTGAAACAGATGTTTTTTGAGGGAAAAGAACACAACAGTGAAAAGGCAATCAAGAAAATGAGTGCATATATTCAAGAAGCGTTTAAGAGTCTGGAATGGCTTCAGGATTTACGCGTCCCTGTCACAGCTATTGGGGGTTCCGGACGGAGTATAGCCAATGTGCATCAGCGACAAATAAACTACCCATTGGCTGGTGTGCACGGCTATCAAATGTCGCGCGATGGCTTAACACAAACGTTGAAATTATTTAAAAGCTTATCTATTCCTGAATTGCAAGATTTGGATGGCTTAAGTCAAGACCGAACAGATATAATTATTCCAGCCAATGTTGTTTTTCGGACTTTATTTGATGAGGTAAACGCACCGGCATTTATCTTTAGTAACAAAGGGTTGCGTGAAGGTATCATCATGGACTATCTAAATAATAAATCGGATGATCAGGCATTTTCCAAGATGAATACGAGTACCCAAAGCATTTATAAACTCGGACTTTCTTATCATACACAGGATAAAGTGGCCGATCAGCGTGGAAATCTGGTTAGTATGCTTTACGAGGAGTTTTGTAAAGAAGGCATTCTTGAAAAAGACCGCTATGTGGCGCGCTTGCTGCAGTATGGGAGTTATCTGTATTACTTAGGCGTCTATGTCGAAAGTGGTGCTGTTTCACAACATACCTTCTATATTATTTCCAATAGTGAGCTAAATGGTCTCTCACATAAGGAGCGTGTGGTTGTTGCTCTGCTCGCAAGCTTCAAGAACCGTTCGTTATTCAATCAATACTCCGAGCCCTTTACGTCGTGGTTTGATTCCACCTATCTTAATCAAATCAGAGAATTAGGCGGCATTATCAAATTTGCGAATGCTCTGAATGATTCTCATCTATCGGTTGTTAGGAACATTGAACTGAAAAAAAACAAAAACGGTTATGAACTTCTGTTGTACTACAAAGGTTCCATTATTGCTGAAGAATACCGGGCAATGCGGCAACGCAAACATATTCAACGCCTCGTCAAAGGAGATTTGAACATTGCGTTTGTTGATATGGTTACAGGTAAAAAGAAAGTAATAAATCATTCCTAATTATTTTTCGTGAATAAAAGGACGGTGCTTATACGATGGACGACTTACATCTAAACTTGGAAAATCCAGCTTATTACTTTAATCGGGAATTAAGTTGGTTAGAATTTAACAAACGCGTGATTCAAGAAGCGGATATTTCTGAAAATCCTCTGTTGGAACAAATTAATTTCTTAGCTATAGGCAGCTCTAACCTGGATGAGTTTTTTATGATTCGGGTCGCCGGACTCCAAGATCAACTCCAATTTGACCCTGGCTCAAGGGATTCAAAAACACAGCTGAATGCTGAGGAACAATTAGAAGAAATAGCGAGAAAGAACCGTCAAAATATTACCCTTCAATACGACTTATTGGATAAACGGAAAGAGGATTTGAAAAAGTACGAGGTTCATTTCACAAACCTGTCAGAACTGACGGATTCCGAGTTGGCGGAAGTTACAGAATATTACGACACGCTTATTTTCCCGGCTCTTACACCTTTGGGAATTGATGCATATCACCCTTTCCCGCGTTTAAACAATAAAGTTATGCATCTATTTGTTAGTCTGACGAAAGACGAAGAGAAACACACTGCAGTCATTCCTATTTCTAATTTTTTAGAACGTTTCTACCTTCTAGAAACAGAGGAAACAGTGAAAGTCGTCTTGCTTGAAGAAATTATCCAAGCGAATATCCACCGGTTATTTAACGGTTATGACGTTTTGGACAGCTTTACCTTCCGAATTACGCGAAACGCTGACTTTGATGTGCAAGAAGAAGGTGCCGAAGATTTGCTGTCGGTTATCGAGGACTATCTAAAACGGCGTAAAAATGGCGTGGCAGTCCGCCTGGAAGTCGAGGAAACTCAACCGCAAAATGTGACCTTATTACGGGATGCATTAGGGCTATTGGAACGCGATGTTTATCAAATTTCAGGCCCTCTGGATTTAACCTTGCTGGCAAAGTTAGCGGATAAGTTGGAAGAACGGTTCCCGGATTTACGATATCCCTCTTTCACGCCAATCATTCCAAACGAATTACTGAGTGAACCTATCTATGCCTTAGCGGATCGGCAAGATATTTTTCTCCATCATCCTTATGATTCCTTTCGACCGGTTCTGGATTTTATCGAAGAAGCATGTAGAGATGAAAATACATTGGCAATTAAGCAGACGCTTTACCGCGTTTCAAAAGACTCACCAATTGTAAAAGCATTGAAGACCGCTGCTGAGAGCGGCATCCAAGTGACTGTTTTAGTTGAATTGAAAGCCCGCTTTGATGAAGAAAATAATGTGCACTGGGCAAAAGAACTGGAAGATTCTGGTGCGCACGTCCTTTACGGCGTAACAGAATTAAAGACCCATAGTAAAATTACGTTGGTTGTAAAAAAAGAAGGCACACAACTAAAACGTTACGTGCATTTGGGAACCGGTAATTATAACGATAAAACTGCTCGCGGTTATGAGGATATGGGTATTATTACAACACAATCGGAAATTGGGGAAGACGCAACCGAGTTCTTTAATTACCTGAGCGGTTTTTCTAAAGTGCCGAAGTACCGCCAATTGTATGTTTCTCCCTATGAAATACGTTTATCTTTTTTTGAACATATTGAAAAAGAGATGGCGTTCCATCAAGCGTTTGGGAATGGGCATATTATTGCGAAGATGAATTCTTTGACTGATAAGAAAATCATTAAGAAACTTTATGAAGCCAGTATGATGGGTGTCAAAATCGATTTGATTATCCGGGGAATTTGTTGCCTGAAGCCAGGGATTATAGGCATCAGCGAGAACATTCGTGTTATGAGTATCATCGGGCGCTATCTGGAACACAGTCGCGTGTATTATTTTCACCAGAATGGTGCGAAGAAGCTCTTTCTTTCGTCCGCCGATATGATGACACGGAATATGATCAATCGCGTTGAGATTGAATTCCCTATTTTAGATGAAAAAATCAAAAATGAAATCTTAACTATTCTGGACGTTTATCTGAATGATAACCAGAAAGCCCAAGAATTGCATAAAGATGGTCATTACGTTCCCATCATCAATAGCGAAGAACCGCTTCATGCCCAGAAAAAATTTGTTCAATGGGCACGTGAAGAGTAAAAAAGAGGATGGCTGGGAAATTTTACCGGTTCTATGTCAAATAGTGTTGGTGGACCAACTGAAAGTCAAAGCGAAAACTAATTCGCTTTGGCTTTTTCTTTTTCTTCTTGTCGGCGCTTTTCCTCCTTGTAATGGAGTGCCTTCGGCTCAAATTGGCTCGCCGTCAGGCGGTAACTGATGAGGATGCGTGCACGCAGGTGGCTATAATTTCGATAACCGAATCCGGAACGCTTGATGTTTTTTATTTTATTGTTGACCCCTTCGATGGCCCCGTTGGACAAGGTATACAGACAAGCATTCCGGATGCCTTCCTGATACTTGAACAAAGTCTGCACGGTGGTACGGACTTTTTTTGGCAGTACATATTTCCTGGATTCTTCTAAAATGGTTTTGAATTGGTCAAAGTCATGCCTTTGGAGGGCGAAACGTAGGTCATTCACCAAGGTATAAACCTGGCGCAAGCGCGGGTTGATATGCAATAAATAGTCCACCATCATCTTCTCGGTCACCAGTCCCTCGTAAAGCCGGTGCGTCCGATAATCGGTGACGTCTAATTCCCACTCATTTTTCAAAAGCAATTTCCATTGTTTCTTCAGCTTACGGTAGTCCGTCTCGCTTTTTTTCTTGGCTTCATTCATGACGCGGATACGGAACGAATTGAGTGCCCGATTCAGGTGTTGGACAATATGGAACCGATCGATAACGATTTGCGCTTTAGGAAAACAGTCTTTTACGACCGCCAGATACGGGGAATACATGTCCATCGTGACAGTCTTCACGCTATAACGCGATTCCTTGGGATAGCGCATGAAGTAGTCAATCAGCTGATTCTGCCGTCTGTCCTCGACGACATCGATCAACCGGTGGTTTTGGGCATCAAGAAACAGGAAGCTCATGGCGCCGGACACATTTTTGACCGACTTGAATTCATCGATGGAAAGGTGTTGCGGGAGATAGATATGATTGGCCTCCAATGGCTCCGCCACTTTTTCAAGGACTCGGATGACCGTGCTGTTGGAAACGGAAAGGTGTTGCGCCACCAACCTCATGGACTGGATTTCCCGCAGTTCCATCGCGATTGTCCGTTTGATGATGTTGGAGATGAAGCAGTGTCGTTCAACGAGTTTTGTTTCAGCGATGAAGGTTTGAGCACAGTGTTTACACAAGAAACGTTGTTTCTTCAGACGCAGGAGAACCGGCTGGAAATTGATGTGGGTCAGCTTTATTGTGGACAGCTTCGTCCCGTTCTTGATGATATCTTGGTGGGAATCGTTTGTGATGCCGCATTTCTTACAACACCGCGGGGTGTAAGATAATTTCCCTTGGACAACGATGTTTTTAACTTGCTTGTTTTCTTCGAATACAACGGGCATGTCATCTAAATATATATTTGGGTCTTCTATTCCGAGCATTTTTTTAATACAATGAGTATGGGCCATGTGAGTCCTCCTATTGTTTTGTGTGGTAACTAAATTATAGGGGTTCACTGGCCTTTTTGCATTTAAAAACAAAAATGGTGCCAGTGAATCAAAATGATTCACCAACACCAAATATTATAGAGCCATTTTACCCGGCCATCCTCTTTTAAATTATTTCTTAAGTTTCGAAAGAACAAAACCAATGACAAAACCAATCAATGCGGGCATCACCCAGCTCATCCCGTAGGTAAATAACGGAATTGTCTTTTCAGCCCACTCAGAAATGAAAGCTAGATTTGCGGTTGCTTCCCATTCTTTCGGTAACGCATGAATGAAGTCCAATACTGCAAATGATAATGTAAAGAGCGTTGTAACTTGATAAACAATTGCTTTGTCCTTAAATAAAGGACTAAAAATGGCTGTGAAAATTAGCGTAATGGCGAGTGGATACAAGAACATTAAAACAGGAACAGATAAGGTAATAATTTGTGCAAGTCCCAAATTGGCGATTCCAAAAGAGATACCCGTAAATAAGTAAACAAATTGGTTGTAGGTAAATTTGTTCGGAAACAGCGTTACAAACATTTCGCTGATTGCGGTCAAGAGACCAACGGCTGTTTTAAAACATGCAGCTGTAATAATAACTGCCAAAACGACGGCGCCCAAACTGCCAAAGTAGTGATTAGAAACAACTGCCAGAGCTACTCCACCATTTGCACTTAATCCAAAAATCCCTTGGCTAGATGCACCTACATAGACAAGACTCGCATAAATGACAGCCATTAAAGTAGTACTAAATAACCCTGCGATGATTGTGTCTTTGGCAATGGCACTTGGCTTCGTAACACCCAGACTTTTTATTGTACTAATAACGATAATTCCGAATGCCAAAGCTGCCAAGGCATCCATTGTATTGTATCCTTCAAGAAATCCACGGAAAAACGAGCCTTCTTGGTACAGAGGTTGAACCGGGATTTGTGCGACTTCTCCCATTGGTTTCATAACGGTAAAAATGACAAGCCCGGTTAAAGAAACTAAAAAGATTGGGTTTAATACCTTACCTATCCAAGTCAGAATACCGGACGGACGCAATGTGAACCATAAAGAAAAGCCAAAAAATAAAGCTGAAAAAATCACGAGCGCAATTTGCAACATGCCTTGATCTAAATATGGCGCAAAGGCTGCTTCAAAAGAGACGGTTGCTGTCCTGGGAATGGCAAAGAAAGGACCGATTGTCAGATACAAAGCTACCGTGTAGAACATGCCATAACCCGGTGAAATTTTACTTGCCAGTTCATACATACTCTCTTTGCGCGCCAACCCCATGGCGACAATACCTAGGAACGGCAAGCCTACTGCAGTAATAATAAATCCGGCTGTTGCCAACCACATGTCTGAACCAGCCAGTTGCCCCATTTGAATGGGGAAAATGAGATTTCCAGCTCCGAAAAATAAGCCAAACAACAGTGAGCCGATAAATACGTAATCTTTAAATTGTAATTTCTTATCCATAACAATCTCCATCCCCCTAATTTTTGTCTATTCTAACATGATTCTTTGTGAACCTCCATATGGTATAATCATATTGCGAGATTTTGTGAAAGGAGGAGTATAATGGATAAATTTGATGTCTTATTAACAAATTTAAGTATCAAAGGGACTTACTTTGATGTGTCTCTTTATAGTGGTCACTTTTATCTTTGGCGAAACCCGAAAGAGGTTTCGATTTATCACTGGCATAAC
Organism: Jeotgalibaca porci; assembly: GCF_011299095.1. Classification (NCBI taxonomy): domain Bacteria; kingdom Bacillati; phylum Bacillota; class Bacilli; order Lactobacillales; family Carnobacteriaceae; genus Jeotgalibaca; species Jeotgalibaca porci. The sequence goes on along the minus strand of NZ_CP049889.1, from coordinate 1,947,469 downwards.
TTGATGGACCATCTAAAACTGGAACAACTGCCAATATACCAAGAGCCACTCATCAATCAGTCCCTCTTTATAGAAGAAAGGGATCTGGCACCCTTCCTGTTCAAAACGTTAACTTTTGATTATCCAGTCCGTGACAGCTTCATTTTTCGTCACCGGCTTTACTATATCGATGAAGAAGGATTCAAAGTTCGTTATCCCGAAAATGCTGATACCGCCAGTACACTGTTAGTAAAAGGTGAATTCCATCAACTGGTAATTGGCCGTAACGATCGTCTGATTCTTGTTTCTCAGACTGAAGGAATCTTTGAATGGTATATGAAAACCTTGCTTTCTTGGGATAACACCCCAACTTTCTCTATCGAATTACACGATAACGACATTTTACAGTTAAACGAAGCGGATCAGCCGATTCAATTATTGGTTTTTGAATCACAAAAACGCGAACCCTATTTATTGAAGAAAGTTCCTCATGAAAAATTACAGCTTAATAAAACATTCTTCAATACTTCTTTGGATCTTCACAGTGATGATGGAACCCAGATGGAAATTCTGAATCTTTTTCAGTTCTTATCGAACGAGGCTGACGCGTCAAAAAAAGCAATGGGGAATCCCATCTCTATTTCGAAAATGCCGCCCCGCTATTTAACGACTCTGACACTGAATGATCAGGTTCTTTTAATAGAAGAAAACACGAATAGTCTAACACTTCGTTTTGGATTAGAGGAATATATTCATTTAAATGATTACAACCGTTATCGACTCTTTCCCAAATCACAGGACTATCAACACCATCTCCATCTTGTTTCACAGAACCAAGTGAGTCTATTTATGTTTCATGAACTCATTTAATCATTGACTTAAAAGCTTTCATTTTGACAAGATTATGTTAGAATGTGAAAGGACTATATTAAACGAATTGAGGAATGCCAAAAATGATTACTGTATCAAACGTCAGTTTACAATTTTCTGACCGTAAACTTTTTGACAATGTAAATATTAAATTCACTCCTGGCAACTGTTATGGTGTAATCGGAGCAAACGGTGCCGGTAAATCGACTTTCTTGAAGATTCTTTCTGGCGAAGTTTCACCATCTACCGGAGATGTTATCTTGGATCCAAACGAACGTCTCTCTGTTCTAAACCAAGACCACTTTGCATTTGAAGATGAGCAAGTTTTAGACACTGTTGTAATGGGAAATAAACGCCTTTATGAAGTACGTCAAGAAAAAGACGCTATCTACATGAAGGAAGAGTTTACAGACGCGGATGGCATTCGTGCCGGTGAACTTGAAGGCGAATTCGCTGAATTAAATGGTTGGGAAGCTGAAGCAGACGCAGCGAGCTTATTGCAAGGTTTAGGAATCTCCGAAGACTTGCATAGTAAGAAAATGAGCGAACTAATCGAACCGCAAAAAGTGAAAGTGCTTCTTGCACAAGCATTGTTCGGTCAGCCAGACGTTCTTCTATTGGATGAGCCTACCAACGGTTTGGACAAACAATCAATCGACTGGTTGTCAGAATTCTTAATTAACTTCCCGAACACTGTTATTGTTGTATCACATGACCGTCACTTCTTGAATACGGTATGTACACACATGGCAGACGTTGACTTTGGAAAAATCCAACTTTATGTTGGTAACTATGATTTCTGGTTGCAATCAAGCCAATTAGCAGCTAAATTAGCAGCGGATCAAAACTCCAAAAAAGAAGAAAAAATTAAAGAACTACAAGACTTTATTGCACGTTTTAGCGCGAACGCTTCTAAATCTAAACAAGCGACTTCCCGTAAGAAAATGTTGGATAAAATTACTCTGGATGATATTCAACCATCTTCTCGTAAATATCCATTCGTTGGATTCTCACCTGAACGTGAAATCGGAAACGATGTATTAATCGTAGACGGTATCTCGAAAACAATCGATGGCGAAAAAGTATTGGATAACATCAGCTTTACATTAGGCCGTGAAGATAAAGTTGCCTTTACAAGCCGTCGTGATATCGCAACAACTACTTTGTTCAAAATCTTAATGGGCGAAATGGAACCAGATTCTGGTTCATTTAAATGGGGCGTTACGACTTCTCGTAGTTACCTGCCTAAAGACCACTCTTCTGAGTTCCCAAATCCAGATACAAACATCTTGGAATGGTTACGTGAATTTGCTGGTCCAGAAGAAGATGACAATACATTCTTGCGTAGCTTCTTAGGTCGTATGCTATTTACTGGTGACGATGTAATGAAGAAAGTTTCCGTTTTATCCGGAGGCGAGAAAGTACGGGTTATTCTTTCTAAGATGATGTTCTCTAAAGCAAACGTATTAATCTTGGATGATCCAACAAACCACTTGGACTTGGAATCTATCACAGCGTTGAACGATGGTATGATTGCATTCAAAGGCGCGTTGATATTCACTTCTCATGACCACGAATTTATTAATACAACAGCAAATCGTATTATCGAAGTATCTCCTAACGGGGTTGTTGACCGCTTGGATACGACTTATGACGATTTCTTGGAAGATAAAAATGTTCGTGAACGTGTAGCTGCGCTATACGAAAACTAATTTCAAAAAAATAAATACCTCTGCTTCCCTTTATGTAAAGGAGAAGCGGAGGTATTTTTGATTATTTAGCGTTTTACCCAAGTAATATTGGCGATACACGCATTGCCGCCACCATTTTCGATAACATGAGCAGTCATTACTTTATTATCTGCCAGTTGTTCAACCGAAACTGTACTTTCAATCATATTGCCGAAGCCCACTTCTTTTTCATACTTAATGGTTACAGCTTCAATCAAATAGTTCTCTAAAATATCAGTATCAATCGTATTAATAATCCAGTCGAAATATTTGGCGTTATTTACGTGCATATTACCATCAATGTCTAAATAGCGAACACGAAATGGCATACTGGTTGCTGTTTCTTTGTTTACCGGCTTAATCTTAGGCGCACGCAACATCGTACGAATTTCTTCAGCTTGATAAGGAGCTATCAACTCTTTTGATACTTGCGTTAACTTCCGGGTAGTCATTTCCATCACACCAAAAGTTGTAATAACTTCTACTAATAAGTTATCGGCTTGGTCAAAGGCTCTAAAAGCACGGTATGTGAAAAAGCGATTGTAACTTAATGCTTCTGTTTCCAGAGTTATTTCTTCCCGACGTGTTGGCATCCGGTTAATCTTAATATCATATTGAATAATTATCCAGGCTAACCCGCGCTCAGACATTTGTTCTTCCGTATTCCCTAGAGCATGACTCTGCAAGCCGGATGTTTCTACCATATTATTAATTAATGACGGTAAGGTCATATTACTTGTTTTGTCACATTCATACGTTGCTACAATATGATTGTTGCGAAATTTTAATCCACTCATTTAATTCCATCGCCTCTTCTATTAACTAATTACTTTTGCCATACCACCGTCAACCAAAATCGTTGATCCGGTAATATATGTATTTGTATCTGAAAGTAAAAATGTGACGGCTTTACCAAATTCCTCTGGTCTTCCTACACGACCCAACGGAATTCTTGCAGCTGTTTCTTTCTCAATTTCTTCCACTGACATATTCCGCTTCTTGGCTCTGTCTTTATTTAATTCGTCGATTCTGCCAGTGCCTATTGTTCCTGGCGCTGCCACGTTTACGAGAATATTATAGGGACCGAGTTCCTCAGCCAATGATTTCGATAAGCCTACAATTCCATTTCTAAATGTGTTGGAAAGGATTAAATTTGTAATAGGCGTTTTCACCGACATTGAGGCAACATTTACGATTCTTCCGCCCTCTTTTTTCAAATCGGGTAAGACTTCACGAATAATGCGAACATAACTCAATAAGTTTAACTCAAATGATTGCTGCCATTCCTCGTCATTAAAGTCTTCGAACCCGCCACTTGGTGGTCCGCCTGCATTATTTAACAAAATATGAATCGTACCTAAACGTTCCTGCGTTTCTTTTACGAGTGCTTTTATTTCCTCTGGTTTGGTTATATCACAGGGAAAATAGGTTACTCGCCCTTCACCTAATAACTCCAGTTCAGCTTGAACCTTACGTAACGCGTCTTCACTGCGACTCGTTAACATAACATTCGCACCCTCTTTGACGAGTTCAGTTGCCACTGCCTTACCTAAGCCTTGACTGGACGCAATAATAAGTGCATTTTTTCCTTTTAATCCTAAATCCACTAAAACCCCTCCTTTTCCGAACAAACGTTTGTTATAATAAATGAAAAGTACTAATTTCATTTTAGCATAAAGGAGTGATGAAAGTGCGAGTATTGCATACAGCGGACTGGCATTTAGGTAAAATCGTAAATGAATTTTCGATGATTGAAGATCAACGGCATGCTTTAGAACAGCTCGTTGAAGCCGTAAAAACACAAAATATTGATGCCGTTATTATGGCGGGAGACTTGTACGACCGCTCACTTCCCCCCAAAGAAGCTGTCGCTTTGGCAGACGAAGTGTTGACACAGATTGTTAACGAACTGGGGATTCCGGTATTGGCTATTGCCGGTAACCACGACAGCAGTGAGCGCCTGGAGTATGGCTCCCGTCTCTTTACTCAAAATAACCTATTTATCGAAGGAACCCTTAAACATGAAACGCGGAAAGTCAGGATTGACGGTGTAAATTTTTACCTGATGCCTTTTTCCGATCCAGCATTCGTTCGTGAAAAGATGCAACAACCAGATATCCGGACAATGGAAGATGCCGCGCGTTATCAAATTGAAGCGATTAAGAGTCAATGGAACCCTGCTGAATTAAATGTCCTGATTGCCCATGCGTACGTTATCAATGGTGATGTTGATTCAGTCGAAACATCTGATTCGGAACGTCCTCTCAGTATCGGAACCGCGGAATATATTCCCGTTGGCCTTTTGGAAGGGTTCGATTATGTTGCGCTGGGGCATTTACACAAGCCACAAAAAGTAAAAGAGGCGTTTATTCGTTACAGCGGTTCTTTGTTGAAATATTCAAAGTCAGAAGCAAATCATGTGAAGCAATTGACTGTTGTTGATTTACAAAAAAGCAGTGTGACACAAGAACCCTTCTATTTTGAGCCTTTACGCAACATGCGGGTTATTCGGGATTCCTTTGAGGCGTTACTCAAACAGCGGTCCGACGACTATATCTTTTTCGAACTGACCGACTCGGATATTATTTTCGACCCCATGAATCAATTGCGAAAGAAATTTCCCAATGCAATGGGATTAGAGTATGTCAATCGTCACGTCACGACGGTCACGGATATTGCTCTTAGTCAATCCGACTTGAAATCGAAAAAATTGCCGGATTTATTTGCTGATTTCTACGAAAATTATACCCATTCAACCTTGTCATCGGACAGCCGTTCTCTAATTGAACGCGAATTCAATGATGCGGAAAGGAGTACACATGAGACCCATTAAATTAGAAATGAATGCGTTCGGTCCTTATAAAGAAAAGACAGTTCTGGACTTTACAGAATTAAATAATCAAACACTTTTCCTAATCAGCGGCCCGACTGGTGCAGGTAAAACAACCCTTTTCGATGCTATTGCGTACGCTTTGTATGATGATGCGAGTGGAAATAGTCGTTCTAAAGAAGCCTTTAAATCGGACTTCGCTACGGATAACGATTTTTGTTATGTGGCTTTTACCTTTGAAGTAAATGGTAAAGAGTATTACATCCGTCGAAATCCCGCACAAAAAGCACCTGGCAAACGCGGCATTATTGACCACGGATCAGCCGTTGAATTTCATCACGACGGAAATGTAACGACCAAAATTTCCGACGCAAATAAAGAAATCATTGCGCTACTGGCTCTTTCTTATGACCAGTTTAAGCAGATTGTGATGTTACCCCAAGGCGAGTTTAAGCATTTATTAGAATCAGATAGTAAAGATAAAGAAGCTATTTTTCGAAATATTTTTGGCACGCAAGTCATACTGAAATTTCAGGAAAACCTCAAAGTAAAAGTTTCGAAACTAACGAAAGATGTTGCCAGTAATCAATCAGAATTAAAAGCTTCTTATCAATTCTTGAATTCTCTCGAAGATGCTCTCCTTCATAGTTACTGCGATGAGGAAGATACAGAAGCAGTATTGGATCGTTTAGGCGAACTAAATAAAGAGTTACTTACTGAAGCTTCCAACATTCAAAAGAAAATCGAAGAAACAACCCTCTCCATGCGAAAATACGAAAACCATTGGGAGCACACAGAAAAATTGCAAACTCTGACTGCTAGATCTGAGGAATTAGCCTTAGAGGCAGCCCACTATAAAGCATTGGAAAGTCAGATTATTCAATTTGAAAAAGCACAGGATTGCTTGGACGCCAAAGGGGATTTCCAAAAAGAAGTCGCGGCGAAAACGGAACTAGATACAATGTTACGCGAAACGCAAGAGAAATTCACAGGCTATCAAGTTAATTTGAACGACAAACTCGCAACATTCGAAACGATGGAAGCTGATTACAAGCAACTGCCGGAATGGCGGCAACTGTTGGATACACGTAATAAACAGTTGGAAGTCTTTGAACAGATTCAAAAACTTGAAAAAGAAATTGCGCGGCTGCTCGAAAGCCAAACCGAAAATCAAGAAAAAGCAACTGTACTAAGAATGACGGATACCCAGCTGGCCGATGACCTCACTGACTTTCTGGCACAACTTGAAGAAAGCCAGTTGGCCCAGGCTCGTGTAACTGTCAGTAAGGATAAGTTACACGAACTTCAAACAACCCATTCCCTATCAAAACAACTCATCGATCAGTTGGATAGAATGGCTGGACTCATTTCTGCTCATACCCAGGCTCTTACAGAAATGCAACAAGCAGAAACCGAAGCCCTTGAGAAAAATACATTATTGATGGCGTCTCGCCGTCTCTTCAATCAAAATATGGCCGGCATTTTGGCTGACAATCTAAATCCCGGTGACGAATGTCCCGTGTGTGGATCTCTTTCACACCCAACACTAGCAACTAAAATTTCTAAAGCTCCTTCAGAGGATGAACTTGAACAGATTCAAAAAGAAAGTACTGCTTCTGACAGATCTTTTACGCAGAAATCGGAGCACGTGCGGAGCATCAACCTTCAGATTACTGACTTAGAAATACAGACGGGGGTTACCCGAGATGGTCTAGCTGCAGCGTACGAAAGTAAAATGACTGAGTACGAGGAAATGACAGCAGAAATTGCGCACACGTCTAAAGAACTTCAAACTTCCGAATTAGTAGCAGCACTTTCGGATGCGAGAGGCAAGCAAGTCAGTGCCGTTCAAGATGAGAGAAGTACTATCCAGCTGAAGCTGAAAGAATTGGAAACATTCTATCAAGCAAGGATGGAACAAATTACGACGCAAATGAGCGCGTTAGAAACTTTGAAAGGTAAAGTGAATGATTTAGAAGTGGATTCGGTTCGTGAAGAGGCGGACAATTATCAAGCTAAAATTGTCTACACGGAAAAAGCCTTCCCAGTTGTAAAACAAGAAGTGAATGACATCGAAAAACAGATTGCTCTTTCAAAAAACTCGCAGGAGTCATTGGACCAGCAGTTAGGTGTTGCGGATAAACGAATGACCCAAGCTAAACAGCGATTAGATGAAAAATTAGTCGAAGCACAGTTGGGTGAAGATTTCGAGGAACATTTACTGCCCTCTCATACTGTGGCCAAAGCGAAAAAAGAGTTGGTAAACTACATGGATGAGTGTAAAATTACGCAACGAAATCGCGAAGAACAAGAAAAAATTGTGGCTGCTTTCCCGGAACAATTAAGTAGTGATGCTGTCCAAGAACGAATTACGGCACTAAAAGCCGAACTGCTTCAATTGGATGCGGCCAGCAAGAAAATATCCAATGACTGTCAGACTGTGAAACACGGCGAAGACACTATCAAATGTATTTTCAATAAAGGAAAAGCTGTCTTGAAGGAATACGGCCAAGTAAAGCGCCTCTCCGACATTGCCAATGGACAGTCCGTTGAGACCGGCAGACTCTCGTTTGAACGGTATGTCATGGCTATTTATTATGAAGAGATCGTTCATGCCGCAAACTTACGTCTTATTCAAATGACAGACAATCGGTACTTATTGAAACGCTCCACTCGTGAAGCGAAAGGTGCTGGCGCCAAAGGTCTTGAATTAGATGTCTTCGATCACTTCACCGGTCAGACGCGGAGTGTTAAAACACTATCAGGCGGTGAAAGTTTCAAAGCATCCTTAGCATTGGCGTTAGGTTTGAGCGATGTCATGCAACAACAAAGTGGAGGGATACAGATTGATACCCTCTTTATCGATGAAGGCTTCGGGACTTTGGATGCTGAATCATTGGAACAAGCAATCCAGACGCTGTCAGAACTCAATGCCAATGGTCGCATGGTTGGGATTATCTCTCATGTTGAGGAACTAAAAACGCGCATTCCCGCTCATATTAAAGTGACCCACTCTTCTTCGGGTAGCAAGGCTACGATTAGTGTCTGATTTATTTTGAGTGAGCGGTTTACAATGCAAACTACATAAAAACACGTAATGGAAATTATGAACTGTCCTCTGTCAAGAAGACAGTTAAGTAAACAAAATAGTTTGTGCCATGTATGATAATTTTCATGCATGGCATTTTTTGTAGTTTAGGATTTTATAAGTTTCTGAGGGAACGTCATTCATTGTGTAGACGTGCAAAGGTCAGTAAAAAAGGCCAACTCGCACTATTTTCGCAAATGGCTCACTCAGAGCGTTAAATCAGTTTGAGTGAGCTGTTATTTTGAAAAGAGCTCACTCAGAACGTTAAATCGGTTTGAGTGAGCTATTATTTTGAAAATGGCTCACTCAGAGCGTTAAATCGGTTTGAGTGAGCTATTTAGTTTATTTGTTCTAATTTACTAACTGTAATGAAAGTTCTTCGGTTGTATGTTTACGGTTCGAACGCATAAAAAATCCCCCTAAAGTAGTCTTTTACTTTAGGGGAGCATATCATAAAGATTTCTATTACGTGTTATTTTATTTAGCGATTAAGACGTCGCAACGTGCATGTTTTGTAACATAGCTGGTAATGGAGCCGATGACCATTTTGGCAATATTACCTTTTCCTGTGGCGCCCATAATAATTAAATCAATATTCCAGTTTTTTACAAGTTCTTCAGCAATTAATTTCTTAGCACTTCCGAATTTTACGTATTTCTCAATCAGCTGGTTTTCACGTTTTGCATAGGTCTCCAATGCTGAGAAAAATTCCTCACGATTGCGATCAATTTGCTCAGCTTCATTGGGTTTGTCTGCCTTGTCTACAACGGTTACGAGGTGTAAAACTGCATCATTTCGTTTGGCAATATGAACGGCCTTCTTAAAGGCTTGAATAGATGACTCTGAACCATCGACAGGTACCATAATGTGTTCGTACTTCGGTTTCATCTGTATATCCGCTCCTTCCAAAATGAATTGAAAACGCTCTCTACACCTTCATTGTACTGTAGAACAGCTGAAATGTAAAAGACCTAGATTTCTAATTTTTTAAATTCGATATCACCAAAAGCTTTAATATCTTTTTCTAGTGTTGCTTGGGTTAAATCCTCGCGAACCTTGTTAACGGACTTGGCTGTCATAGCCGCATTTACTATCCCGGTCATCATCACATCGACTAGATTTTTAGTATGAAGATAACGATAAATAATTCCAGCTATTAATGCCTCGTGGGTTCCCCACACATAATGTTGAGAATCTTTATTTTGGAGATCAAATCTGACCAAACCGTGTTTATGACTACCGTAATCAATGCTACGACTGCGATCTGAAATAACAACATGTTCTGCTCCCATTTCTAAGTAACGTTGAATCGCTTCAACCGCTTGCTCATCCGTCGCAATAGTCATCTCGAGCAATAATTCCGCCTCTTCACGACTTGTAACAAAAAGATTCACACCTTTTAAATCATCCGGAATATTGTGTGCCTTTAAAGCCGAAACCGTTACAAGCGAAACAGGTGTCTTATTCTTGAAAGCAAAATCCATGATTGCTTCCGTAGTGTTTTTTGGAACATTATTATCAATAATAATTGCTTTCGCTTGTTTCAATAATGATAAGCGTTTTGCCAACCAATTCGGAGACATTTTATCGTAAATGTCCATTTCTGAAAGCGCCAATGCCACTTCGCCGTTTTCATCGACTACTTCTGTATAGGCACCCGTTGTAGCACCTGAAACCGTATCGATTTCATTGATTTTAACAAATGACCCCATGTAGTCCCTAATTGCTTCTGCTTCAATATCGTCTCCGACTACGCTTAATAAGACCACATCTTCTTGTAAGCGACCCAAGTTTTCCGAAATACTCAACGCAACGCCACCACATGTCGTCCGAGACGTAACATTTTTTGATGCACGATGAACAAGTTCACCGTCCACAAAAAAGCGTCTGTCAGTTGCTGCAGCACCGATACATACAATTGGTCTAGTCTCATTCACCACATAGGCCTTACCTAATAAGTAACCTCTTTTAACTAGTCCCGAGATAATATTCGCTACTGCAGGTCGTGATAGTCCGATTTTATCAGCCAACGCCTGTTGGGATATAAACGGATCTTTCTTAATATACGTAAAAACTTTTGACTCTTTCTCATTCAATGCCATATGACATACCCCTTCTCAACAAAAATATACCCAAACATAAAAATGTCATACTTTATTCGCTTTCTCACTGTACAGTGTAGCCTGTTTCAATACTTCTTTTAATTTATTTTCTTTATCCCACAACTTGTATAGTTTAGCAGCTTCATAATAAGCGGCTGCCAGCCCTTCGTAATCATCGGGAACCTGTTTCTTACGGTAACGAATTTCTTCTTTAATGAGAACCTCTGTCGCTTCATAGTCTCCAGACTCCCGCATAAGAACTACTAACTGCTGATACATTTCTAGTTCATGAGGAATATTCATGACTTTTTCTGCATTTATGCGTCCTTCTTCAAAGCATCTCTTTGCCCCATCATAATTTTTCTGAGCTGCATAATTAATACCTAAGCCATAGACGACAAGTTGATAAAGTTTATTTTCTTTATCATCAAATAAATACAAGGCTTCAAGAAATAATGTTTCGGCAGATTCGAAATCTCCCGCTTCGTGCAAGGTTAGTGCCCGATGCACTAAATCTTGGATTTTTTCGATCAACATATTCTCACCCGTCCTGATTACCTTTACATCAATTTTACATGATTAGTAATTTTAAGTAAACCGAACGCGAGGGTTATATGACTCATTTTCCGCGTAAATGAAACAAATTTCGGATAAGTAAACAAAATGCTATAAAAATTGCAATCATACTCAATAAAACAATCCCTCTATTTAATAGTAAATTTCTTTTTACCGGTGCTAGAATTGTCTCACTATTGAATTTGAATGTAACAGCGACGAATGATTTGACTCTATTTATCGGTGTGAGTGACTCTCTCTTTTGCTCTTGGACGGTTGGTTGTTCAGATACAGAAGTGGGTTCATCTGAGACTATTTCTTGCCCTTCTTCAGCAATGACCTCCCTTTGAGTAACAACAGATGCAAAGGTAGGTGCAACCGCCGTGGTCGGTACTCTTTTGGCATGAACGAGTAGACGTTTGTCATTAATCATATAAGGATGACACGTTAATAAGGTTAATAAATCCTGTTCTTTCTCAAATCCAAGACTGGAAGGATCGTCTGCTTCGACAACTTGATTGCCGGTTACTTCATAAGTTAAAGTCTTTTTCAAAATGGTTATGAGGATTTTATCACCTGGGACCAATAAATCAATGTGACGGAAATAATTAGCTCTCGCGTATCCTCTATGAGCAGAAATGACGGAATGAGTACCCTCTCCTCCTACTGGCAAAGAAGTTCCGGCCACTGTCGCAGCTCCCAACGCTAAATGCTCATTTGTTGCGCCGTTATAAATCGGTAACTGTTCGCCTATCTTGGGAATATAAATAGAACCGATTACGCCATCTGGGAATAATTTTTTAGTTACTTCATATTCAACGGGAGCTACTTCCACTATAAAAGGATCGTTATAAATCGGCACTTCAGAAACGGCTTGTGAACTTTCAGTTTGTGGATTTGAGTTAATCTGTTCCAATGTTTCCATGTATATATTTAAATCCTGCTCCGGATATACCTCAACAACTTCAGTGTACGATTGGAGTTGTGTAGCTGTCTGAAGTTCATTTAGCAAAATTCGAAATTGTGGTACACCAATAATGAGGACACCGATAATAAAAAGGATGAGTGACACATTTTTTTTCATGTCTTCTCACCCTCTTTCTTCCTTCTTTGCCAAATAACTACGCTTCCGACCAGGATTACTATGCCACCAACAAATATCCAGATGAGGATGGGTCCTTTTTCATCGACAGTTGTAATAATTTTTTGAGTTGGTGTGAGTGGTTCCGGTTCTTTCGTCGCATCCAAGGTAATACGCGCGCCTCTAACCAGTATCCGATGTGTATTTATCATATAAGGTGTACAGGTGATCAGCGTAACCAAATCGCGATCATCCATAATTTTCAATGTTTCCGTTTCGTGTGGTAAGACCGTTTCAACGCTCTCGACTTCATAAGCTAAGGTTCCTGCTAATGAATGGATATAAAAAATATCACCAATCTTCATTTCATCCAAATCAGTGAAAAGTTTGGATTCAGGAAGTCCGCGATGCCCCGTTAAAGCAGCATGCGTTCCCGCACCACCGACTGGCATGGAGCTTTTTTCTAAAAGCCCGATTCCTTTTTGGAGAATATAATCGGTTGTTCCATTATAAATCGGAACGTTCACAGAAATCTTAGGAATTGCAATATAACCGATAGGATCGCCTAATTTCTCACTACTCTTATCCTTTAGTGTCTCGGTCGCAGCCTCGTTTGTCTCAAATGGATCCTCGTACACCACTGTGTTGTCTATTAGTGATTTATTATATTCGGCTATGCGAGCCATTTCGATTTTCTTAATCTCTTTACTCATCTCGGATTGTTGACGATTATACGATAAGATGATCTGATACTGGGATATTTTTGCATAAATTTGTGTAAGGTTAGGATACATAAAAATACCTAAGCCCAATAAAAATATAAGCCCCATCAGCCATTTTTTTCGTTCCTTTTTCATAGAAACACCCCATTAACTATGCTCACCCAAGGGGCCGGCAGACCAGCCCCTTGGGTGAACAGATGATTACTCATCCGTTCACCTCTGGTATTATTCTTTTTCTTCTTTCTTGTATAGTTTAACTGCACCAGCCATCAAACCTACACCTGCGATGGTAAAGAGGATTGTACCCATTCCACCTGTACTTGGAAGATCAATTCTTGGTCGGTTTTGAATAGGAACTGTCGCTTCCGCATTATAGGTATTCGCAGTAACATCAAATTCAAAATCAGTACCAGGGAGCATGTGTCCAGGAAGAGCGACACGTTCTTCTAGGTAATAGGTTCCAAATGATAGTCCCTCAATCTTGAATGTTCCATCTGTTAACGATGTGAGAGTAAACGGAGTATCAGTAGCTGTACTCCAAGAACGATCTGCTTGTAAGTATTCTTTATCATCACCGTTCATACGATATACCCAGAATTGCGCACCACTAAAGTCTTCCAAATCTTGTCGTGTGGATGTCTTATCGAACATCGCACCACCAGTTTGGGTAAATGGTGGCTCTTCCATTGTTTTAGAATCAATTTCGGATCCATTGTCAAAGTCGAGTACAAAGTTATTAGGAATTTCTTGACCCATTAAAGCTGTTTCATTAATTTTGGTATTAAACGAAATCTTCAAATTATCGCCTGCATATTCTGCTAATTTTTCAAGGTCAAAATCAATGATGAGCGTACCGCCACTTGTTGTAGTTGGTTCAGTAATGGTTGCCAATCCGGTTACAGGTAAACCGTCGATTGAAATTTCTACGTTACCCACATAGTCCAGACGAGAATCTAGCGTATCTGTAAATTTATACATTGTATAGTCTTCAATATTCATAGGGAGACGAACATCAATGTTCCAGTTGACGATTTCACCCAAGTTTGCTGAGAAGTCATCGTTATCATCATCTGTATTTGTTTTTTCCGGTTCAGTGATGATGTAGTTCATAAGTGGGGTTTCAGCATTATTAGCATGAACAGTGGCGTTATTATCATTCAAAGTGGTGTCATGATCAGCGTTTGTAATAGCAACCGGAAATTCCGTACTATCTAATCCATATGCACCGCCAACCGAAATTTCTTTTACATAATAGGAGCCTGTTTCATAACCATCGCCATCGTTTGTAAAAATAACTTTACCATTTGCCGAAAGCGTTTCTTCCTCTAACAATGCATCCGTCTCGGCATCATAAAGACCAAATGTTGCTGTTGCTCCTTCTTCTTCTTCGAATGCTTTGTAGAAATCAACAGTTGCCAATACTAAACGGTTTTTCGGATAAACATGAACGGGATTTAACCATCCTGTACCAGCCGCATTGGTCATCGGTACGTCAACCAAGAAATTCGGACTATTGTAGTTGACACCATGTGGTAGAGTATCCACATCTTCAACTACTAAGTAACGTCCCATAGGCAAGTCTTCGAATGTCAATAATCCACCAGCCGTTGTAATTCCAGTGTCAGATGGAGCACCCACAGGAGTAGTTTTACTCGTTTCGTCGTCTGCTACTTTATAAATATCAAAGGTGACACCAGCCAAACCAGATGTATTTGGAATAGTTATCTCTGTTCCATCATGATTTTCAATGTTAGGAATTTCTTGCCCATTGAACTGTAGTTTATGAATCACTAAATCAGCGGTAGTTGGTTTTCCGGATGGTGGTCCTGGTGCTGTCTCAACCGCAGCAATCGGACGTATTGCACCCATCATTACAATTAAAGCCATTAACAACGTGGTAAAAATCTTCGTGATACGATTCATTTTATTTCTCCCCTTTCGATCTGTTTGACTGAAGGAAATACCGGCTACAAGCATGAGTCCTACTCCAATTAATGTGAATAGAATTGTGCCTGGCCCGCCTGTGCTAGGTAACGTTTGCATGCGCTTATTAGTAACTGTAATCGTAACGTGCGGATTTGTTTGATTTTCTTCAGTAATGGTGATTATCCAAGTTTGATCAGTTAATTCATAACCATCGGGTGCCTTCGTTTCTACCAACGTGTAAGTGCCAAAAGGTAAATTGTTAAAACTTAGAACACCGTCTACTGTTATTCCCGTTAATTCGTTTCCTTGAATATCTTTCGCTACGGTTCCATCTGCCTCTTGCAATTCAAATTCTGCACCATCCAAGAGTGTTTCATTTTCTCCTAGTTTGGTAATAGTCAACGAGCCAATCTTCAAAGTATTTGTAATTTCATAGTCTGCTACTACTGATTCATAATTTGCAACGGGTACTTCTTTGATGGTGTACTCATACTCTTCTCCTTGTGCATTAAAACGAGGAAGATCAGTAAAAGTTCCCTTCCATAATCCGTCTAGACCTTGAGTAAGAGTTAAATCTTTTCCGATCATATATGTGCTATTTTGATAAATTTGAACAACTACTTCTGTTGGTCGCGCATTCAAATCATTATCATTATCAACCCAGAATTTTTGGACAGGTATCGATATCGTGGCAATTTTATTCACGATAACCAACGGATTACTTGGAATTACCGTTTGAGTTGCATCCGTAACTGTAACGGTTACCTGGCCACCAGTAGATTCTACTACCACCGTATATATTGTAGAATCCAATACATAGCCATTAGGGGCAATGGTTTCTTTCAAGGTATACGTTCCTTTACCTAGCCCAGTAAAGGTGGCGATTCCCGTATTGCCGGTCGTTACAATGAGATCCTGAGAACCTGATTTGGACAATATGAACGTAGCCGGATTATTGAGTATCAGTTTGCCTTCTTCATCTTTCTTATGAATGATGAGCTGTCCAGTTTTAATTTTTACAGTAATATAACCTGTAATTGTACAGCCTTCAGCATCAGTCACGACAACTCGGTAAGTAGTTTCAGATGTTGGGGTAAATGTTGGGTTACGATCCGTGGAAAGAACTGTTGTTTGATTTCCTAAGTACCACGCGTAAGTATATTGGCCTGTCCCACCCGTGATATTTAAATAGTTATTAGCTGCAGGATCTGTTCCCATGCCAAGTTGGATAGAATCTCCCAACAAGATTTCAGCGTTTGTCGTTGTAATTTCCAGGATTCGCGGTACATGAACGGATGGTACAGGGAATGTCAATTTTTGATTTGGATTATTATCGACATCCGTGTAAGTCAATTCTGCAACTTTGTTCGTTGGTAATTTGACTGTGACATCCTCACTACCAATAACGGAATCTTTCGCTTTAACTTTATAGGTTAAGGTCGGATTGCCTGATAGCGTGCCGATATTCCATGTAATGGTACGCGTTGCAGCGTCATACGTAGCTCCCGCTGGAAGCGATCCAGCAACGAGATCAAAATCGTCACCAATGACATCCGTCACGACCCCATTTGTACCGTAGTTATTGATCTGAGTATAAATGGAATTAAATATTGTTTGGAGTTGCGCAGCTGTTGGGGCTTCGTAAAAACCAGCATTTTGTGTTTGGTTCAAGAAGTAACGTGCTGCGGTAAGTTCGTCACCAGTCATTCCCGTGGTTAAACCAATTGAGAAGAGGCTACCGTAATTTTTGAGGTTCGTTGCTGCATTGATGGCATTCGTATAATGAATCGTATTCGGGTTGGTTGACTCATTATATTGATAACCAATACTTGCAGTAGGGAGACCATCTGTAAATAGAATGGCAACCTTCTTAGAGGTAGGATTTTGAGGATTTGCATTTGTGAAAGCATTGTATCCCGCGATTAATCCCGCTTGAGTATTTGTACCATTCACTGGATTGAGTCCATTAATAGCATTGGAAACATTGTTGATGTTATTAGTGAAGTTTTGAGTCAACGATGCCTGGTTTTGGTTACCAGAACCAGTGGTCGTAGATGGGCCGTCATATTGTACGACTGCGACACGGTTGCTAGTATTTGCTGCGAGGACCATACCAGAAAAGGTAATGGCCGCCTCTTTTAATGCGTCCATACGTGATTTCGCCGTCAATTGATAGAAACGCTTCGCAACAGGTGAATTGGACTGGGTCGATCCGGCTAAACTATCATCACCTGTCGCGGACCAAGAGACATAACGTCTGTTTCCAGATGATACATATTGCCAGTTTCCATAGTTATATGAAACTCTGATATAGTTGCCATTTACTCTTACATAGTAGTATGTATTAGTAGATGGGCTACTTGTGATTGCCGAATAGCTATCAGACATACTTCCTGATTTGTCGAGGATTAATACGACGTCCACTGGTTTAACTGGCGGAACACCGGTTATATCAAGGGTGACTTCGTATGTTCGACAGCCTTCGCATGCTTCAGCAGTTTTATTCACTGATACGCTTCCTGGAACGCTGGTTGTACGTAGCATTCTACTTACTGGAATAAAAGGAATCGGAAACGTATTGGAAATGTATGACTTTGGAACGGGTTCTGCGATAGTAGGATCAAAGGTTTCCTCTTCTAGTTCTGTTACCTCTTCTGACTCTATTTCTTCTTGTGGTTCTGGTTTAACTTCTGGTTGTGGTTTTGGTTCTTCTGGGGATGCAAGGGGTGGATGAATGACCTCATTAGGTTTTTCTTCCGGCGCGGATGATTCCTGCTCAGGAATATCTTCAGATTCAGCTACCTCTTGGGACGGCTGCTCTTCAATTATTTCACTGGCGGATTCCTCTTCGGCTGGGGGTAAGGACTCTTCGGAAGTCACTTCTTCCTCTGGAGCACTTGTAATTATTTCGGAAGATTCTTGTTCAACTTGATTTAGGGGTTGGGGAACTACAAAGTTGAGTTTTTTTACTAATGGGGATGTTTGAATCGTGGCTAATGAGGTTTCATCACCTACTACTTGAACAAGCATGTTGAGTGAAAATTCATAATCTGTGGAATCTGCAATTGCAGTTGAAAATGTGAGGATAGCGGTATCCCCTTCTAAAGTGGGATCCGTTGCTTTTATGAGGGTTATATTATCTTTCGTTTCAGAAAAAAGAGGTGCACTTAGATTAATCGGTGTCTGTAAGCCGCTTTCTAAAATGTCGATTTCAAATTGCAGATAGGTCGGTATCGGTGTCGGATCTTTATTTAAGGTCACTGTCCAATCAATTTTCTGCGCTTCTGGATCATGGACCGCCTGTACGGTGGCAAACCCGTCTGGACCTTCGTATAAAACGGCATCAACAATACGGTTATCTGTTGATGCTGCTGCGTATGTAGTCAGACTTCCAACAAATCCTAAAAGTGTTGGTACTAACATTACGAAGCTCATCATCCAAACAAGTAATTTGTCCAGATAGCGAATACGGTTATCCATATTCATTCCTCCTCTGTTACACAAGAGAATAAGGTTAATTTCAACATGGCAAAGTTAATAGTTTGTGACGAAGAAAAAAGTATGTGAGAAATGAGTGGAGAATTGCGGATGCGCATAAAAGAGGTCAACAAATAAGAGGCGGAAATGCTTGAAGATGAAAAAAATAAAATGGGTAGATAATGAAAGGACTTGCGGAGAGGAATTACTAAATAGGATGAAATTAAATTAGGATGAAATTAAATAAAGAATGCATTTCTAAGGATTAGAAATTGATGAGTTTCTTTATTTGCCCCCATTATAAGGCCAATCCTTCAAACATGCAAGCCTTTTCTAAACTTTTGTGAAAATATCTTTCTAGCCAAAATAAATAGAGCGCGAGCCACATTCGTCACAAAAATGCGACTCTGCTCTAATAATATGTAATATGTTCTTACTGAAGTAGGAACTCTGGTGCAATAACGCTTTCGACTTGCTCTTGATAGCTTTCTTTCGTAACAGAAATGCCATCCAACGCGTTCAAGCCATGCTCTACTGCTAATTCATCCGTGTATTGATCTAAATAGTAAATTTTAAACTTTCGTTTCAAACGACCATTATCATTGTAATGGTAGCTAAAATGCGAGACTGTTGGACGGAATACGATGTTTTCGATATCTGTTCCCTCTTCGGTTACGACAAAATCAAACGAAACCATCCCCCCAAGCGTATTAATATCATCAAGTGCGTGGGCTAATAAATTCCCTAGCGACCAGACAACTAACGTTTCGTTACCATTTGCGCCAGTCAGCCACTCAACAGGTTGAATGACATGCGGATGCGTTCCGATGACAACATCGACTTCCAAATCAGCAAACAACTGACCATAATATTCTTGGTACTCATTTACGACATAGGTATTCTCGTCTCCCCAATGGGCTGAAACGATTACCACATCGCTGACTTCTTTGGCTTTTGCGACATCTGTACGGATTTTCTCTTCGTCGAAATAGTTCACACGCCAATTCGTATCCGGTTCGATTCCGTTTGTACCATATGTATAAGCCAAGAAAGAAAATGTCACGCCATCTCGTTCAATGGTTGGTATTTCAAGGCTTGCTTCCTCGCTTTCAAAAACTCCTGTGTAACGCACATCTTCGTATTGTTTCCAAAAATCAAGTGCATACGTTGCACCGGCAACGCCGAAGTCCAACGTATGGTTCGTGGCACCGTTAATTAAATCAAAGCCTAAATCTACCATATTTGTACCCAGTTGTTCAGGTGTATTAAATGAAGGATAGCCGGAGTAAGGGTAATCCGGTCCTGCAAAAATTGTCTCTTGATTCAAAAATGCTAAGTCAGCATTTTCAACGTCAGCTGCGATATTCTCGTACATATTTGAAAAGTCATAAGAGCCATCAGGTGTTTCAGCAGCCCAGATGACATTTTCATGTATTAAATTATCTCCCACTCCGATGAACGAAATCCGTTTCTCTTCAGGTTCTTGTGGTTCTGAAGATTCTATTGTAGCTTGAGATTCTGTGCGTACTCCCTCTTCTTCACCAGATTCTGCTGGCTCAACTGTCTGTGTGGTACATCCAAACAGAGCAAAGGTAGATAGTAACGTTAACCATTTTTTCATATTAATCCTCCAGGGTTTGTATCATGTGTACATTATAAACCCTATAGATTAAAATAACACGAAGAAAGTGTGGGTTTATTTATTCGGGTACCGTAATAGATGCCGGATCAATACCAAGTGCTTTAGCAACTTCTTCGTTTACAACTAGTTCCAATACCTCTGAAGATTGGATAGGCATCGTTGCTGGATCAGCGCCCTCTTCAATAATTTCTAGAGCCATTTCACCTGTTTGTCTTCCCAGTTCGTAGTAGTCGATTCCATATGTTGCTAAGCCACCTGCTTTAACTTGGTCCGTGGAAGCAGCAACGACCGGCAATTTATTTGCTTCTGCCACTTGCTTAACAGATCCCATCGTACTCGCTAAAGTATTGTCAGTTGGCACGTAAATACCTTGCACGTCTCCTGCCAACGATTCCATCGCTTGTTGTACCTCATTTGTAGATGAAACGGTTTTTAATACTACTTTTACGCCTGCAGCTTCTAATAATTCCGTTGCCTGATCGCCTTGAATAACAGAGTTTGGTTCGCTTGAATTATAAATGATTCCTATGTGGGTCGGATTCGTCGTTAATGAAAGAAGTAAAGCAATTTGTTCCTCAAGCGGACCCGCATCTGTCGTTCCGGTTAAATTCCCACCTGGTGCATCCAAACTCGCAACTAAGTCCGCATCAACTGGATCAGTAATTGCTGTAAATAAAATCGGTGTTTCTTGATCCACATTTGCTAGAGAAACAGCCGCTGGCGTTGCAATGGCTAGAATTAAATCATTTTGTCCGGATAGACGTTCTGACATCGTTTGTAAATTGGATTGATCCAATTGTGCGTTCTGGTAATCCACATTCAAGTTTTCGCCTTCAATGTACCCTGCATCTTCCAACACATCCAAAAATCCTTCGCGAGAAGCGTTTAAAGATTCGTGATCCATTAACTGTAAAATTCCTAAATTAACGGTTCCATCTCCTTCTGCTTTGCTTTCTCCACTACACCCTGCCAAAATACCTGCTGATGCCAATACCAATCCCGCTTTTAATAACCAATTTTTTCTCATCTTATATTCCTCCTATTTATTCACTGATAAGAACACAAAAACCCATCCAGATATCAACAATCTGAATGGGTCGCTCAAATTCTTATTGTAAAAAGAAAGTTTTCCTTTTCGCAATCACCACTCAGATTTTAATCTATGTGGCAGTTGCTCACGCAAACTCACTCTAGCCGCCATAGATACAAACAATGTTTGAAATGTCTGTATCCACTGCGTGTGTCTACAGAACTATCTAAAGTAGCTAAAGTAAAAATTGATTTGGATTTGGTTTGCATGTTTCTTATTCATCGTGAAAACCTCACATTTTTTTATTTGGTATCTGTATCTTAAGGGTTAATAAATGAGAAGTCAATGAGTAAATTAAATTTTAATGAGTTTTGCTTTTATTTTGGAAGACCGTCACTCTGTTTATACTCTTGAGAAAGCCAATAGACAGTAGAGCTTTCATAGCGTCTCCGGGCAGAAACAAGAGAACTCCGGCATACAAAATATCTTTAAAAGATAAATTTAAATCCAGTACTTGATTAAGGATAAAAGCCATATAAGGTGTACCGATAACGTAACTGATTACTGTCCCAATGATCACTAAGTGGCTCGCCTTTTTAATCCTGCCACTTTCTTTCAACCACGCGAGTAGTGTCGCGACAACTATAAATGAAATGAGAAATCCAAAGCTGGGACTGATTATAATTTGTGGTCCTCTCAACAATAGCATTAATAATAAGTTTAGTAATTGTGTGTAGAAAGCCTGAATGGGCGTGAAGAGTAAGCCCGTTAATAAAACGAAGAGTGTTTGCAAGGTTACGGCAACCGGCCCTAGCGGGATTGCAATAAAGCTACTGACGAGCGTTAGAGCTGCCATGATACTCATGTGTGTCAAATCTCGCGTTGTAAGCTTCATTTTGAACCTCTCCAATCAATACTAATCTCACCGTATGAAATTTTCGTGCGTGTTTGATCTTCCAACAGGATTTCCAAAGCCCCCGCATCATCGATTCCTGTTGCAATCCCTCTATACGTTTGCTTATTTTTGATAAAAGAAACGGATTTCCCCAATACAAAACAACGGTCACGATAGTCATCCAGAAACGCACCTGTTTCCATCGTTTCGTATACTGCATAGAAATGATTAATAATACTAGCTGCTAACGTATTGCGGCTGACTGTACTTTCCCCACTAAAGAGTGCTCCCACAATGGGTTGTAAATCTTCCGGTAAGTGCTCGTCTTCCAAGACATTTATACCAATTCCGAGAATAATTGATTGAATCGTCTGCGTTTCAAGGCTTAGAATACCTTCTGTTAAAATACCACATACTTTTTTACCATCAATAAAAATATCGTTGACCCATTTTATTTGAGGTTTTAGGGTTGTCAGCTCTTCGATAGCCTGACAAACCGCCACAGCAGCTGCCGTTGTTAATAACGTCGCGTCACTATTGGGGCTCAGTTCATGGAGAGCCAAACTCATGTAAATGCCTGTACGAGGAGGGGAATAGAAGGTTCTTCCTAATCGCCCTCTTCCTGCTTCTTGGTGCTCGGATATAATCAAAAAGTCTTCATCCGGATGATTATTCAGACGTCGCTTGGCTTCTGCATTGGTTGAATCAATCGTTTGAAAAGTTTCGACATTTAGACGGCGCTGTACTAACGGTAGAATTGCTGCAGTATTTAATGAATCGCTCGGTTCAAGCAACCGATAGCCCGCACTGGGAGTTGAATGTATCTTATAGCCATCTTCTTTTAAGGTATTAATTGCTTTCCAAACAGCGGTTCTACTTACTCCTAAAATTTCTGCAATTTTTTGACCGGAAATATTTTCTGTCTTTTTTTGTTCGAGTATTGCTAGAACTTCATCCTTCGTTGACACGTCATCACCTACTTCTAAAATTATAGTTAAACTGTAACTTAAAAAATCCGCATCGTCAACCTGTAACATTAACTGGTTAACGATGCGGATGAACGCGGGTAGATTTAATTTTTAAGTAGGATTTTAGTCTTAGTCGGCAAAGGTTGGTTTCATTTTACAAACCTTTGCTCACTTAGGAAGAAAGGTCGGCAAAGGTCGGCCGTTTTTTCCGGACTTCTGCACACTTACAGATTGAGACAATAAAAAAACCGGAACACAAGGTTCCGGCGTAATCATTGTTATTATTGTGGTGGAAGAACTGTTACAGTCATTCCTTGACGACCAAATGCCCATGCAGCATTCAAGTCTGTAATATGAATATCAATACGGTTCCCAATAATTGCTGAACCTGTATCTCCTGCTACGAATGTACCGTAACCAGGAATAATTACTGTAGATCCTAAAGGAATTACACTTGGGTCTACCGCTACAACGTTAGGGTTTTGACGTAAGTTAATTCCGGAATAAGTGTAATCACTTAATGATGGTTGGTTAGTAGAGTAAGCAGTTGCTTCAACAGTCATTTGGTAACCAGCGCTTGAAACTTCTTGTGCTGGTGCTACTTCTTCAACAACTGGCTCTTCTACTACGACTTCTTCTTCGTAATATTCAACCGGTGTTTCAACTTCTACAATTTCTTCTTCAGAACTTACATCGTAAGATTTTTGTTCTTCACCTTCACCAACAGTTACAACTTTGTTGTCTGATGATAAGCGAATTGAATTTCCTACTATAATCATGTCTGCATTCGAAATGTTGTTAACTTCAACGAGTTTATCCAAAGAAATTTCTGTTGCTTGTGCGATTACTGAAAGTGTATCGCCCCAAACGAAGGTATATTTACTTCCGCTTTCGTTTTCTTTAATGTCTAGTTTAACTTCGTCAGCTGTACGAGCTGTCCATTCTGCTGCACTTGCTTCAGTTGGGTTAGCAAAAGCTAGAATTCCTGAAAATGCAATAGATGCACCTGCTACAAATAGTTTGTTCTTAAATTTCATGTTTTTATTTCTTTCCTTTCTTATCCTTGCTAGTAATTTCTGCAAGATCCATTAGATACTGACCGAGTGACAAATACGAAGGTCTTGTTTTCTAAGCATCGTAATACTAACACGAATAAAATAGGCTGTGCTGAAATACATCGTTTTGTTAACGCCCCTTAACATCATTGTATTAAAACCGAACGTTCATTACAGTTATAAGGCAAATATGACAAATATGACAACAAACAATTGTTTTTGTAACATTAGAATTGCTCATCTATTTCTTAGAAATCCTTTTAAATAACGTTTTTTTTTATACGTTTTACAAACTTTTGTTGGAAAGCGTTATTATTCAAAATAAAAGACGGAGTTATTTGATAAGCTCCCTTCAAAGTAGACACTGAAAAAAACAAACTACTTTGAAGGGGGTTTTTTTCTATGACTAGAAAACATACCGATCCAGAACTGTTACATTTAATTGATTTACACCTAAGGGGTGTTTCTTATCGAACGCTTGTTGATCAGCACCATCTCAAACTATCTGATACCACTTTTATGAATTATGTCCATCGGTACCAGGACCATGGCATGGAAGGGATCCGCTCCCAGAAGAATTACCGCAGTTACTCGAAAGAATTCAAGCAGAAAATTGTAGCTGAATACCTACAGACGGGTTACGGCTTTTCATACTTAGCCGCTAAATATAACATTCCATCTAAAACAACGGTAAACAAATGGGTAATTCGATATACTGAAGGAAAAGAGAATGAGACATATTCTCCGAAATCTGAGGTGTACAACATGACGGGTGTTAAAAAATCATATGAAGAAAAATTAAAAATCGTAGAAGATTACATAGCCAATCGCCTGACTTATCTGGAAGCAGCGGAGAAAAACCATGTAAGTTACAGTAACATTTATTCCTGGGTGAATAAATACAAAAAGCATGGACCGATAGGTCTGGAAGACAACCGGGGCCGCGGGAAGCCCACGGAAATTCAAACAACGGAAGAACGTTTAAACGCAGAAGTAGAGACACTTAAAGCCCGGAACAAATGGCTAGAAATGGAGAACGATGCGTTAAAAAAGCGCCGAAAAATCGCTGGGAATCACAAATCACAGGGGTTAGACAAGAAGTGGAATATTTAACTATTGAAGAATTAAAGCATAAATATCCCGTTATCCATCTTTGTGACATACTGGGTATCGCCAAATCCAGCTACTATAAGTGGTTAAAACGGGAACCCTCAGAAACAGAATTAAAACGCCTGAAACTGATGTGGGCGATCAAAGGAATCCACGAGGCATTCGGTGGGATTTACGGCTACCGAAGAATGACCATCTTTCTCAACTTTTTTAGAAGAGCGAAAGTGAATCATAAGTGTGTACACCGCCTCATGAGAATCATGGGGATCACAGCCGTCATCCGTCGCAAAAGAAGGAACTACGTGCCACACAAAGCTGCACATGTGGCTGAAAACATCTTAAACCGTGATTTCCACGCTGAAAGACCCATGGAAAAGTTATTGACGGATGTCACGGAATTCCGGTTGACCAATGGGACAAAACGTTACCTGAGCGCTATTTATGACCTCGGGTCAAAGAAAATCGTGGCTTATAAAACCAGTCACCGCAATGACAACCCGTTAGTACTGGATACACTAAAGCAGATTTTGGGTGATGTAAAGCCTGAAACCACACTGATTCATAGCGACCGCGGTTCCCAGTACACCTCCCATGCCTTTAACAAGATGATTAAAGATCACCAGATAATCCATAGTATGTCACGCGTCTCGAAATGTATTGACAACGGCCCTATGGAAGGCTTTTGGGGTACCCTCAAGGTGGAGATGTTTAACCTGGATACGTTTGACAGACCAGCGTACTTAGACCGGAAAATCAAGGCATACATCGCGTTCTTCAACAATGAACGCGTTACTTTGGATATGGGATTAGCAATTCCTACGGAAGAGAAGATTCTACAAATGATTGCATAAACGCTACAAAAAAAAGACCACACATTTTTACATGCATGGTCTAAAATACTTTGTTTTTTTACCTGTCTACTTGACAGGGGGCAGTTCAATTATCTCCGCCTCTTTACATTATTTTATTTCAGAAACTACAAATTTTGTTTCTGCTAATGCGTCTGTATACTCTGACTCTGCAATCTCACGGTCGGCTTCAACGGTTGCCAATTTTGTATCACGGTCAACCAAGACGCGTTCGACTCCTTGAATAGCCATGAACAGTTTGCTTACTGTGTTTGAGCAGCCTTCGCATTTCATTCCTTCTATTACTACTGATTGTTTCATATCTATTTCCTCCTATTTATTTGATGTTTTGAATCGCTTTAGTCTTAATGCATTTAAAAGAACCGATACAGAGCTGAAACTCATTGCTGCTCCGGCGATCATTGGATTCAGGAGCGGTCCACCGAATAAATACAATACGCCCATAGCTACTGGAATCCCCAACACATTGTATGCGAAAGCCCAGAATAAATTTTCTTTGATATTTTTAATCGTCGCTTTACTTAATTCAATCGCAGTTGGAACATCCATTAAATCACTGTGCATCAACACAATATCAGCTGACTCAATTGCTACGTCCGTTCCCGTTCCGATTGCTATTCCAATATCTGCTTGGGCAAGTGCTGGTGCGTCATTAATGCCATCACCGACCATAGCAACTTTCTTCCCTTCTGCTTGGAGTGCAGCAACCTGTTCAGCTTTATCTTCAGGAAGTACTTCACTCAAGACACGGTCAATACCGACCTGTTTCGCGATAGCTTCAGCTGTTCGCTTATTATCGCCTGTCATCATCACAACTTCAATGCCCATCTTATGTAGTTCCGCAATCGCAGCTGCACTGCTGGCTTTCAAAGTATCCGCCACTGCGATGATACCCGCCAACTGCTCGTCAATCGCAATGTACATCGGCGTTTTCCCTTCAGAAGCCAGACGGTGGGACTCTTCTTCCAAGGCGGAAATTTCAATCTTATTTGTAACCATCAGTTTGCGGTTACCTAATAAGAGGTTATTGTCCGCTATACGTACTTTTATACCATAGCCCGGTATTGCTTCAAAATCAGAAACCTTGGCCAAATTCATATTTTGATCTGCTGCTGCTTTAACAATTGCCTCTCCGAGTGGATGTTCAGAACCTTTTTCTGCTGAAGCTGATAAGTGTAATAACGCTTCTTCAGTTATTTGGGTTGTTAAAATATCTGTCACTTTAGGTTCGCCTTCAGTGATCGTTCCTGTTTTATCAAATACTACTGTTTGGATATTGTGCGTCGTTTCTAAAGCTGCACCACTTTTGATTAAAACGCCATTTTCGGCTCCTTTACCTGTTCCAACCATGATTGCCGTTGGAGTTGCTAAACCGAGTGCGCACGGACAGGCAATAACGAGTACTGAAATCGTAATCGTTAGAGCGAAAATCCACGACTCCTGGCCCAAGAAATACCACAACAAGCCAGAAAGCACAGCTAAAACGATGACAATTGGGACAAAGACACCTGAAATTTTATCCGCCAACTTGGCAATAGGTGCTTTAGAACCTTGTGCATCTTCTACTAACTTGATGATTTGAGCCAAAGCAGTATCTTTCCCTACTTTTGTAGCACGGTAGTGAATCATCCCATTCTTATTGATACTTGCTCCAATAACACGATCTCCGGGTTTCTTTTCAACCGGCATACTTTCACCTGTCAGCATCGCTTCGTCGATTGCAGTTAAACCTTCTGTTATCACACCGTCCACCGGCAATTTTTCTCCGGGACGAACCACAATCACGTCATCCACTGCAACAGCTTCGACCGGAATTTCAACTTCTGCACCGTCTCGCATTACTCGTGCTGTTTTGGGTGCTAACCCCATCAGTTTTTTTATTGCTTCTGAAGTTTTACCTTTCGAAACCGCTTCGAAATATTTCCCAAGTGTAATTAAAGTCAGGATTACCGCAGCTGATTCATAGTAGAGTTCCATCGCAAATCCTATTTCTCCCATATATACACGAAATGTTGCATAGAGGCTGTAAATAAAAGCAGCGCTTGTTCCCAAAGCAACGAGTGAATCCATGTTTGGATGACCTTTGAATAACGCTCGGAATCCGCCCGTAAAAAATTTCGTTCCCAAAATCATTACCGGCATCGTCAGTAACAGCTGTAAAATTGAGAAGTTTAGCGCGTAATGCATCGGGTCGATGATTCCTGGAAGTGGCAGCCCGATCATATGACCCATCGAAACGTACAATAACGGAACCGTAAACACCGCCGAAATCCAAAATCTTTGCCACATTTCTTTGATATGTGCTTCTTTTTTCTCTTGGTCCTTATCTACGGTGTCCGCGTCCCTGACTTCAACAACTGCTTCATATCCCGAATCAGCGACCGCTTTCGTAATATCAGCAAGAGTGATTGCATCCGGATTATAATTGACAACCATTTTTTCAGTCGCAAGATTAACCGAAGCGTGCCCCTCGCCCACTAGTTTGAGCGTGGCATTCTCGACAGTTTGTGCACAACTCGCACAAGACATGCCTGATATACCAAACGTTATTGTTTCTAGTGGCTTAACAACTTTATACCCAGCATCAGCTACGGCCTGTTCGACTTTACGAATATCAAATGCTTGATCAACATCCAAGGCAAGCTTCTCTGTAGCCAAGTTAACCGAGGCATTATTCACTCCTTCAACTTTTCCAGCAGCTTTTTCGACAGCTTGCGCACAACTCGCACACGACATTCCTTCTATTAATAGTGTCTCATGTTTCATTGTTATAACTCCTCCTCGTGGTTCGCATGACAGTCACATTGCCCATGTAAACAGTGGCATTGCACTGTCTCCACAGCATCCATGGCTTTTTCAGAAACTGCCCGTTCTAAAAGTTTAATGTCTTCTTTACTTAAAACCGATTGCGAAATCAGTTCAGCCAGGGTGGCTCCCACTTTCGTCGAACAAACATGCTGCAACACACTACCGGTCCGTTCACGCATACTTTCTTCTTCCGATATAAGTGCGGAATATAAAAAACGATTCCCATTTGCTTCTGTGGATACGAACCCTTTTTCTACTAAACGACCAATCAAGGTTTTAATTGTGGCAGCCTTCCAATCCATTTTCTCACTGAGAACTTCCGTAATCGTTCGACTTGTCACAGGTTCGTTCGTCCAGATGACACGCATGATTTCCCATTCAGCATCTGATATTTTAGGCGTCGATACAATTTGCATATTCTTCATCCTTTCTAACTTTCCTGTTTGTGTTTACATTTGTAATCATTACCTTAACTTCAGTTTACATCTGTAAACGATATTTGTCAAATTTATATGCTCAAAAAAAGTAAGCGAAGCTTTTTATGCTCCACTTACTTTTTTTCTAACCGTATCTGAAGTAAATAAACATTTACTTCTCTCATCTTCATATTTACCCCAAATTTCGATTTTCCAGCAGTCACAGTTTGCGCCTACAGGACATATCAAACGCCCTTTTGTTAAAGGGATATCTAAATAAATACTTCCATCATGATAGACTATTACTCTGTCAGGTTTTGCATTCACTTCGGTTAATGCCCGTGTTGCCGCTCCGATATACGCTTCCGCTGACTCATCGTTCATTTTAATGGTCTGCTTTATTTTGGATATAATAAAATTTTCCTCCTTCTATTTAATGGCCTTCCGTTCAATCTATCTACTCGTTTCTTTTAAACCGACCGATTCACGCATTTACATTACCATCGGAAACTCTGTTTGTCAAACGTACACAAACGTCAGAAGGCTGTTCACTTCCTTCTATTATTATAGTCCGATTAATTGTTCAATGGTGTCGAGTAAGCTCGTCGTATTGTGATCTGCGATTTCGTATTTCGCAACGGCTTTAACAGATGGTTCTGCGTTCGCCATTGCATAGCCGTGTGTAACTTGCTTTAACATTTCAATATCGTTCGGACTGTCGCCAAAAGCTGCACATGCGTCCACCGAAATATTCCAACGTTCCTGTAAGAGTTTCATCCCCAGCCCTTTATGAACGTTCGGTAATAAAATATCTATAAAGCCAAAGCCACTTCCTACGACAGAAAGATGCTTACCAATACGCTCCTCCAAATACTCCAGTACTTCTGGTACTTCAGTGACTTGAAAAATCGTCGTAAAACTTAGAATCTCATCTTCTATCTCATGGAGATTATTCACTTCTTCGATATTTAAATAGTATTGACGAAAAATATCGGCATACTTTCCAGTCGCACCCTTTTTGAGATAGCTCCCGTTTACACCGCATAGTAAAAAGGGTGTGTCACTATAAGCTTGAAGCGCATCAATTCCTTTTTGCACCATCTCTGTAGACATGACTGCAGAATAAAGCACTTCACCTTTATGGATAATATATGCGCCATTTTCCGCTACAAAAGTCATCCGATCCGTGAGGCCTTCAAAATAATATTCTAGTTTTGGTAGTTGATTCCCACTTGCACAAACAAAACGAATACCTTTTTCGTCCATACGGTCTAGCAACTTCTCGAATCGGGGCCGGTCGTAAGTCTTTTCTGAATTCAAAAATGTTCCATCCATATCTACTGCTATCATTTTTATATCCATCTTGCACCTCTTTGTTATGATACTTCTATTCTATCAATAATCCATACAAATAACTATTTGTCTCCCAAAAAAAAGAACATGCAATTAATTTGCATGTTCTGGATTATCTTCACTGGAGACTAATTTCTCGGCAATTATTAATAGAAGTGGAATCAGGATGTCATCGGCATAACCAGCCATAGGAATAAAATCAGGGATAAAGTCGACAGGACTCACGATGTAAAGAATGATACCGAGCACCATCAATTTTCGGCGACGTTTCATCTTTGTATCAAACAAGGAAGTGACTAATGACTTCACTTTGTTAACAGGTGTCTGTCTCGTTTTGGCTTTCATTTGCATCATGCATCTTCCTTTCCATTTATTTTCGTTGATGCTCTCTTATTATAGAAGAAACACGTTCGAAGTGAATCAGTCTAAAGAATGAAAAAGCATTCAGTCCCAATGATTAGGAACTGAATGCTTCTTGATTATGCTTGAGCCATATTCTCAAAACGTGCTTCTGCTACTGCTTTTTGAATAACTTCCATCACACGATCTTGATCGTCTTCAGAGTTTAGAATGTCGTAGTCAGCAATACTGATTTTAATTTTGGCGCTGTGGTTATAGCTTTCGTACCATGCTTCATAGTTATCGTACAACAGACGGTAGTAAGCCAACAAATCAGGATTGTCTTTGATTTGTTCGAAATCACGGCCACGTTCCTGAATACGTTCCAAAATTATTTCAAATGGACCGTCTAAGTAGATTAACAAGTCTGGTGCTTTCTTTGGAATACCTTCCAATTCTTCCATCATGTTATCCAGAAGGTCATTATAAATATCCATCTCTTCAATTGAAATGTTTCCTTGCAAATGGTTCACATGCGTGAACAATGCATCTTCATAGATTGAGCGGTCCAACACATTATTGTCGTCCACCAACGCATCTTTAATACTTCTAAAACGCGCATTTAAAAAGTAAATTTGTAAGCTGAATGCCCATTTCTTAGGGTCATCATAAAATTTATCAAGGATGGGATTATAATCGACACTTTCATAGAAAGCCTGCGTTCCCAATTTATTAGAAATCATCTTTGTATACGTAGATTTCCCTGCTCCAATCATCCCTGCCAACACTAGCACACTCATCATATCCCTTCCCTTTTGTTTTATTCATCGAGGAATTACAACATGTTGTATCATACCATAAAGTGGCCCACAATATGTCGCCACAATTATATTTTATTTAAAAAAAGCTTTTTAACATTTTTTGCTTATATATATACAGGAGGTGTCATATATATGACCGGAAAATCTGAAACTTTATTATTGTTGGAATCATTAGCGATTAGGATGGCAAGTAACGAACAGCTGGAAAAATATCTAATGAGAGAAGGAAAAGGCCATACGGGTGAGAGACAGTTGCTTAACGAACTAAAAAAATTAAACACGGAACACATGATTCTATCAGATTTGTATTTTGAAACTCATAGTGGTCAAAAATTTCAAATTGATCATTTGTTGGTAATCGGTAACGTCTTATTCATTTATGAAGTGAAAAACTATGAAGGTGAATGGAACTATGGGAATGAGTTGTTTACGAAAGGAACCAATTTTTCCTGCCCGAATCCTTTGATACAATTAACCCGGACAAAAAATTGTTTTAAGCAGTTTCTTCAAGACTTAAGTTTAGCGAACTGCGAAGTGAAAGCAGCGGTAGTCTTTATTAATTCTCATTTCACCCTTTTTAACGTTCCAGTAGGTAAACCTCTGCTTCTACCTACACAAATCCATCACCATATTCAAACGATGGATCAATTCCCACCGATTACCGATAGTCTCCGCGTAGTTGTGCAGGAATTGCTACGAAACAAAGCAAAGGCAGAACCTTTTCGTAAAAATATTCCTTTATATCGTTTCGAGGAATTAAAGAAAGGGATTCGTTGTAGAGCGTGCGGGGATATCGTTGTCCCGTTGAATACTAAATTTTATCGCTGTTCAAATTGTTCTTCAACAGGCAATGTTACGCAGGCTATTTTGGATGCAGCCAGGGAATTCCAACTTTTATTTCCAAATATGAAATTAACCGTCAGTTCTCTTTATGAATGGTGTGGAAAATCATGTGCCAAACAAAGATTCAGCAATGTTTTAACGGCTAACTTCATAGC
This sequence comes from Jeotgalibaca porci, assembly GCF_011299095.1. Classification (NCBI taxonomy): domain Bacteria; kingdom Bacillati; phylum Bacillota; class Bacilli; order Lactobacillales; family Carnobacteriaceae; genus Jeotgalibaca; species Jeotgalibaca porci. Next base: position 1,914,805 of record NZ_CP049889.1, on the reverse strand, counting down.
ACAGGGGAAATACCGAGGAACCTATTATTTATAAGTAGTTGGTTTAGAAAATTCATCGTCCAACTGATTGTAAAGCTATTTACAGCGAGTTCGAATGGAAAATAAGGCGGCCAACTGATTGTAAAGTTGTCATCGGTTCATTTCTTCCTATTATAATGTCTAAAAAAAAGCCTCCCGGATTAAGGGAGGCTTCTCTGATTATTCTGCTAAATATGCTTCGTAGAATTCTTCTACTTTAGCTGGGTCTGCTACTAGTTTGTTACCTGTATCAACAAGTGGTGTCACTGTTGAGTATGATGGTAATTTTTTACCGTTGTAAGCAGCGTTAATCTCATCTTGGTTAATGGAGAATAAAATCGATTTACGCAAGTTTTCACTTTCAGAAACAGCGCGTCCGGATGTATTGAATAGCATATAAGAAACAGCGTTACTTGGCATGCTTTGTAGTGAAAGTTTATCATCTTCTTCAATAATCTCGTATTTCGTTTCACTTAGTCCGTATAGCAAGTGAATTTCGCCTGCACGTAATGCCGATAAAGCACTGTCAGAATCAGCGATAAAACGAACTGTCACGTTTTTAATTTGCGCTGTTTCTGGTGTTTCTGGACGGTAACCAGGGTTTGCTTGGAACGTTGCTTCGTAGTCATCTTTAGAAGTCATGATGTAAGGGCCACTTGTATACAAGTGGTTGTCGCCGTTGATTACAGCACGTTGATCTCCGTAAGCAATATCCACTGATGGGTCAAATGAAGCAATGTCATAAGTATTGATGCTTTCAACTTGTTCTTTAGAAACAATACCTGCTGATTGGTGAGCTAGGTAGTTCAATACTTGTGGGAAAGCCTCAGTCGTTGTCAATTTGATAACTTGGTATGAACCTTCGTCATTATTAACATCTGCTGCATTTTCAACTGTTTTAGAAATAGGTGCATCCAAATCTTCAGCCAAAGCATCCAACACATTGCCAGAACCATCAGATAATTGAACGTTTTCCAATTCAGCAACATCTGTTACTAATTCTACAGTGTCAATATGTTCATGCAATGAGTAAGTACGGTGATCCGGAACAGAGTCTGCATTTTTTGCACGGTCTAGCGAGAAAATAACATCTTGTCCGCTAACCATTAGACCTGTGTCTACTGCTTCGCCGTTCTCTACTGCCGCAAAGTTAATATCATCGCGCAGCACAAAGTAAAATTCTGAGTTACCTTCTGCGATAACGTGGTTGTATGATAGCGAGCCATCAGAAACAACATTATCATCATCTGTTAAGTTAACCAAACGCACATACATGTTTGTATTCAACTGGTTAATAGAACCATCGTTTCCTTTAACAGGGTCCAATGATGTTAAATCACCATTTACTTGCGTCAGCATCAATGAATCAGAAGCATTTTTAGATTCGTCAACAAATGAAACAGGCTCCCACGCAAATGCACGTGATTTAGAAAGACGAATTGTGTCGCCATTTAATACTTCGCTGTTATAAGCTTGTGCTTTTAGTGATGTATAAAGCGGAACGATGTAGGCATTTTCTGTAACCAATACATCTTCAAACTCTTTATATGTTTCTTGATACTCTTCCGGTGTTTCAACTGCAGCTTTGTCAATCAACGCATCGACATCAGTGTCAGATAAGTTACTGTAGTCACCATCTGTAATAAATAGTGAACGGACAGCATAGTCCGGATTACCCGTTACCGTTGTCCAACTTGAAAGTGATAAGTCGTAGTTTCCAGCATCTTGTTGTGCTGAGAAACTTGCGTAGTCGGGTTGTGTGTTTAATTTAACATCGAAACCATTTTTGATTAACTGATCACGGACAATGTTCATGTCCGTTTCATTTGAGCTTGTTCCCAGAATCTCGATCGTTGTTTTGTCTGTTGATTGTGTTACGTTAGATTCTGTATTTGAGTCTGAATTCGCGTCACCTTCCGTTTGAACAGAGCAAGCTGCCAATACCAGTGCAGCGGATGTTGCTAGGAATGGTAGTAATTTCTTCTTCATTGTATATAAACCTCCAATTATATTTTTTCTTTAATTTAATTTCGGATCGGTCGCATCACGCAATCCGTCACCCAAAAAGTTGAATGATAAAACGAGTAAAATAATCGCCAATCCTGGGTAAATCGCCAGGTATGGATTGGTTTCAAGATATTGACTCCCGATTCGCAGGATATTTCCCCACTCCGGTACATGCGCTTCAACACCCAGTCCTAAGTAACTTAAACTACTTGTGGAAATAACTGCCGTTCCGATTGTTAAAGTCGAACGAACAATCATCGGCGCCATAGCGTTTGGCACAATGTGTTTAAGAATCAAGGTACGGTTATCCTGACCCAATGCACGGGCTGCTTCGACATATTCGTAGTTCGCCACTTGCATCACATTCGCACGCATGGTACGGGCATAGGAAGGTATAGAGCCTAGACTCAAAGCGATAATCAGGTTTGTAGTGGAAGCGCCAAATGACGCAACAATTGTAATGGCCAGTAGCATTCCAGGTATAGCATATAAAACATCCAGCAAACGCATAATGACGTTATCCGTTCTATTTCCATAAAATCCAGAAACAGCACCTAACGTTCCGCCTATGAAAAACGGTAGTAAGGTTGATAACAAGCCAACTGCCAAGGAAATTTGAGAGCCAAAAACGATACGAGAGAACACATCTCTACCATAGTTATCTGTTCCAAATGGGGAAGCCATTGTCGGAGGCTGTAAAATGTTCGCATAGTTATTTTGAACCGCGAACGATTCACTGAACGTAAAGTTACTTGTCCAAGCCAGAGATATCAAAAACGTAATAAACATTAATCCTAAGAGCGCGGCCTGGTTACGGGTCAACTTTTCCCGGACACTCGTCTGCCTTCTATCCCCTGCCAGGTCTTGATTCGTTTTATACATGGAAACAGCCACGAACAAAGCTAAAACGTTCCCCAGTAATGCTGTCAGTACGAGTAAAACGAGACCCGTTACCTGAGCTTTTTTATTTAAGTGATACCACTTCTGGCCGAAAACGGCGACCACAATGTGGAAAAGTAAAACGGCGATTAATAAATATAACGTTAGTAAAAACGTATTGGATACGAATGGTTTAAAGAGATTCAAGAGAGTCACAATAATAATAAACACATCCACCAATACCATATACAGACTATAAATGAAGCCAACATCGGGATTCTTTTTCCGTGCGATAGCGCCCGATAGGAAAGTGAATATATTTCCGGCAAATAATCCGAGTATTAATAGTAGAGAAAATACCTTAAAGAGTGGTTGCTGTTGGTCGGCATCAAATGATGCCCGCTTCATTTCTTTCAGCATGACCGTATGCAGGACACTCAAAACAGCGTGTACTACCGCGCCAATTAACAACGGCAACTTGAAACTTAAAGGACTAAAGTTAATACTGAGTAGGAAGAATACTGCTGTCATCCCCCAGCTTAATCCATTGTTAAATTGGAAGTAACGTAACATCTGTCTGCCACGATAACTTTTAATCATCATTCTTGTTACCCCCTACCCTTTTGAATCCGAGAACGAATACGTGGATCCAAGAAACTATACATGACATCAATGAACATATTTACGACTGAAAGGATAATCGCAATATAGATGACACCACCCATTACACTCGGGATATCCGGTATAAATTGTTTATCAACAATGTAACTACCAATACCATTAATATTAAATACTTTCTCCGTTACAGAAGAACCACCCAACATTCCACCAAACTGCAAACCAACAACAGTCACAATCGGAATCAAGGCATTCGGAACCGCATGACGCAAAATAACACGTGTATGCGAAAGTCCTTTTGCTCTTGCGGTCAAGATATAGTCTTCATTAATCACTTCTAACGTAGATGAACGCGTCATCCGAGCGACCGATGCCATCAATCCTGTCCCTAAAACAACGGCTGGCATCAATAAGGATAAGGAATTGCTAGTACTATAAGTAGCCGGCAACCACCCTAAGTTGATGGAGAAGTTTAGGATGAAAATGAGACCTTGCCAAAAACTTGGAATCGAAATACCGATTAAAGCAATTAACATAAATAAATTATCAAAAGTTGAGTTAGCTTTTACGGCCGCATAGATACCTGCCGGTAAGGCCACCGAAAGTGATAACGTTAAGGCCATAATCGTTAAGCGTAATGTGACAGGGAAACGGCGCATGATGGTTGCAACCACCTGTTCATTCCCTTGATACGCATTGCCTAAGTCAAATGCAAAGATACCTTTAATCGTGCGACCCAGTTGAACCAAGTAGGGATCATTCAAGCCATGTAATTGACGGAACGCTTCGTATTGCGCATCCGTTGCTTGGTCACCTAAAATATTAACTGCAGGGTCAGATGGCGAGAGATACAACAGTGTAAATACAATGACGGTCACTCCCACAATTACAAACAACATCATAACCAAGCGATTAACGATGTAATGTAACGTCGGAAGCGAAAGAATCAACAAGTATATGTACATCGGCCATGCCAGAATGATTGAAAGTATAAATCCTGGCCAAGTACCGATTGCAGCAAGTGTTGCTTTCAAATATGTATCAGGTTCTGTTCCCTTTTCTTGATAATGTATTTTTTTCAGCTGCTCAACTGTTTTAGTCAGCTCGCTTTTGAATAGCTTCTCCGTATCATTCTCAATTTGAGTGGGAGTCTTTACAATACCTAAATACTCATTTTTCTTTATTTCTTGTTTCTTTAGTTTTTCTTTCAAAGCCTCTGCTTGACCGCTCTTAATGAATTCTTCACGCCAATGACTATCATCGGTGCGCGTCCCTCCTAAAAAGTACTTCAGCGCAACCAACACATGAAACAACAAACCAAAACCAATTAAACCAAAACGCCAACTTTTTTTACGATAGGCACGTTCGTAATAATAGCGAATATTCGTTAGTAGCGGGCTATTTCTTTCCACTTTCATTTCCTCCTTCTTTCCTGAATATAAAAAAAGCCCTTAAATAGTCAGCTAAAAAAGCCTGGCTATTTAAGGGCAAAGTAATTTGCGGTTCCACCTTAATAAGACAACCTGCATATGGGTTGTCGTCTCATTCAGTACATTATTAGACATATACTGTTTTGCTGTAACGGGCAATCCCGTTATGGGCTGATAAATTTCACCCATACGACTCCAAGATGCACTTCCAAATCTTGTCCTAGATCCCCTCACACCAAACGGGACTCGCTTTGCTAATACGTAATTTGTACTTTTCTTTTCATAGTCATTTCAATTTTGAATTAAATTTCTAATCTGTAAACAATAATATAGCAGAGGGCTTTTTTCGTCAAGACATTTGACTTACTTTTTTTTAGTTGATTAATAAGGTCTTTCATTTTTTGACAAGTCGTGCTATTTTTTGATTAGATAGATTGCAAGATTAGAAAGGACGACACTATGACAAACTTATTATCTGTAAATAATTTATCCGTTTCTTTTACGACGGGCTCTACTGTTCAAAAAGTTGTTTCCGATGTATCTTTTGATGTAAAAAAAGGTGAAACAATCGGCTTAGTAGGCGAATCCGGGAGCGGTAAAAGTGTTACAGCCCGTTCCATTATGAAGCTCCTGGCTCAAAATGCACATATTCATCCTGAATCCAGCATTGCTTACCTTGGAAATGAATTACTCACAAAATCTGAAAAAGAAATGCAACGTATCCGTGGTAATGATATCGGAATGATTTTCCAAGATCCGATGACATCGTTGAATCCCACGATGACAATGGGAAAACAAATAACCGAATCACTCTTATTTCATGAAAAATTGTCTGCGAAAGAAGCAGAAAAGCGTGCCAAAGAAATTATGACGAATGTTGGTATTAACAATGTGGATTACCGTTATACGCAATATGCCCATGAATTTTCAGGGGGCATGCGTCAACGGATGATGATTGCGATGTCCTTAGCTTGCAACCCATCACTCATTATTGCCGACGAGCCGACAACAGCGCTCGATGTGACGATTCAAGCACAAATTTTACAGTTGCTTAAAGATTTGCAAAAACAATACGGAATGGCAATTATACTCATTACTCACGATTTCGGTGTTGTTGCAAATATGTGTGACAAAGTAGTGGTAATGAAAGATGGAAAAGTCGTTGAGACTGGCACTACTACAGCCGTTTTCGAGAACCCACAAAACGACTATACCAAAATGTTGTTAGCTGCGATTCCTAATTTACATCAAGAAAAAACCATGAAAAAACGTGAAAAACTGGCGGAAATTCATGCTGGAAAGCGCGAGCCTATTCTTCAAATTACGCAACTGACGAAAGCTTTCCCGTATGGACGTAACCAACAAGTAACAGCAGTTGACCATTTAGATTTCACCATTTTCCGTGGTGAGACTCTAGGTTTGGTTGGTGAATCAGGCTCCGGAAAATCAACAACTGGTCGCACCCTTTTACGTCTTCACGAACCAGATTCAGGAGAAACGTTATTTGAAGGCTTTGACATCAACCATTTGAAAGCAAATGATTTAAAAGCGATGCGCAAGCATATGCAAATGATTTTCCAAGATCCTTATGCATCATTGAACCCGCGTATGAAAATCCAGGACATAATTGGGGAAGCTTTGGATATTCATGGTTTGACTAAAACGAAAGAAGAGCGTAAAGCGCGCATTCTGGAACTTTTAGATTTAGTTGGCTTGCACCCTTCGTTTGCTGAACGCTACCCGCACGAATTCTCAGGCGGTCAACGTCAACGGATTGGGATTGCACGTGCATTGGCTGTGGATCCGACCTTTATCGTGTTGGACGAACCGCTATCTGCACTTGATGCGTCGATTCAAGCGCAAATTGTTGATTTACTTGAAGATTTACAAGAAAAACTAGGACTCACCTACTTATTCATCGCGCATGATTTGGCAATGGTGAAGCAAATTTCTGACCGTGTTGCCGTCATGCATAATGGAAAAATTGTTGAATTAGCTGATTCGGAAGAATTATTTAATAACCCGATTCACCCGTATACCAAAAAATTGCTCGCGGCCATTCCGATTCCAGATCCGAATCATGAAAGTAATCATGACTCTATCGTCAAGGCAGAGGACGAATTGGTCGCCTATAAAGGGAGCGAATTCAAGGAAGTTTCACCCCACCACTGGGTTTATTGCTAATTGGAGGAGATTTAAATGTCTTTGCCTTTACGAACCTTTAAGATTGCCGTTGCAGCCTTTATTGCTATTTTAATCGCTGAGTCTGTCGGTTTATCTTATGCTATTTCAGCTGGGATTATTGCAATTTTGAGTATTCTTGATACGAATAAATCTTCTTTTTTAACAGCTATTCAACGTGTTATCTCAACTGTATTAGCTTTGTTTATTGCTGCTGTTTTATTTTATTTCTTGGGATTTAAAGTCTACGTATTCGCGTTGTATTTACTCATTTATGTGCCGCTCGCTTACCGATTGGGAGTTGAGTCCGGCGTCGCACCTTGTTCGGTTTTGGTTACCCACCTTCTAGCCGAACAAAGCGTGGCATGGAGCTTAATCAGCAACGAATTGATGCTAATGTTAATTGGAGCAGGTATTGCAATAATCGTTAACTTGTATATGCCTTCAAAAGAAACGATCTTTTTAGGATTGATGAAGGATGCAGATGAAAAATTGAAGGAAATATTGGTCGATATATCCGAAGCACTCTTGCATAATGGCGAGAGCAAGGAATCTGAGCTGGATGCATTGGATCTCTTGTTAGATCAAGCTTCCGATTTAGTTTTGACTGAGACTGAAAATAGGCCGTGGAAAGAAACGCATTATTACAGCAATTACTTTGAAATGCGCCGAAACCAGAATCGGATTCTGAGGTACATCCATCACAATATCTCGCTTTGTACGATTCCGATTAAAGAAGGAAAAATTTTATCGGGCTTGCTCTATCTCACTGCTGATCAGCTGCATGAAAATAATACGGGCGAATTTCTTTTGGAAGATATCCGTCTTTTATTAGACGAATTTCGAAACAGTCAATTGCCACAAGCGCGTGAAGAATTTGAAAACCGTGCTTTATTATTTCAAATTTTGAATGACTTTACTCGTTTCATCCAACTGAAAAAAACATTCTACAATGAGTATGGAATATTTTTAGAAGAATAGTTAAAAAGCAGAGCATGCGGTCATAGTGGCCATTTGCTCTGCTTTTTGTCTTGATGCGGTGTAGTATTCAAATACTTTTTGTAGTTGCGGATGAGGGTATTAACATCAGAGAAACCTACTTTGATAGCTAGTTCGCTCAGATTAAAATCATAATTCTGAACCAACATTCGCGCGACCTGCACGCGGCAGCGATTCAATAGTTCTTTAAACCCTATATTCAACTTATCGTGTAAGAGCTTATTGATTTTATCACTTGAAAAATTCGTGTGCGTCACCACACTTTCAAGGTCCAATTGCGTACAACAATTCTCTAAAATATAGATAATAACGTCCCAACTATCATTAAATCCAATCATCTGCTTGTTTTCTTTCAAGTTTTGCCGGTACTGGGTTGGTGTTAAGTCGTGAACTTCTTTAAACTGTTTATAGAAATTGGCATTGGAAGCATAGCCACAGATAGAGGCGATTTTTTGAATAGTAAGATCGGGAAACTGTAACAAGGCAGTCGCATTTCGAATTCTCACTTGATTCAACAATTGAATAAAATCCATTCCGGTTAGTTGATTTAATGAAGTACGAACTTCTTCTTTAGTCAGTGCCAGAGCATGTGCGACCCGTTCCACTGTCAGTTCGTCTTGATGATAAAGCTGTAAATATTCCAGACTCCGCCAACCGTTTGCCGGTTCATTTTTGTGATAGGGATTCATTTTAATCGTTTGAAATAAGTAAGAAATGTAAGACGTTAACGAAATATGCAATGTTTCAAAATGCTTATTATTTTGATTTTTTTCATAAATGACTTCATCGCAAAAGAAACGCAACTGTCTTTGTTTACGAGCATTCAATGAAATAATCGGAACCGTATAATCCATATGTGTCAAAGCTGACAGGTAATTATCTTCATTTACCGAAGACAACAATAAGAGCCCGAGCGAAAAACGGATGCGAAAACACTCCACGGACTGGTTGTCTGCGAGTATCAACTGATGAACATGATACGGTAATAAGTGAATTAAATCGCCCTCTTTAATCGCAAATAACTGCCCATTGATGGCAATTTCACCTTTGCCAGAAACAATAAAAATAAATTCCACTTCATTATAAAAATGCGGCGTTTGTGTAGCTTGAATATGCTGATAGGTGAGTGACAGATCTTGTGGTTTGAAGTTTTCCGAAAAATAGTGACTACCGACAAACGGGTAATTTTTTACCATAATATTCTCCTTAAAGTGAAAGGTTAACGGATAAATGATGATTTTTTTGGTTTCGCATCCATTATACTTCATATGTGAACAAAATAACAAGCATTAAAAAGGAGAATGAACTATGTCAAAAGTATTCGTTTTAGGTGGAACAGGTTTTCTAGGGTATTACACAACGATGGAACTGTTAGCTCGTGGGTACCAAGTTAAAACAATCGCATTGCCTCCGATGCCAGAAGAAAATTTGTTGCCAGCAGAAGTTGAGATTACATTAGGCGATATGAATGCATTGACCGACCAAGAAATCATTGAACTTTTAAGCGACTGTGAGGGATTTATGTATGCAGCGGGAGCCGATGAACGCGTTGTTCCGGCAAAACCAGCCTTGAAATTCTTTTACGAAGCAAATGTATTACCGACACAGCGTTTCGCACGCTTGGCTAAACAAGCAGGTATAAAGAAATTTGTTATTTTTGGCTCTTATTTCGCAGAGTTTGCTGAACGATTAGTAGGCAAATACGACCTAAAAAGCCAACCTTATCCAAATACGCGTTTACTGCAAGAACAAGTTGCGTTTGCTGAAGGTGAAGGCTCTATGACGGTAACAAGTTTGCGTCTTCCTTATATTTTCGGAACGATGCCAGGGCGTTTACCACTATGGAAAATGTTCACGGACCGGATTAAAGATCGCCCTGTCTTTCCTGCCCTTAAAGGTGGAACGGCAATGGTAACTGTCGAACAGGTGGCAGAAGCAGCAGTTGGTGCAATGGAGAATGGAAAGCATCGCAAAACATATGCTATTTCCGCAGTTAATATGAAATTCCAAGAATTTTACCAAATGATGGTAGATGCGCTTGGTCAAACAGAAACAACAACAGTTCCAGTGCTACCATTTGAACAGATGAAAGGTTCTTACGAGGAAATTGATCGTCACGCTGAAGAAAATGGAGTCGAACATGGGATTCTCTATTCCTTGTCCGGGCAAGTTCAAGAAGAAGATTTATTTGTAGACCCGGCTGATACATGGGAAGAATTGGGAATTAAAGACCATGACGTCATTGCCTCTATTAAAGAAACGCTAGAAAAATGTGTAGCAGAATAGCTGCTTGATTTAGCTAATCATTCTTGCTATAAAACGTGCACTCAGATTCAAAAAACCGTTTGTGTCGTCGCATAGGAGAGGGGCCGGGAAATGATTTCCCGGCCCCTCTCCTATTAATGAATACTAGCGGTGTAAACGTGCTTAAAGAGACAGATACGACAGCCACTTTGTTATGGTTGTTGTTGCTTTAGCAGCTTACGGATATGGTATGCATTAGAAGATTCGGATTTAAACGTCTTTTTCCCCATTCTATTATATTACTCTATACTTAATATAATAATTCCTATGATAATACCTGTAACTGCTAAGTATTGTTTCGATGTCAGTTTCTCTTTCAAGAAAATTCGGGACAAGATAACGGAAACAACCGAATAAGCAGAAATCATTGGTGCTACTACAACGGCATTTGAACTGATTGCATACACATAGAAAAACTGCCCCAATGTTTCAAATATAGCAGCTAAGCCGCGATTTTTTTGTTCCATTAACTTGAATGATTGTTTCTTAATAACAACGACATAAATAAATGCAACAGCTGCAACTAATAACCAAGTAAACTCATACGATAGGTTCGCCTGCATTTCCAAGTTAGCCTCATCGACTGAAGCATAATAGTCGAAAAACCAAGCATCTGCGAACGTTCCTAGTGAATCAAGTAAAGCGTATAAGAGCGGGAATAATAATGCTAATGCACCATATTTATATTTACGATCAATAACTTCTTTATTCTCTAAACGTTCTTTTTCTGCTAATTGATGTTCGAAAACACCTAACAAAACAACGCCTACTGTAATGAGGACTATCGCCCACAATTGTATAGATGTCATTCTCTGTCCGAGGAAAATAAATGTTAATAATCCAGCGATAGCGCCTGAAGAGTTTTGAACTGGCGATGAAACTGATAATTCTAAAAAGCGAAGGCCAGCGTATCCGACTGCCATGGAAACGATATAGAAAAAGGATACGGGCAAATATTTGATTAAATAACTTGGATCATACTGAATGCCTTCTACAACTAGAACATATACAGCATGCAATCCCATAATAAGCCCAACCATAATAACTGTTTTGAGATAACTGTATTTATCTGCAGGATCAGCACCCTTCTTATAAAATAAATCAGCTGTACCCCAAGCAACCGTTGCTACTATAGCGGGAATAAACCACCACATTCTTATCAACTCCTTTTTTATTTTTTTACTACCGTATGAGTATACTAAAGCTTGCGAAAAAAGGACAATTGAATTTTTTAATTACAGCTATGTAAACGCTTCGAGCATATCATTAGCCTTTTGTTGTTTTAAATGTTACAATAACTATATATTATGCGCATTAAATTAATAGCGCGTTATGGAGGGAAATATTTATGAAACTAAAAGCTCAAAAAAGAGAAAGACTAGGTACGTCTGCGTCTAAACAAGCTAGAAACGATAATAAAGTACCCGCAACAATCTTCGGTTCAGATATGGAAGCACAATCTGTCTTAATCGACCGTAAGGAATTCGATGAACTATTACGTGAACTAGGACGTAACGCAGTTTTTAACATCGATTTAGATGGAGAAGAAACGCAAGTGTTGATTAAAAACATTGATCTTTCTGCTCTAAAACCTGAAATTTACAACGTTGAACTGAACGCACTTACGAAAGGTCAAAAAGTTACCGTTCCAGTTACAATCGTTCTGGAAGGCTTGGAAGATGTTAAAGAAGGTGTCGTAACACAAACATTGAACGAAGTTGAAGTGGAAACTGATCCACTAGATATCCCAACTGAAATCACGCTAAACGTTAGCGACTTAGTAATCGGCGACACTGTTGTTGTTTCTGATTTGAAAGTTCCTGAGAACGTAACTGTTCTTGCAGAAGCTGAAGAAACAGTAGTAGTCGTAGCTGCACCTCGTGTAGAAGAAGAGCCAACTGATGGCGATGCTGAAGTAGCTGAACCTGAAGTTATTGGTGAAAAAGAAGAATAAGAGACTTTTCAAGAGGCCTGAACATTTTGTTCCGGTCTCTTTTTTGTTGGGAATGACCGAAAGCTCCCCTTACAACTACAAAACACTAATTGAGTTTTCTCTAATAATATGGCATACTTTCATTAGAAAACACTCATTTTGAAAGGAGTTCACCATGACACTAACATACCATAGCACGCGCAATAAAGATTTAAAGGTTACTGCTTCTCAAGCGATTTTAGCTGGAATAGCGCCAGATGGTGGTTTATTCGTTCCTTCCTTTATTCCCAAGTTGAACGTTCCTTTAGCTGAGTTACCTCATAAATCGTACGAAGAAATTGCTTATGCGGTTTTACAATCTTTTCTAACTGACTTTACGGAAGAAGAACTGAAGGAATGCATCCACGTTTATTCTGAAAAATTCTCGGATGCGGCCATTACTCCTCTCGTCCAAGCGGGGAATTCTTATTACTTAGAGCTTTTCCACGGACCGACCATCGCTTTCAAGGATGTCGCACTTTCGATTTTACCGAAGTTTATGACCATAGCAGCAAAAAAAAATAAAAATAAGAATGATAGTGTTATTTTAACCGCGACAAGTGGCGACACAGGCAAAGCCGCACTTGTCGGTTTCCAAGATGTTCCAGGAACTAAAATTATTGTTTTTTATCCTAAAAATGGTGTGAGCGCGTTTCAAGAAAGACAAATGCTGACGCAAAAAGGCACCAACGTTTCAGTTGTCGCAATCGAAGGTAATTTTGATGATGCGCAAAGCCAGGTGAAAGCTTTATTTGCCGATCCTGATTTACGCCAGGAATTAGCAAACCACCATTTGCAACTATCTTCGGCGAACTCTATCAACATTGGTCGTCTGATTCCGCAAATCATTTACTATATTGATGCTTATAAGCAGCTTTTGGCCACTAATAAATTGACGGTTGGCGAAGAGATGGATGTCTGTGTTCCAACTGGAAACTTCGGGAATATTTTAGCGGCTTATTATGCCAAAGAAATGGGGCTGCCTATCGCTCGTTTGATCGTTGCATCAAACGAGAATAATGTCCTGACTGATTTCTTTAAGTCCGGTACCTATAATCGAAATCGGGAATTTGTTCTGACATCCTCCCCTTCGATGGATATTCTCGTTTCAAGTAACTTGGAGCGTCTGCTTTATCATTTATCGAAAGAAAATTCAGAATTAATTGAAACATACATGACAGATTTGTCGGTTAAAGGACAGTACCGCATCACTGCGCAAATGTTACAGGACGCGGAAGCATTCAGAGCCGGTTCCGCCACCGAAGCAGATGTCATAAATGAAATTAAACGGGTACATACCGAAGCCAACTATACGATTGATCCGCATACAGCGGTGGCTTCTTTTGTAGCAAGTCACTTCCAAAATGACCGGCCAATGGTGATTGCTTCTACTGCTAGTCCGTACAAATTTCCCGAGGCAGTATTGGAAGCTCTAGCTCCTGATTTCGAAAGCACGGACTTAATAAGCGCCTTGAAAGAAGTGCGCACACTCACGCATAATCCCTTCCCTGCCGCCATTGAAGAAGCATTATCTGGAGAAATCGTACATGATAAAGTTGTTTCTATTTCTGAAATGAAAAAAGCTGTAAAAGACTTTCTACATGTTTAGAAACTGATTATTCGAATATCCCTATCTATTCCTCTATAATGATCGTAAGAACTAAAGGAGGAATAGAAATGGATAATTTTGTTATTGTGGCTTTGCTACTTGTATTTTCACTTATTTTATTTGCACTTTATCGTATGTCCACAAAACATATTAAGTTTACGACACGTGTTTTTACTGCATTAATAGTCGGACTTGTTTTTGGTATTGTTATTCAATTGATTTTCGGAGCAGATAGTCAAACGACTACTACTTTTATTGATTGGACGAATATTGTGGGGTCAGGTTATGTCAGCTTCTTACGTATGCTGATTATGCCACTGATTTTTGTTTCAATCGTGGGGGCATTTACAAAAATAGAGCAGACAAAGGATCTGGGTAAAATCAGTGGGTCTGTCTTGTTCACTTTATTAGCCACTACTGCCATTGCTGCTTTTATTGGATGGGCATTTGTGCTTATCTTCAACTTGGATGGTGCACAATTTACAGAAGGTGCGGCTGAAACCGCACGTATTCAATCGTTAGCAGATCGTCAAACTCAAGTTGAAGGGTTAACAATTCCGGGACAAATTTTATCATTTATCCCCCAAAATATTTTCCAAGACTTTGCGGGTCTGCGTGACACTTCGACTATTTCTGTCGTTATCATTTCATCGCTGACTGGTTTAGCATATATGGGTATCAAACGGAAAGAACCAGAGCACGCTGCTGCGTTTAAGAAAGGGTTAAATGCTCTTCATGCCATCGTTATGCGTATCGTAACCTTGATTCTAAGATTGACACCTTACGGAATTCTTGCTTTAACCACACGGATGATGGCAACGTCCAGCTTCCAGGCCATTGTTAATCTGGGTGTGTTCGTGTTAGCTTCCTATGCAGCATTATTTGTTGTTCTGTTGGTTCACTCAGCGATTTTAATTAGTCAAAAAGTGAGTCCGATGACCTACTTCAAGAAAGCTTTCCCTGTTTTGAGTTTTGCATTTACGGCACGTTCAAGTGCAGGTGCTCTGCCACTTAACATTAAAACGCAAACAGAGGCTTTAGGGGTGGATGATGCATCCGCAAACTTCTCTGCCAGCTTTGGTGTGTCTATCGGGCAAAACGGCTGTGCGGGCGTTTATCCGGCGATGTTGGCTACCATTGTAGCGCCGACTGTCGGTATTGACGTTACGAGTATCGGATTCCTTCTATCACTTATCTTAATCGTAACGATTGGCTCATTTGGTGTTGCCGGCGTTGGTGGTGGTGCAACCTTTGCAGCATTAATCGTTTTAAGTACATTGAACCTACCGATTGCAATTGTTGGATTGGTTATCTCGGTTGAACCAATTATTGATATGATGCGGACAATGGTTAACGTGAATGACTCCATCCTTGCGGGTGTCGTCTCCTCTAATGCTATTGGTCAGTTTAATAAAAATGTTTTGCTGGATCCTGAAGCAACGGTTGAACGCGAAACAATGTAAGATGATTAAGGAGGTTGGGACAACTTGTTCCGGCCTCTTATTTTATTTGTAGTAGGTTTATTGTATGATAAGCATGAGAGTAAGTGATGAGGAGAATGGAATTGGAAGATAAAGAGACACACTATTTAAGTAAATTTTATCAAAAAAGTAAATCGGAACGAATAGAAGCTCTCGTCAAGTCGGGGGTTTTATCGGAAGAGAGCGCAAAAGCTTTTACTGATGATTTACAATTATCAGCGGAAATAGCTGACAGCATGATTGAAAATCAGTTGGCAACCTACCAACTTCCCTTTGGAGTCGCTTTGAATTTTCTAATTGATGATGAAGCGTATGCCGTTCCAATGGCGATTGAAGAACCCTCTGTTGTTGCAGCAGCCAGTTCAGCAGCGAAGCTATTTGCTCCTTACGGCGGCTTTAAGACAGCAACGACAACACGGACGATGATTGGACAGGTTATCTTAACCGATATACCGGATTGTTTACAGGCCATCAAAGTGTTGGAAGATGCTGAGGCAACGATTATTCAGGCGGCAAATGATGCCCACCCTTCTATCGTTAGACGAGGCGGAGGTGCCGATGTCATAAGTCTCAATCATATTAAAGAAGATATTGCGGCCGGAACACCGGAATTTTTAATTTTACATTTATATGTAAAAACGCTTGAAGCAATGGGTGCGAATATCATTAATACGATGATGGAAGCAATCATTCCTTTGGTTGAAGAATTATCCGGTGGAAAGGCGTTGATGGGCATTTTATCCAATTACGCCACCGAATGCCTGGCAACGGCAACCTGTCGCATCCCTAGTACTGCATTGGCTACTAACGATTGGAGCGGAGAAGAGGTCCGTGATCGTATTGTTCTCGCTTCTCATGCCGCGGTCGTAGACCCCTATCGAGCAGTTACCCATAACAAAGGCATCATGAATGGAATTGATGCCGTTGTGATTGCGACTGGAAATGACTGGCGTGCAATCTCAGCCGGCGTGCATGCTTATGCTTCGCGCAGCGGTCAATATCGCAGTCTAACCAACTGGTCAAAGGGAGAAAATGGAGATTTAGTGGGAGAATTAACGATTCCTCTGCCTATTGGGGCAGTCGGTGGATCAATCTCCTTCCATCCTGGAGCAAAAATTGCGCATGAGTTACTTGGAAATCCGAGCGCAGATACACTGGAATCAATCATCGTTTCGGTTGGACTGGCTCAAAACTTTTCCGCAATCCGCGCCTTGGTTACGGACGGTATTCAAAGGGGGCATATGGCCCTTCACTCACGCTCACTGGCAATCAGCGCAGGTGCACAAGGTGATGAGATTATGATTGTTTCCGAAAAATTAAACCAATCGAAAAACATGAATCTCGCAACAGCAAAAGAAATCTTAGAAAGCTTCCGTCAATCCGAATAATTGCAAAAAAACAATGCTCAGAGGGCCACTTGGTACCGACCCCCAAAAGTTAGAGTAAAATCTAAACTTTTGGGGGTTCTTTTTATGGCAAAATATAGTGAAGCATTCAAGTTACAAGTTGTGCAAGAATATCTGGATGGCCCGTTGGGATATAGCGCCTTGGCGAAGAAACATGCCATTCCTGATGCCGCAACCGTCCGAAAATGGGTGACATTTTTCCAAGAATTCGGGTTGGAAGGTCTGAAGAGGAAGCGGAAGAAGACGGTCTACCCTGTTCAATTCAAGGTGGATGTATTACACTTTATGAAAGAAACAGGCGCTTCTTATTCCGAAACGGCCATTGCCTTCGGCATGAACAATCCTTCCCTCATCGCCAACTGGAACCGGGCCTTCCAAGAGAACGGGATAAAAGGCCTGAAACCAAAACAAAAGGGGCGACCTCCCATGTCCAGAAAACCGAGAAAACAGCCGGGAAAACAAGCAAAGTCCACTTCTCTTTCCCAAGAAGAGCTGGAACGTGAAAATGAATTACTAAGATTAGAGATTGCTTACTTAAAAAAGTTGAAAGCTTTCCGGGAGAATCCAGACACCTTTCTCGAAAAGCACAAACAGCAGTGGCATACGCACTCAAAGAAGAAGGATTCAAACTGAAGGATATCCTTTCAGTAGTTGGAATCCCATCCGCAACGTACCATTACCACGCGAAACAACTGGGAATAGCGGACCCGGATGGGGCTCTAAAAGAGCTGATCCGACAGCTTTTCTTTCAGTTCAAAGAGCGGTATGGGTATAAACGACTCACGAAGGAAATGCAAAAACTGGGACATTGCGTCAACCACAAAAAGGTGTACCGCCTCATGCAAGAAATAGGTTTAAAATGTGTCAAGTTCATGCGGAAGTCTCGCAAGTACAATTCCTATAGAGGGAAAGTGGGAACCGTTGCGAAGAACCGACTGAATCGGCGCTTCCACACCACTATCCCCTTACAGAAACTCGTCACGGACGTCACTGAATTCAAGTGTATGGGGGAGGAGAAGTTATACTTTAGCCCTATTCTGGACTTGTATAACGGAGAGGTCATCGCCTACAGCATGAATAAGCGACCAACTCTGGACTTCGTGATGAAGCCCCTGCAGGAGGCCGTCGGCATCATTCGTAAACACGGCACCGTCCGCACGACCCTTCATTCGGACCAAGGGTGGCAGTACCAGCACAACAAGTGGGTTAAAATCTTGAAGAAAAACAAACTCTTTCAAAGCATGTCTCGGAAAGCAACGTGTGCTGATAATGCAGCGATGGAAAATTTCTTCGGCATTCTGAAACAGGAAATGTATCACGGAGAAAAAATGGTAAGTTATGGTGAGCTTGAATCAAGGATTTCCGAGTATATCGATTGGTACAACCAAGTTCGATCGAAAGAAAAATTGGCTGGCCTAAGTCCAGTAGAATACCGAACTCAAACCAGCCAATTGGCTGCATAATTAAAACTCTAACTTTTGGGGGTCGCCACCCTTATGACCTTCAGAGCATTGTTTTTATTTTAAATTATTTGAATTTTTTAGTGAAAGCGTCGAATGTTTGTCCGACTTCTTTCAAGAATGCAGCTGTATCCGCATTTGCTACTTCGCCTTCTTCACCCAACAATTCGCCTGAATTAGCTACGTAAACTTCAGGTTGTTGCATTGTTGGCATATCCAAGAAAGTCAATGATTGACGTAGAACATGGTTCGCCAATACGCCTGAGATACCTGAAATAGATTGAGAAGCCACTAATGCTGGTTTACCAGCCCAAACGTTTTCACCCCATGGACGTGAAGCCACATCTAAAGCATTTTTCAATGCTGCAGAGATACTACGGTTATGTTCCGGAGTCGTGAAGATAATTGCATCTTGCGCAGCAACTTGCTCACGAAACTTCGTGTATACTTCTGGTGAATCTGCATCGTAGTCTTGATTGTAAAGTGGTAAATCCGCAATTTCCAAATACGTTACTTCTGCATCTGCGGGTAAACCTGCTACAATACCGTTTGCTAACGTTCTTGAAAATGAATTCTTACGTGTTGATCCAACTACTACACCATACTTTGTCATCAAAAAACTCCCTTTCTAAAATCAGATTTTCTCTTACAAACCTAGTATAACATTTCGAATTGGGAATAACAATTTTAGTGCTTGTAGACTAATTTATTTCGTAAAAGCGTTTATGTTCACGTACAGCTGCCAAGCGAACGGCTGAAGAATCCTTCTCAGCGGGAATAACCAACTCCCCACCATCTTTAGGAAGACTTTGTGAGAAAATGCGTTCATATTCAGCGACCGTAATTTGCTCACGTGCGGCGAACATCTCTGCTACTTTTTCAGCCGATAGCGACGCTTTGAATGCAGGAGCTAACGTTCCGCTAAAGAATTCACCCACTGCACCCGAACCGTAACTAAATAATCCGATGCGATCACCGGCATTTAACGTATTGCTATTTAATAGAAGAGAAAGAAAACTCAAATATAAGGAACCCGTATAAATATTACCTACATTGCGATTCAGCAAGGTACTGGATTGATAATTTTCCAGCAACGCTTTCTGTTTGTCTTCATCCACCTCGTTTAGGATTTCTGAGAAAGCCTTTTTCCCCATCTTCGTATAAGGTAAATGGAAGCAAAGAGCTGCGAAATCCGCTAAGGAGTGTGCTGTTTTTTGTTTGTAAGTCGCCCATACTTCCTTAAAGAAAGCGATGTACTGCTCATTTGAGTATTTACCGTCTACCATTGCATATTCGGAATAACTTGGGCGCCAAAAGTCCATGATATCACGCGAATAGAAAGCACTCTCGGAATCTAATTGTAGGATGCGAGGATTTGCAGTAATCAACATTGCAATCGCGCCAGCCCCTTGCGTAACTTCCCCACCCGTTGCTAAACCATAACGCGCGACATCTGTACCGATTACCAAAGCAGCCCGGTCCGGATGCAAAGTCACATAATCTTTCGCCATTTGAATCCCGGCAGTTGCTCCGTAACACGCTTGTTTCACTTCAAATGAACGTGCATGGGGCTGAATGCCTAATAATTCGTGAACGTAAACGGAAGCTGATTTGGATGCATCGAAGCCACTTTCTGTCCCAACAACAACTAAATCAATCTTAGCTCTATCTTCATCGTCCAAGAAAACAAGTGCCGCATTTACTGCCATTGACACAATATCTTGACTTAAAGGTGCGACAGCCATTTGTGCTTGACCAATTCCAATTGTATATTTGCTTGGATCATCACCACGTTCGTTGGCTAAATCTACCATATCTATGTAATAGGGTGGACCATAAAATCCTATCTTATCTATCCCAATTTTCATATATTATCCTCTTTCCGTTCGTATTCTATACTATTATGTTAATTTGTTTTAAGTTGTAAAACAAGTATATTTAACGATACTTATACAATTTTCAAGTTTTACCGCTATTCATGTTAAAATATGACTAACGAAAGGAATGATGTTTATCAAGATTATGATCGATAGTGACGCCAGCCCCGTGAAAGATATTGTCATCGATGAAGCAAAAAAGCATGGTTTGAAAGTGGTCTTGGTAGCCAGTTATGCCCACTATTCAACAAAGATTCATCCCGCTCATGTGGAAACGATTTATGTCGACTCAGCAAAAGAAGCTGCCGATTATCGTATCATGCAGCTTCTTCAAAAAGATGATATTTTAATTACGCAAGATTACGGTCTTGCTTCTCTTGCACTTGGTAAAAAAGCGACGGTTCTTCATCATAAAGGATTTGAATACAATAATGATAACATTGCGAATTTACTCGAATCGCGCTATATCAGTGCCAAAATCCGTAAAAGCGGGAAACGGACGAAGGGTCCCAAACCTTTTACAATAGAAGATGCTGAAACATTTCGCCGCTTGTTAAATCACACGCTCGCTAAGTGAAGTCTCAATTTCTTCAATATATTTCCTAAAGGTGTCTTTATCTAAGGTAAAGGCCCTTTTTTCTGCGATTGTCCGCAAACGCTCCAATTGCATCATCCACCCGGCTAAATCTTTGGACAGGCCAGTAAAATCATAAGGCAGCTGTTCTTTAAAATGAATGAGCGTTTTAGCCGACTCAAGTTCTTTAAGCATAAAGCTTACGCGTCCACTCCCCCATTTGAAACTCAATATAGCTCCTTCAACATATTCAAGAAGGGTCATTTCCTCTTGGCCATTTTCCGTCTTAAAGGTCAACATGCCCGCTTCTGGTAAATTATCTGCATGTAACTCAGGAAACCATTGCGTTATTCCCTCGGTTGTGGCCAGTAACTTCCATATCTCTGATTTCGCAGCAGCAATTTCTAAATCAATCGTCAGCTGTGCATGTTTGCCGTTTTCAAATCGATAGTTCATACCTATCCCTTCTTTCAACATTCGTAAAAAAGAATAACACATTTAAATAGAATCAGGAACAAAGACGCTTAGGGGCGCGTGCCTGCCTTAGACATAGAAAAAGACCTGGACAGCTGTCCAGGCCCTTCTTTACTATCTTCTATACTGCTTCTTGAATTTCTACTGTTTCTTGTTGTTCTTTCAGGATAATGTTTAATAACAGTGCAACAATCGTTCCTGCTGAAATACCAGATGAGAACAAACCACCTAGGAAGGCAGGTAAACCAGCTGTAACTTCAGGTCGGAAGGAAACTCCTAATCCAACTGCAAGAGCACCCGCAACGATTAACATATTACGATTATTAAATTTCACACGTGATAAGGATTGAATCCCTGCCGCTGCAACGTTACCGAACATCAATAGCCCTGCACCACCAAGAACTGGCATCGGCATAATGGAAACAAGTGTTGCAAATTTAGGGAATAGACTCATTAAGATCATAATGAAACCTGCCGCAATGGCAACTTTACGAGAAGCATTACGTGTCATCGGAATCAAACCTGCATTTTGACTGAACGTAGCAGTCGGGCCTGAACCGAACAACGGTCCAATCCAAGAACCTACAGCATCGGCACGCACACCTGCTGCGATATCTTCGTCTTTAAGTTCTGTTTTCGTAACTTGACCTAGCGTTTGCATAACTCCTACTGTTTCAATAATTGTTACCAAGTAACCTGTTAAGAAAGGAAGTGCATATTCTAATTTAAATGAGATACCATACTTAAATAATTGAGGTAATGCAAACCAGCTAGCATCGCGAACTTGTTGGAAATCAACCATACCCAATGGAATACAAATGAAGTAACCAATTGCCGCACCTAATAATACTGCTAATGGCGCAAATTTCTTACCTGCATAATGATTAATTAAAACGATGATTAGAAAAACGATTACCGCGATTGCTAAGTTGAGAGGCGCACCATAAGTTGCGGAACCTAATCCGCCTGCGGCCCATTCCATTGCAACCGACATTAATGTCATACCCATTAAGGCAATAACCGAACCTGTTACAACTGGCGGAAAGAATTTCATCAAGGGCTTAATGAAATAACTCATCCCTAGCTCCAACAAGGATGCTAACATCGTTCCACCGAAGTAGGCTGCAATCCCCCCTGTTGCAATAACAGAAGCTGCCGGGCCAACGAAAGCAAAGTCCGTCCCCATGATGGTTGGTAGACCTGCCCCTACTCGGAAAAACTTAGGACCAATACCTTTAGACTGTATAATTGAGACAATACCAGAAACTAATAATGCAGCACTAACGAGGTAAGCTGTATCCGTCACGCCAAATCCTGCCATTCCTGCAATCACTAACGGAACAGCTACTAACCCACCGAATGAAGTAATAACATTCTGAAAACCCAAAACAGTTGTTGTTACGATATCAGGCGTATCATCAATTCCATAAATTAAATCTGAGCTCTCGTCTTTTTCTACACCAGCTTTTTTGTTAAGCATTGCTACTGGTTTCGTCATTTTAGTTTCCATTTTATCCCCCTATATACGAACGATTATTTGAAAAAAGTAATTAAAATATGTATTTATTAACTATTTACATTATATGTCCTATATAAAGAATTGTAAACACCCTAAATACGAACAATATGTTTTAAATTATATTTCTCGTTCGAAAAAACGCTCTCAACACTAGGAGAATGACAAAACTATTTTTTTATTAGATAATAGTAAAGATGAATGGAGGAATAGAAGATGTTAACAGAAATAAAAAATCAAGTAGAAACAGCACTGAATGAATTGCTTGCTGTTTCAAAATTAGAAGATGGCGATATCGTAGTCATCGGCTGTTCTTCAAGTGAAGTCAATAGCCAGAAAATCGGAACGGCTTCAAGCGAAGAAACAGGGAAACTGATCTTCGAAACTGCACAAAGAATCCTGTCAGAACATAATTTGTATTTAGCAGCGCAATGTTGCGAACATTTGAACCGCGCATTAGTGATTGAAAAAGCAGCTGCCAAAGATTACCGTTACCCAATCGTAAATGCCGTTCCTCACATACATGCTGGTGGCAGCTTTGCTACTGCAGCTTATAACCAAATGGAACATGCTGTCGTAGTAGAAGAAGTCGAAGCAAAAGCAGGTCTGGACATCGGCCAAACGTTTATCGGTATGCATATGATCCCTGTCGTTGTACCCGTTCGCTTAGAAACGAAAAATATCGGCGGTGCGATCCTTTCTGCTGCCCGGACAAGACCCCGTTCAATCGGCGGCGAACGTGCGCATTATAATGAAGCATTAAGTTAAATTTTGCAAATGGCTCACTCAAACGAATTTTCTTGCCTGAGTGAGCCATTTTTCTGTTTATGGCTCACTCAAACCGTTTTTCCTGTCTGAGTGAGCCCTTTTTCTGCTTTTGGCTCACTCACGCGCCTTTTTCTGTCTGAGTGAGCCACTATAACCCATATACACAAAAACCCGCAGCTTGCTATTCACTCTTCAGTGAAGACAAGCTGCGGGTTTTTTATTTTTATAAGACTTTAGATAAAAAGTTTTGCGTTCGTTCGTTTTGCGGGTTATCAAAAATTTCTTCTGGTGTTCCTTTTTCGACTACTACGCCATCGTCCATGAAGATGACGCGATCGCCTACTTCACGAGCGAATCCCATTTCATGCGTCACAACTATCATGGTCATACCGTTAAGCGCAAGTTTCTTCATAACTTGTAAAACTTCTCCAACCATTTCGGGATCCAATGCGGATGTTGGTTCATCGAACAACATCATGCTTGGCTCCATTGCTAATGCCCGTGCAATTGCAATACGTTGTTGTTGTCCACCAGAAAGTGATTTAGGATAAACCAACGCTTTATCAGCCAATCCCATGCTTTCCAATAAGTCCATCGCAATCGTTTTGGCTTCGGCTGCACTTTTTTTATTTATTTCCATCGGTCCGATGGTAATATTTTCCAAGACAGTTAAATGAGGGAAAAGATTAAAACTTTGGAATACCATACCCATTTTTGTACGAATGGCATCGATATCTGCTTTTGGTTGTGTGATTGTTATATCGCTGAAAATAATGTCGCCGGATGTTGGTGTCTCCAGTAAATTCAGGCAGCGTAGAAATGTACTCTTTCCAGAGCCGGACGGACCAATAACAACAACAACTTCGCCGTCCTTCACTTCTTCATTAATACCTTTTAATACTTCTTTGTCACCAAATGATTTTGTTAAATTAACCGTTTTAATCACTTTGTTTTAACCTTCTTTCATAAATTTCAAGCAGTTTCGTAAAGATAGTTGTGAGGATAAAGTAGAAAATAGCTGCGATGATGTAAGGAGTGAATGGCATAAACGTTGCTCCTGCAACTACTTTCGCCTTAAACATCATATCTTGCATGCCTATAACGGAAACAATCGATGATTCTTTCATCAATGTAATAAATTCGTTCCCTAGTGCGGGTAAAATATTCTTCAATGCTTGCGGATAAATAATCTTGCGCATTGCTAAATTTTGATTCATTCCGATTGAACGCGCTGCTTCCATTTGGCCCTTATCAACGGCTTGAATACCCGCACGAATAATTTCAGCGATATAAGCAGCAGAGTTCAGAGAGATGGTAATAACACCAGATGCGAAATCCGGTAAGTCAACATTTAGTACGTAAAGACCATAATAAACAATGAATAATTGCACCATCAATGGTGTTCCACGTACGACTTGAATGTATGCATGTGCTGGGATGCTAAGCCATTTACTGGATGACATTTTGGCAATTGCCAAGCCGCTTCCCAAGAGCACCCCTAAGATAACAGAGAAAAATGATAAGGCAACCGTATAGCCGGCACCTTGAAAGTATAAGGGCAAATAAGTTTGTAAAAATTCGATGGACATAATTTTTGGTACTCCTTTGTTGAAAATATTTAAAATAAAAGACCGTCTCTTACGTGTGTAAGAGACGGGTAAAGTTATTATCCGCGGTACCACTCTAATTGATGTGTTTTTTGCACACCCTTCTTATTCACATAACGCTTGTTCTGCGGAAAAGGCTACTAAGTTTCACCCTTTCATCGATAAAATGCGGTTCAATCAAATCTGTCTACGGGGCTTTCATCATCCCCCGCTCGCTGTTAAAGACAGTATTTTCTCTACTCTTTTTATCATGGATTGTATCACTATTCAGTTGTAAGAGTTCCAGATGATATTAATTATGGGCAACAGCAGTTTTCTTTTCTAGTTTATGATGAGCAATAAACTGATCCAGCACTGTTTCTAAATTAGGTGTTGTTACTTCATCCAACTCATAATGAACACGTGTATGTGGTTTGTTAATCGTAATAATACGCGATAAATCGATTGGTGTACCGATAATCACGACATCACAATCTGTGTTATTAATCGTTGTTTCTAAATCTTTCAGTTGTTCTTCTCCATAACCCATCGCTGGCAACACATTTTGAACGTGCGGGTATTTTGCAAAAGTATCAACAATTTTTCCAACTGCATAAGGATGTGGATCAACAATTTCCGTCGCTCCATAACGTTGTGCAGCGACGGAACCTGCTCCAATTAGCATTTCCCCGTGCGTCAGTGTTGGACCATCTTCTACAACCAATACGCGTTTTCCTGCGATTAATTCGGGATTATCTACAGTAATCGTAGAATCAGCTTTAATGATGGTTGCAGCAGGATTTGCTTTCACTACGTTTCCTTCAACGGTTGCAATGGCATCACTTGTTGCACTATCAACTTTATTGATAATTGCTACATCTGCCGTACGCAAGGCAACTTCACCGGGATAATATTTCAACTCATGGCCTGGACGATGTGGGTCCAAAACCGTAATGCTGAGATTTGGCTCATAGAATGAGAAGTCATTATTTCCACCATCCCATAAAATTACATCACAGCCACTCGGATCATTTTCCGCTGCAGCAAGGATATCAGAGTAGTCAACGCCGGCATAAATGACATTTCCACGTTCAACGTGCGGTTCGTACTCTTCCATCTCTTCAATCGTGCAGTGGTGTTTTTCTAAATCTTCAACAGTGGCAAAACGTTGGACACGTTGTGCGTTCAAATCTCCGTAAGGCATTGGGTGACGAATTGCGATGACACGCAACCCTTTATTCATCAATGTTTCAATGACTTTACGTGATGTTTGGCTCTTCCCTGCTCCGGTACGAACAGCTGTTACAGAGATAAGCGGTTTGTTACTTTTTAATTGTGTTTTTGTTGGTCCCAATAGAGAGAAGTCAGCACCAGCAGCATTGACGATTGCGCCGACTCCCATTACCGTTTCGTAATGAACATCGCTATAAGAGAATACGCACTCTTCAACTTGCAAGGATGCAATCAATTGTGGCAATTGTTCTTCTGCATAAATTGGAATACCGGCAGGATATAATGTTCCTGCAAGTTCAGCTGGATAACGACGACCATCAATATCAGGAATTTGTGTGGCAGTAAAAGCAACGACATTATAGTCTGTGTTATCACGGTAGAATGTATTGAAGTTATGAAAATCTCGACCAGCAGCACCAATTATTATAATATTTTTAGCCATCATATTTCCTCCTATTCAGCTGAAACTTTTTCTTCCATCAATTTTGTATTTTCTTCGTAAAACTCATCTAACTTACCAGACTCTTCTAATTCAGCGAGAATCTCATTAATCTTGTCAGTAAACTCTTTATTCCCTTTTTGAACTGCGATTGCAGATGAGTTAGGTGTACTTTCGATTGGCGCAGTTGCAATTGCCAAATCTGGATTTTGTTTTACATATTGTTCCGCTACAGCATCAACCATTAGAATGCCATCCACTTTACCAGTTTTCAAAGAAAGAATTGCTGTTCCCCATTGACCAACTGATTGCAAGTAGCTTTCTGGATATGTCTCTTTGATGAAGTCTTCTTGGACAGTTGCTTTTTGTGTTGCCCATTTCATATTCTCGATACCTTCAAGCGTTGAATATTTTTCGGCATCTTCTGCTCTGACCATAACAACGTCAGTTTCTAAGATATAAATGTCTGAGAAATCGACACTTTCTGATCTTTCTGGCGTTGGGTTCATCCCAGCCATAATTATATCTGCTTTTCCTGTTGAGACAGCTGGAATTAAACCGTCAAAATCCATATCTGTAATATTTAATTCAACGCCAAGTTCAGCCGCAATGTACTCTGCAATAGCAATATCAAATCCGACAATTTTATCTTCGCCATTTTCAATCAAATGCCATTCGTATGGTGGCCAATCTGCTGACGTAACCATATTCAGAACGCCTGCTTCTTGGATTTGTGCGATTTTATCTCCAGCAGTTTCAGCTGCTTGTGAACTTTCATTTGTTGTTTCCGCTTCAGCCCCACAAGCTGCCAATAATACTGCACTCATAATTCCTACAAAACCTTTTATCATATTCTTTTTCATCTTAATTTCCTCCTAAGGGTATGTTTGTTAGTATGCATGGATTTTTATTTGCTCTCTAAGCTACTTCGTCGTTTCATCATCATTGGTATCCCCTTTTTAGAAATTTAAGTACAAAAAAAACGCCCCTTGCTAATCGCAAGAGACGGGTTCATATATATAGGAAGTCCGCGGTACCACTCTAGTTGACATGCTCATGGCATATCCACCTCATTGTAATAACGCATGATCTGCGGAAGAAGCTACTTAGTTTCACATCTTCATCGATGGAGTGCGGTTCAACTGGTTTTTTATTGACAGGCTTCCACTCTACCCTGTCTCGCTGAAATAAAATAATCCAATTTACTCTCTTCATCATTGATTTTTTATTTATTCAATTTTTAGTGTTGAATGTATATTATATAATTCGAAATCGATTGTCAACAATTATTTTCAAATAAATTTCATTACGCGTTTTGATTCATCTTTTTAACTGTTTCACGTTCGACTACTTCATGAGGCACAATTACCTTTGACATCAACGTTTCCGGCTCCTGCAGATAATGAATAATGAGCATTGCTGCCTGCTTCGCTAATTCTTTTACATGAATATCAACAGTCGTCAAAAATGGATGTGACAACGTGGCGAAAACGGAATTATTAAAACTGATTAACGATATATCTTCCGGTACACGTAAGTGTTGTTGTTGTAAATATTCACGGACCTGCAATGCAAGACGATCGTCTGCAACAACTAAGCCTGTTGGTTTATTCTCCGTTATAAACGTTTGAAATCCTTCGAAATCTGCTGAAGTTTCAAACGATAATTCTGGAAAAACTTCTAAATCAGCTTCCAAAAGTGCGTCCCGATACCCTTCATAGCGTAACTTGTCCACTAATTGGGAAGGCGTTAATCCAATATAACCAATTTGGGTATGGCCATTTTGAAGTAACCATTCTGTCGCATTTTTCCCTGTTAAGCGGTTATCGTTATCGATATAGAGGGTCTCATTTTCATAAATATCCGGCTTCCCTACGAGGACATAAGGAATCTTTCCTTCATGCAAGAACTTCCGGATTGGATCGTTCGCTTCCGAATACAAGAGTATAAATCCATCAACTAATTTACGTTGATGCATCAACCGTACACTGTCTTTCAATTCATCTAGTGTTTTCCCGGTCGCAAGCGAAATCATATATTTTTTTTCATTGCAAACTACCCCTATCTCTTGAATCATTTCAAGAAATAAAGGGTTTTGCGCAGGGTTTCCCATAGTTGCTACTGGCAGAATTACCCCGATGGTACGCGTCGATTTATTGGCTAGGTTTTGAGCAGCAAAATTAGGTGTATAACCTAACTTCGCCATCGCTGCCCGCACTTTAATTTTAGTCGTTTCACTGATTAACGGACTGTCTTTTAGGGTCCGAGAAACCGTTGAAGTCGCGACTCCTGCTTCTTTTGCAACATCTTTTATCGTAACAGTCATAAGCTCTATCCTTAGTATTCGTTTTAGTACTATAAGATTACCATGTAAGCGTTCGAATGAGAAGTGCATCATTCGAACGCTTCTGAAAAATGACTGTTTTTATTTAGCTACTTTATTCAAAGGAACGTGAACAGAGTCTGTTAGTTCATGTGTCTCATTGTAAAGTGTCACAGTTAGAGTGTCACCCTTCACAAGGTCTAAACGAACGCCTTCTGCATCAACCGAAATTAAGATTAAACGGCCACGGTAGTTAATGTGGAATTCATAGTTATCCCAATCAGTCGGTAAGAATGGTGCAAAATGCAAGCCATTTTTAGCACGCATACCCGCAAATCCTTCTGCGATTGTCAACCAGCTACCTGTCATTGACGTAATGTGCAAGCCGTCTTCTGTATCGTTGTTGTAGTTATCCAAGTCAAGACGCGCTGTCCGTTTGTACATTTCAACAGCTTTTTCTTCTTTCCCTAATTCAGCTGCTAAAATCGCGTGAATACATGGAGATAGGCTTGATTCATGAACTGTCATTGGTTCGTAGAAATCAAAATTACGTTCTTTTTCTTCCAACGTGAATTCGTCACTGAACAAGTAAACCCCTTGTAGAACGTCCGCTTGTTTGATGAAGCATGAACGTAGAATTTTGTCCCATGACCAATGTTGATTCAACGGTAGGTCTGATGCCGGTACATCTTCAACTGGCATTAAGTCTTTATCTAAAAACGTATCGTGTTGAACGAATACACCTAATTCTTTGTCGTATGGGAAGTACATGCGGTCAACAATATCTTGCCATTTCGCTTTTTCGTCTTCTGTGATTTCTAAAGCAGCTTCGCGCGCTGGGAATTTTGCAATACTTTCTAATGTATAACGCAATACCCATGCAGCAATACGGTTTGTGTACCAGTTATTGTTTACGTTATTTTCGTATTCGTTTGGACCTGTTACGCCATGCATCATGTATGCTTGCTCGCGTTTTGAGAAGTGAACACGGTCTGCCCAGAAGCGACTGATTGCGCTTAAGACTTCCAACCCTTCATTTTCCAGGTAGCTTTCGTCACCTGTGTACGCTGAATAGTTATAAATGGCGTAAGCAATTGCACCGTTACGGTGAATTTCTTCAAACGTAATTTCCCACTCATTATGACACTCGACACCTGTGAAGGTAACCATTGGGTACAAAGCACCCTTCAAACCTTGTTGTTGTGCGTTGTGGAATGCACCCGGTAATTGGTTGTGACGGTATTTCAATAGGTTACGTGTTACTTGTGGATCTGTAACAGCCAAGTAGAACGGTACGCCGTACGCTTCTGTATCCCAGTAAGTTGCTCCGCCGTATTTCTCACCTGTGAATCCTTTTGGTCCAATGTTCAGACGCTCATCATCGCCATAGTATGTTGCGAATAATTGGAATAAGTTAAAACGAATCCCTTGTTGTGCTTCATCATCGCCACCGATTACGATATCCGCTAATTCCCAACGTTGCGCCCAAAGTTCCGCATGTGCTGCCAACAATTCTTCGAAAGAACGGTCGGAAACATTTGCGTTGTAAATTGCATTCGCTTCTTCAGCTAGTTGCTCTTTTTTATAATCACGGCTTGTTGTTAAGGTAATGTATTTTTCTAAAGTGATTGTGTTATCTTTATCTGCTGTTCCTTCAAATACCTGTGATACGAAGAAAGAATCTTTTGTATTCCCAGTATTTTCGAATCCCGTTGCATTGTGGTGCATCGCAGCTGCTACGCTAAATTGCTCGATACCGAAGTTATTTGGAATCGTCTCAACCACAAGTGTGTTGTCTGAATTTCCTACAAATTCCCAGAACATTTCATCGTAGTTGGAATCTTCGTTGCGAACGTCGCCGTCCAACGCGCTCTCTACCCGAATCGCTGTTTTTTCTGAAGCTGTCACTTCCATTTTGATTGCACATAATTCTTTTGTTTGGATACTTAGGAAACGCGTAAATTTAACAGAAACATCTTTTCCATTCTTTACAATTGTGAAGCTACGCTCTAATAATCCTTTTTGCATATCAAGTGATAAATCGAAATCCTTCAATTCATCAGTATACAAATCTACTTTTTCGCCATCTACATAAATGTGCATGTAGATATAGTTCAAAGCATTGATTACTTTTCCAAAATATTCAGGATAGCCGTTTTTCCACCAGCCAACACGTGTTTTGTCCGGGTACCATACGCCTGCCATATAGGTTCCTTGGTGATGATCGCCGGAATAAGCTTCTTCGAAGTTACCACGCATTCCCATATATCCGTTACCTAAGCTGGTTAAACTTTCTTGTAGACGACGGTTTTCTTTATCTAATTCAGTCGTTGCTACTTTCCATGGATGGATGCCAAAAATTTGTTGAGTCAAAATCATTTCCCCCTAATCTAAGAATTCTACTACAGTTTACGTGCAATCGGTTGCACTGTCAACTGTCATTTTGATTTAAAAAATAATTTACGGATTTGTAATTATTTTGGCGTGCAGAGAAGGTTTGTGGCAATCAAATTAATTCCAAAGAAAAACGCTTGCAAAATTTCACTTTATATTTTATACTACCAATCATGTGTAACGCAAACGGTTGCACCATTTGTATACGAGGGGAGTTTTTAGGATGAAAAAACTATTTTCATTCGAATTTTGGCAAAAATTCGGTAAAGCTTTAATGGTCGTTATCGCAGTTATGCCAGCTGCAGGTTTAATGATTAGTATTGGTAAAATGATCGGTATGTTTGCCGGTGATATGCAATTATTATTAACTACTGCTGGTGTTATTGAGGACTTAGGATGGGCAGTCATTGTTAACCTACATATTTTATTTGCAGTCGCAATCGGTGGTTCATGGGCTAAAGATCGTGCCGGCGGAGCATTTGCTGCTCTACTCGCTTTTATTCTTATCAACCGTACCACTGGTAAATTATTTAACGTAACAGGAGATATGCTTCTAACTGAAGGCGCTACTGCAAAAACGTTCTTTGGACAAGAAATATTAGTCGATGGTTACTTTACTTCAGTATTGGGCGCACCTGCGCTGAATATGGGAGTATTCGTTGGTATTATTGCCGGTTTTGTCGGAGCGGTTATATATAATAAATACTATAACTTCCGAAAATTACCAGATGCTCTTTCTTTCTTCAATGGTAAACGTTTTGTACCATTCGTAGTTATCGGATGGTCTGTTGTTATTTCTCTTGGTTTAGCAGTTATCTGGCCTGTTGTTCAAACAGGTATTAATAACTTTGGTATTTGGATTGCAGGATCTGCTGATACTGCTCCAATTTTAGCGCCATTTGTTTATGGTACGCTTGAGCGTCTGTTGTTACCATTTGGTCTCCACCACATGTTAACAATTCCGATGAACTACACGCCACTTGGTGGAACGTACACAATCATGACTGGTGCTGCAGCTGGTTCGCAAGTATTTGGTCAAGACCCACTTTGGTTGGCTTGGGCAAGTGACTTGGTTAACTTAAACAATGCGGGCGATGCTGGTGCATACGACACATTGCTAAACTCCGTCGTACCTGCTCGTTTCAAAGTTGGTCAAATGATTGGTGCAGCTGGTATCTTAATGGGACTTGCTTTCGCAATGTTCAAAAATGTCGATGCTGACAAACGTCCGAAATACAAATCAATGTTCCTATCTGCTTCTGTTGCTGTATTCCTAACAGGTGTTACAGAGCCGCTTGAATACATGTTCATGTTTGCTGCGCCTGCTCTATACGGTGTGTACGCGGTGCTTCAAGGTCTTGCATTTGCAATGGCTGACATCATTAGCCTACGTGTTCACTCATTCGGTGTGTTGGAATTTGCAACACGTATTCCAATGTCACTTAAAGCAGGTCTTTGGTTAGATGTTGTGAACTTCATTTGGATTACTGCTGCCTTTGCTGTAGCTATGTACTTCATTGCAAGTTTCATGATCAAACGCTTCAAATTCGCTACGCCAGGTCGTTTAGGTAACTACACTGACTTCGACGGTGAAGGTGAAACAACGACTGTAGCTGATGGCAGTACTTCAGATGCTACAACGGATGAAGCGCGTCTGGCATTAAACATTATTGAAGCTTTTGGTGGTAAAGAAAACATGACTGACGTGGATGCATGTATGACACGTCTACGTGTAACTGTTCTGGATGAAACAAAGGTTGCAGAAGATAAAGAATGGACAAAACTTGGTGCTAGCGGCGTAGTCCGTAAAGGTAAAGGAATCCAAGTTGTGTATGGTCCAAAAGCTGACGTCATTAAATCTGATATCATTGATATCATGCAATAACAATTAAAGGAGAGGCGTATGAAACTATTATCTTTAAACACACATAGTTGGGTTCAAACACAGGACCCTTCAGCATACGCTGCTTTGATAGCGGACATTATCGAAAGTGATTATGACGCTATTGCATTACAAGAAGTAAACCAGCTTTCTGTTAATGAAGCTGTTATTCAGCCACTTGGCTATGTTGCAACGCAGGCTGATATTCCCATCAAGGAAAATAACTTTGCCTACTTCTTAGTCAAAGCACTGGCTGAAAAAAATGTACATTACAATTGGTCATGGGTACCCTGCCATTTAGGCTATGATATTTATGATGAAGGTGTTGCAGTGCTGTGTAAACAGCCGATTCAATCGGTTCAGCACATTCAACTTTCTAATGAAAATGATTTTACCAGCATCCTTACCCGCTTCGCGATGGTCGTAGAAACAGCGACTGAAACGCTGGTTTCGATTCACCTCTCTTGGTGGAAGAACGAAGGCGAAAATCCATTCCTACAAGAGTGGAATCGTCTGGAAGAAGGACTCAGCAAACAAATGGAAAGTAAGCGCCCGATTTTTATTCTTGGAGATGTTAACAATCCGGCTGATGTTCGTGATGAAGGTTACGACTTTATCATTGATTCTAAATGGTTCGATGCTTATCAAGCTGCAGAAGTTAAAAGCGGTTCTGCTACGGTCCCACCCGCAATCGATGGCTGGGCAGATAACGAAGTGCCACTGCGCATTGACTATGTTTTCTCTAATCATGACTATGAAGTAGAGAAGTATGAAATCAAATTCGACGGTGATAACCTTCCTTTAGTATCTGATCATTACGGTGTAGCTGTCATATATAAATAAAACAGAGTGGGAAAAAAGGCGTTTAGCCCCGAATCACTGGAGTGAATAAGCAGAGGGTGGTCGTAGACCATCCGAGCATTATTCGCGAAGTGACGTCGGGGTTGCCTTTTTGAGCACGTTTACGAGGCAGTTGCTCGTATATATCAAAAAACCATTCAGCCCCTTAAAGTAGGGGCTGAATGGTTTTTTTGATTAATTCAATTCTTTTGTTAAAGCAATCATACGGTCGACAGAACGGTCTAGATACGCAATTGTATCTTTCAATGGTTTGTCAGTCGTAATATCAACACCTGCAATTGCAGCTGCTTCTGCTGGAATGTACGTGTCTCCTGTTTTCAGGAACTCTAACCAACGCTCAACGGCTGGCTGCCCTTCTTCTTTTACTTTCAAGAATGCTTGAGTCGCAATTGTTAGCCCTGCAGAATATGTATAAGGATAAAGTCCCATGTAGTAATGCGGTTGACGCATCCACGTCAATTCAGCACCCGGGTTAATTTCAACTGCATCTCCCCAGAATGTTTCCAGAACGTTACGTTTTAATTCACTCAATTTTTGTGCGTCAAAGCCGAGACCTGCATCTACCAATTTGTAGACTTCACGTTGGTAAGCGGCTTCCAATAAATGCGTTACAAAGTTATGGAAGTACGTATCCGACATCATTTTCGTTAAAGCAAAACGTTCCATACGTGGATCATCTGTTTTGCGCGTTAAGGAATCTGTTAGCAACAATTCATTGAATGTTGAAGGTCCTTCAATCAAATATAATGATGGGTTGTCGCCCACTACAGCATTATGGTCAGATGACATAATCCCTTGTCCTGCATGACCAAATTCATGAATAAGCGTATAAACGTTACTCAAGTGGTTCGTCCAAGACATTAAAATATACGGATGTGCTTTATTGGCAGATACAGATGTACAGAATCCGCCGGTTGACTTCCCTGTATTTTGAGCAAAATCTACCCAACGTTCCGGATAGGCGCGCATAATCATTTCCGTATATTCTTCCCCTAAAATAGAAACAGCATCTGCTACCATTTTTTGTGAATCTTCAATGGTTACTTTTGGTGAGTACTCAGGATCTAAGTCAATCTTCAAGTCTGCATACGTTACTTTGTCCAGACCTTGTACTTCTTTCAAATGCGTGATGTATTTACGCATAACAGGCGCTAAATCAGACATAATAACGTCGATTTGACGGTTATACAAATCTTGATCCACTTCTTGATTATAAAGTAAGTAATCGAAAATAGAATCAAAACCACGCATCGTAGCCAATGTTTTTTCTGTTTGTACCTTTGAATAGTACGCTTGTGCAATCACGTTTTCGTATTGCTTCAACACTTTAGAAAAAGCGTCAAACGCTGCACGACGAATCGCTGTATCCGTATGATACATATAGAAATCTTCGTAAAGGACAAAGCTCAGTGGATAATCTTCTCCATCAACTGTAAAAGTTCCAAAGTCCATATCCGCTAGTTTAGCTTGATCATAAATACTTTCGGGTGCATATAAGGTTGGTGAAAGTTGCGCCAATGCTTTTTCAACTTCCGGAGTCAATTGAATATGCTTATCGGCTTTTGTGTGACGAATAAAAGAAGCATAAAGCGGCTCTATTTCCACTACTGCATCTAGAATTTCTTCAGGGACTTGAGTCAATTCAGAATCAAAAAATGACAGTGTTGCCGAAACAGTTGCCATCTTGTTATCGAATTGGCCGGCCATTTGCGTATAGTCCGCATTGGTTAAGTCCGTCGCTGCCGGTAGATTCGCATAATGATAAAGAACAGACACTTGCGTTTGAATCGCTTCATAGGCTTTGATTGCTTCAACGATTACTTCCGCATTATTTAAAGCACCTGTAAATGTCTCCGCAAATTCTGCTACGTCAGCTTCCATTTTTGTTAGTGCTGTTTCATATTCAGCGCGGGTTGCGAAAAGGACTTCTAAATCCCACGTTAATTCTACTGGTACTTCTGAACGTTTTTTTAGTTCTTGTTTCTCCATCTTCTAATCTCCTTTAATTACTAATTGTACTTCTTTAATACAACTATCTTCATATTTTAACACAGCTCTAACCGAATAACAGGCTTAAAAGTGGAATTGTAAGGACAGATATAATGGTGGAAATAAAAACATAGCGCGTCGCCATTCCGGTATTTCCATCATATAAGGTCGCTAAAGTGACCGCCATCGCAGGTCCCGGCATACCCGCTATTGTAATGAGAACGCCAAGAATCAACGGGTTCGTAATAATCGGGCGTAAAACAAACCACATTGCGGCAGGAATAATGAGCATACGAAAGACTGCAAATGCCAACAACCGCATATCTTTAAATGCATCACCGATATTGATTCGTATCATCGACATTCCAATGATGAACATCGCGAGGGGCGAAGTAATATTGAACTGCCCCCTGTCAAGTAGACAGGTAAAAAACAAAGTATTTTAGACCATGCATGTAAAAATGTGTGGTCTTTTTTTGTAGCGTTTATGCAATCATTTGTAGAATCTTCTCTTCCGTAGGAATCGCTAATCCCATATCCAAAGTAACGCGTTCATTGTTGAAGAACGCGATGTATGCCTTGATTTTCCGGTCTAAGTACGCTGGTCTGTCAAACGTATCCAGGTTAAACATCTCCACCTTGAGGGTACCCCAAAAGCCTTCCATAGGGCCGTTGTCAATACATTTCGAGACGCGTGACATACTATGGATTATCTGGTGATCTTTAATCATCTTGTTAAAGGCATGGGAGGTGTACTGGGAACCGCGGTCGCTATGAATCAGTGTGGTTTCAGGCTTTACATCACCCAAAATCTGCTTTAGTGTATCCAGTACTAACGGGTTGTCATTGCGGTGACTGGTTTTATAAGCCACGATTTTCTTTGACCCGAGGTCATAAATAGCGCTCAGGTAACGTTTTGTCCCATTGGTCAACCGGAATTCCGTGACATCCGTCAATAACTTTTCCATGGGTCTTTCAGCGTGGAAATCACGGTTTAAGATGTTTTCAGCCACATGTGCGGCTTTGTGTGGCACGTAGTTCCTTCTTTTGCGACGGATGACGGCTGTGATCCCCATGATTCTCATGAGGCGGTGTACACACTTATGATTCACTTTCGCTCTTCTAAAAAAGTTGAGAAAGATGGTCATTCTTCGGTAGCCGTAAATCCCACCGAATGCCTCGTGGATTCCTTTGATCGCCCGCATCAGTTTCAGGCGTTTTAATTCTGTTTCTGAGGGTTCCCGTTTTAACCACTTATAGTAGCTGGATTTGGCGATACCCAGTATGTCACAAAGATGGATAACGGGATATTTATGCTTTAATTCTTCAATAGTTAAATATTCCACTTCTTGTCTAACCCCTGTGATTTGTGATTCCCAGCGATTTTTCGGCGCTTTTTTAACGCATCGTTCTCCATTTCTAGCCATTTATTCCGGGCTTTGAGTGTCTCTACTTCTGCGTTTAAACGTTCTTCCGTTGTTTGAATTTCCGTGGGCTTCCCGCGGCCCCGGTTGTCTTCCAGACCTATCGGTCCATGCTTTTTGTATTTATTCACCCAGGAATAAATGTTACTGTAACTTACATGGTTTTTCTCCGCTGCTTCCAGATAAGTCAGGCGATTGGCTATGTAATCTTCTACGATTTTTAATTTTTCTTCATATGATTTTTTAACACCCGTCATGTTGTACACCTCAGATTTCGGAGAATATGTCTCATTCTCTTTTCCTTCAGTATATCGAATTACCCATTTGTTTACCGTTGTTTTAGATGGAATGTTATATTTAGCGGCTAAGTATGAAAAGCCGTAACCCGTCTGTAGGTATTCAGCTACAATTTTCTGCTTGAATTCTTTCGAGTAACTGCGGTAATTCTTCTGGGAGCGGATCCCTTCCATGCCATGGTCCTGGTACCGATGGACATAATTCATAAAAGTGGTATCAGATAGTTTGAGATGGTGCTGATCAACAAGCGTTCGATAAGAAACACCCCTTAGGTGTAAATCAATTAAATGTAACAGTTCTGGATCGGTATGTTTTCTAGTCATAGAAAAAAACCCCCTTCAAAGTAGTTTGTTTTTTTCAGTGTCTACTTTGAAGGGAGCTTATCATATTCCCCAGACTCACCAATGTTTTCGAAAGTAAAGAAGGCAGCTGAATATCAAAGAGAAACAGCAAGAGTGCCAAAAAAGCCGATATAATAGCGGGATTTAGTAGCAATTTTCGTAAATCAATCGTCTGTTTCTTCTTCCCTCTGGAAATGAAATAAACACCTAACGAATACACGAGGATATTATTCGGAATATTGAAGATAGAAGCATAAAACAGCCCACTTGTTCCAAACAAGGCCAATACCACGGGTAATCCCATAAAGCCGTTATTCGCAAACACAGTCACAAATTGTAGAACGCCTATTTCATCCGGCTTTACTTTGAAAAGCTTCGGGATAAAAAACGCTAATAAGGTAAAAAATACATAGGAACTGCTCGCAACGAAAAGAACGATTAAACTGTCCCACTTCGATCCAGCCACTGCCCCACCATCCGTTGCTGACAAAATTAACGCCGGTACTGTAACATAATTAATTAAAGTCGCAAAATTCATTTCCGCATGGTCATCAAGCAATTTCATTCGTGCCACGCTATAACCGATTAGCATCACAAGCATCAAAAGCAGTAACTGTTCCACCACAACTAGGGGGTTCATTTATTTATCTCCCTTCATGAACGGATTGCATCAGAAATGGTAAATCTGTTTCAAATTGTACGCCAAACAGCGGGTCTGACTCACTATTGATGGTTCTTTGAATCACACGGTTGACATACGCTACGGCGATTGTTGTCGCCTCTTCTAATGTTTTTTTCTGAAATAAAAGACCTCCAACAGTACTAGAAAATAAATCACCCGTGCCATCAAAGTGCCCCTGATGCCATTTATCGAAACAATAGTTAATATCAGGGGAACCAGCATAATGACTGGCTGCTCCTAACTCTTCGTCATTAAAACGCACGCCTGTTAAAATAGTTGTGCGACTATTCAGAGCTGCAAGCTCCTTAATAATTTCTTCTACATATTCTTTTGTATACGGTCCACTTTTATAGGGACGATCCAGCAATAAACTCGCCTCGGTCATGTTCGGGATTATAACTGAAACCGCGCTACAGAGTTCGCGCATTTCACGAACGTAACCAGCATCAAAGCCCGTGTATAAAAAACCATGATCTCCCATTACTGGGTCCAAAATGGCGATACCGTCCGGCTTCAAAAAGTCTCGAATGATGCGCTTCACCAGAGCAATCTGTTCAGTCGAACCCAAATACCCGATTAAAACACCGTCATATTTGATACCCAAAGATTGCCAATGATTTAATATCTTTTTTATCTCATTTGTTAAATCAAGGTAAGTAAAATCTGAAAAACCGATCCCCGTATGCGTACTTAAAAGGGCTGTCGGTAAAATATTCACGGCATTATTTAAGCAGCTTAAAACGGGAACAGCGACGTTCGCTGAAATCCGGCAACTGGCGGATATATCTTGTATTACTAAAACACGCGGTTGGTGCATTACACATCCGCCTCCTTTTTAATCTATCTAGATTATTGTACCAAAAGAAAGCAAGTGATGTGGCATTAATATTACTTAGTGGGTAGGCTTCTCTAATTCGATATTCATTTTTAAGCAATCATGTATAATATGATGAAAAAGGAGTGTTCGAATGAAAAGAAATAAAACACACCAATTGGTTCTGTTCGCCATGTTCGCTTCATTAACAACGGTTATGACCCTACTCTTTCGCATTCCAATCCCGAGTGCACAAGGGTATGTAAATATAGGCGATACTATTTTGTTGTTGGCCGCTTTAATTTTAGGACCGGCCGCCGGTTTTTGGGCAGGTGCCATTGGTTCTGCTTTGGCAGATATGATTGCAGGTTATGCCATGTATATCCCCTTTACTTTTTTCGTAAAAGGACTAGAAGGTCTTTTTGCTGGAGTTCTATATAAAAAAACTGGAAAGATCTATTTTGCAGTATTTATACCCGCAATCTGGATGACAGCCGGCTATTTTCTGACGGATTGGTTCTTGTATGGATTAGCAGCAGCGTTCGCGGCCTCACCTATGAACCTCTTACAAGGTATCGTCGGTGCAGCCTTTGCTATTATTCTTTATAAAGTCTTAATGCCCATCTTAAAGTAACTAAATAGCTCACTCAAACTGATTTTTCAATCTGAGTGAGCCTTTTTGCGAAAAATAGCTCACTCAAAACGATTTTTCGATCTGAGTGAGCTATTTACGGTAAAAATCTATTATTATACCCTCCTTGGAACAAAAGGAAAAAACGTGAAAATAATGAATGACTTTCCCCCAGAAACTTATAAACCCTATACTATGAAAAAATCAGTACTGGGCGTTTTCCCCAGTACTGATTTTTTTATTCACTCAATTCCAATTCAGGGTTCTTTTCCAGTTCAACCACGCGTTTGCGGCGTAAGTAGAAATAGCCGATTAAAACAATTAACAATGAACCCAGTGCATCCACAATCAAATCTTCCATTGTGTCGCGCACTGCTTCTCGCCCTATAAGCATCTCACCCTCAAATGTTATAA
This sequence comes from Jeotgalibaca porci, assembly GCF_011299095.1. Classification (NCBI taxonomy): domain Bacteria; kingdom Bacillati; phylum Bacillota; class Bacilli; order Lactobacillales; family Carnobacteriaceae; genus Jeotgalibaca; species Jeotgalibaca porci. Next base: position 1,873,922 of record NZ_CP049889.1, on the reverse strand, counting down.
ATTTCTGCATATTTGTACCGAGAATACCGTCCGCCATAAATTCATATATTTCCCAAACTACGCCAGATGTCAATGCAAAGCAAAATGCGAAAAACGATACAAAGCCTGGACTCAAGCGTAAATTCAACTTCTCAATTCCCGTCATAAAATTAACCAACATGAAGCCGACTGCTCCCAGCATTCCTGCACTAAAAAAATGCAGAACAGCATCCCAATTTGGAAATAAGAAATAAAAATTCCGTACTTCCCCTAAATAAATAGCTAAAAATAAAAAGATTATATAAATAATTTCGATTACATTCGGAATATCAATTTCAAAGTGGTTTTCCACTCTTTGTGGTAAAAAAATAACGAGAGCGCCAAACGTACACTGTAAAATCATTAAGATATAATCACTCTTCATTCGCTCTCCCTCAATGCCGGTAGCTTCTTCAGGTGCTTGAAAGAACATGTAGACCGCAAAAATAATTGAAGCCACCAATAGTATAAATACAATTCCTAAAAGTAAATTCTTTCCTTTCGTTAAACGTCCTTCATTCTTCATATACTCCTCCTTCATACATTATTTTTGTGAACAAGCGACAATCCTACTATTATAAGCCAAAAAATTAAGAGAAGCGAATTTTATAAATCAGGCCGCCTGTCATTAACTATCTTAACTCCTTTATCCGCATTATAAAAGTACCTGATATTAAAAAGCAAAAGATATCCTTTTACGTTCCACCACAATCTAGAAATGTTGGTTTTCCTTGGTTTTTTAAGCTCTTTTTTAGCTCTCGAGCAAGCAAAAAAGGAGCGAAGGACTCTTATCCCTCTCTCCTTCTATATTTAGTATTCTATAATAAATGTAACAGGTGCGTTGCAATTGAAAAATAAATGATTAAGCCTAAAGCATCATTTATGGTTGTGATAAACGGACCTGAAGCAACAGCCGGGTCAAGCTTGAATTTATGGATGATAACCGGTATAACAGCTCCAACAACATTGGATAAACTTAGCGTTAGAAGCAACGATACGGCGATAATAATTCCTAAAATGGTATTACCATAAAATAAGGCTACAATTAAACCAAGAACGATTCCAGCAGCAGCTCCTATTATGGTCCCTACCAGAAATTCTTGCCAAATCGTTTTCCAGAATTCCTCACTAAACGGATTATCTCCGACTGATAATTTTCGAACAGCAACCGCAAGCGATTGTGTCCCCACATTTCCGGCTGAATCCATAATGATAGGAATAAATGCCGCCAACAAAACGACTTGATTTAATGTATCTTCAAACGAACTAATTAACGAAGCACTTATCATTCCTAAAAAGACCAATATAATAATCCAAGGCATCCGCACGCGGGCATCATTCCAGACACTTTCTTTAGCATTAGTGCTAGAGTCTGATTTACTAATTGCCGCAAATTCGTGGAAATCTTCTGTGACCTCTTCCGTTAATACGTCCATAACATCATCGACCGTGATAATTCCTTTCATTTTCCCAGCATCATCCAAAACTGGAATGGCAATTAAATCATATGCCTGCAGCATCTTTGCTGCCAACTCCTGGTCATTCGTAGTTGCCACCGACACTAGTTTTGTAACCATGATTTCTGTCAAAATCTTACTATCCGGATTTGTCATTAAATCACGCAACGACACAACTCCACATAGTTGCCCTTCGCCATTTAGAACATAGACATAATACACCATTTCAACTGTGAGTGCCGAAGCACGTAACCGCTCTGCGACATCTTTGACCGTTTCATTCATTGTCGCAATAACAAAACTCTTATTCATGATAGATCCAGCAGTCTCGGGATTAAAGGTCATAACTTCCTTGATTTGGCAGCGTAAATCTTCTTCTTGTAAGTGGAGTAATTCTTCTGCTTGTTCCTCCTCCAGAATGGATAGAAACTTAACAATGGTATCTGTTTCCATATAAGGCAGTAAGCCCGCTACATAATCTCGGGAAAATACCTCATAAACTTCTTTTTGTCCCTCAGTGTCCATCCATTTAAATAGATCTGAAAACTCAGCAGGTGTTAAAAAGCCTTCGATTTTCTCTTTGTTTTTCGGATACAAAGCGTGGTATAGCTCCTCTTGGTCCTTCAAGTGAAGCTTGAAGAAGCTGGAGCGGAACGCTTGGCGGTTGTTGTTTTTAGCAGCTTGGAAAATGTTTTCGTAGTTTTTCATGATTAGTAATCCCTCTCAAATAGGGGGCAATGTCCCCCTCAGTTATATTGTTTACCATTTTTTTATTGCACCTGGGCTTCGGGTCCATTACAACCACCTCCTGAAAGTTCATCTAAACAAAAAAAGCATGCTCCCAAAGAGCATGCAAAAATACAACATATGTGTACAGTAAAAGAATTCGCACCTCTTCGTCGAGTTTTAGCTCTGTACAGCATAGGGATTGTGAATCCCAGCTACGTTAAGAATTCCCTTAATTCGGAAATTCCTGTTGACCCATTGGCGTCTTTCGACGTTTCTGGGCAGCAGCATATCTCTAGTACAGTAACCTCACCTAACAAGGCTATTAAGTTTTTGTCTTAAACAGTTTAACATACTTAATTAAGCATGTCTAAGTTTTATACAATTCGAGTGCCGTGGACTTCCACAGCATCGATATGCGTCAACAATTCGTCTAAGTTGTTTTTCGTCAGTCCGCCGCCTGGCATGATTGTCATATCGGGGCTAATTTTCATCAGTTCAGCAATATTTTCAATGTTTTCAAAAATCGTTTTTTCAGCAGGTCCGCCGTGCGTTAAAATTCGTATGAATCCGTGCTCTTGCAGCCATAATAATGACTCTCTCTGTAAGTCTTTTGGTATGAGATCAAAAGCCATATGGAACACTAAAGTCATGTGTTTATTCTTTGCCAAAGTTGCGATTTCTTCCAAAAATGGTTTGTCCAATTCATTTTCGGCCGTCAAAGCACCTACTGCAATACCTTCTGGACGCAATTTGCTAATTTCTTCCAAGTCATGGATCATCATTGCTTTCTCCATAATCGAATAGACAAAATCTCCACCACGCGGTCTCAGCATAACGATAACGGATACATCATTATCATAGCAATATTCCGTTGAAACTTTTATTACCCCTAAACTTGGCGTTGTTCCGCCGACAGATAAGTTATCACAGAGTTCAATCCGTTTTGCTCCCCGATTAATTACTGCAGGTACATCTGTAAAATTTTCTACACATGCTTCTTTCAGCATCTTTCATCACCTCACATTAACTATAACCTTTTATTCTGCTGACTTCCATTCCCAGATAGTTTTATTTACAAAAATTAAAAAGCGCGAATACGGGTGATTTTATTTCCCCATATCAGCGCTTTTATTACTAAAATCCATTAAAAATTTCTCTGCCACTGATCGTTTCAGCGGTTGGCTAAAGTAGTAGCCTTGAATGCGTCGGCAGCCTAATCCAACGAGTGTATCCAGTTCTTCTTTTGTTTCGACACCTTCCGCAATCACATCAAAGTCTTTGTAATCTCTGAGTTTGAGGATACTCTCAATGAAAAGACGCCGCTTTTTATCTTTGATATGTTCGACTAATGATTTGTCCAGTTTTAGCGTAGTGATTTCAAATTCAAATAAGAAGTTGAAGTTTGAATACCCCATCCCAAAATCGTCAAGAGCAATTTTGAATCCATCTGCCAACAAATCATTAATAATCGTTATATTCTTGGCATTGGAATTCATGACCGTTCGTTCCGTAATCTCTACTTTTATTTTTTCTGGCGGAACGTCGTACTTTACGCACGTCTCCAGCAATCTCTCTCTAAAATCCTTTTGGAACAATTCAACCGGCGAAACATTAATCGAGAGTGTACCAAATTCCAGTCCTAGATCGATCCAACTGCGGGCAGTTTTTATAGTCTCTTGCAACAACCAGCGTCCAGTTTTCACGATATATCCTTTTTCTTCAGCAACAGGAATAAATTCAGCTGGTGAAACAAAGTCCAATCTTTTATTATTCCAACGCAACAGGACTTCAAATCCAGTGATTATATTATCTACAACGTTTAATTGTGGTTGATAAACAAGGTAGAATTCGTCGTTGTTCAAGGCATTAGCCAGTTCGCTTTCAATCTGCATCCCGCGATTAAACGTCTCCATCAATTCCGTATCAAAAAAACTGGCACGGTTACTGCCCTGCTCTTTAGAATGAGAAATTGCAAAGTCGGATTGTCTAATGAGTTCAATCGCATCTTTATCCGCATCCGGAAATAATGTCATACCAATGCTGACATTCAAATAAACGGGCAGCCCTTCAACAATCAGCGGCGCTTCCAACATTTTAATAATCTTTTTGCCGAGATTCTTAATTTCGTCATTACTGGTTACGTTGTCAATAAGCAGCATAAATTTATCATTCGGGAACCGCGATACTTCGTCCTTTCCACTTGTAAAGTTCAGTAAAATGCGACTCATCTGATATAAGACGATACTCCCAAACTTGAAGCCGTAGTGATTGATAAGAGAATGTAAATTGTCGATTTCGAGATACAACAAGGCTCCTATGCTATTCTCTTTCTGCTTATTCTGAATGGCATTTCCCAACTTCCGCGTCAGGTACTTTGCATCGACAAGGTTGGTTGTATAATCATTCCCTTTAAGCATCTTGTTTGCAGATACATCGTAAATAAGACCCGCTAATTTGTTCGACTCCATAATGGTGCCTTTACAAAATACCCAGTGCATTTTATCTTTGCTATCAAGGACTCTAAAGGTACTTTGGAACACTTCTTCTTTTCCATTTAAATAATTATTTAAGTCTTGAAGAGCTATTTCCAAATCTTTAGGAAACACATAACGCTCCAAAAAATCAGGTAGTGAATGAATCCCTTGTAACCGGTATCCTGATATGTGTTCAATCAATTCAAACGTACCTGTGTCCATATGCCAGGAAAACATTCCGATATCACCGGCTGCGACAACATTTTCTATAATGTCGTGTGCCTCATGTTCATCCATACTACCCTTCTTGTCGAATAACATTTTTTCATCTCCTCACGATATCCGAGAAAGCTATCATCGTAGATGATTATATCATATAGCGATACTTTTCCCTTCCGTAAACCATCTTGTTTAATAAAGCGACGCGTACTAGGGTATAGTAATAAAAAGACGAATTGGGTGTGATAGGCGCTATGAGAAAAGACAGAAACCTTTTTCAAGGGAATTTGAATAAAAAGAACTACTTCGAGGGTTGGTATTATAAACAAGTGAGTACCAATGGGAAAACAGCTATTAGTTTTATTCCTGGTATCAGTTTACATGCTAGTGATCCTCATTGTTTTGTTCAATATATTATCGTTGATGAGACGCTAGAAAATGATATTGCAACGGGGTATGTGCGTTTTCCAGTTGAGTCATTTGTTTGGAATGACGAGCCTTTCGCCGTAAAAATAGAAGATAACTTTTTCTCGGAATCGTTGGTTTCCGTTCATTTAGAAAGTGCTACTGACATAATAAGCGGTAATTTGAAATTAGGCCCACTCACTCCGATTGAATCGACAGTATTGCGTCCTACCATTATGGGACCTTTCGCCTATATTCCTAAAATGGAATGCTACCATGGTGTTACGAGCATGAATCATTATCTAGACGGCAGTCTGGAAATAAACGGTCGCATCGTTGCCTTCTCCAATGGGAAAGGTTATATCGAAAAAGATTGGGGAACGAAATTCCCTAAAAACTATGTATGGCTCCAAAGTAATCACTTTGAGGAACCGGACACCAGCCTCTTCTTTTCTATGGCTTACATTCCTTTTTACGTGCGTGACTTTTTGGGTTTCATTTCCAATATTCAATTGAATGGCAAAGAATACCGTTTTGCTACTTACAACAACAGTAAAATAAAACTATCGCTACCGTCTAATGATACCATTTTGGTGACGATGGAAAATAGTAAAGCCAAAGTTAAGATTTTCGGAAAGGCCGAGCATATGGGTAATTTGCAAGCACCCGTTCTAAGCGGCATGGATAAGACGATTAAAGAAGGCGTATCAGGCACCATCGAGTTGGAACTGTGGGATAAAGAAAATAACACTCACTATCATGGTACTGGATCCATGGCTGGCATCGAGATTGTAGACGCTGAAGATTTAGTTATGTAATTTTGGATGAGATAGATGATGTTTAGTAAAATTACTGATTCTGGACTAAGCTGCTTGCGCACTCAAATCCATTTTTACGTTTGAGGGCGCGGAATCTTGCTGAAACTGCGCACTCAAATCTATTTTTACGTTTGAGTGCGCAGGTGAGATACATTACTACAAAAAAAGGAAAGTGGTTGGCCCCAACCTCTTTCCTTTTTTATAGCATTTTAGTTTTTTTCATTTACTTCCTGCATGTTTTAAAAGAAAATACGACTCCAAACAGACAGGCTTTTAGCGTTTATCGAAAGCGACGACGGCTCCCATTAAATTCGCGTCGTTGTTGTACTGACAAGGAACCACATTCACTTCCACATCTGTTGCATTCGTTTTTTTGAGCAAGTGATGAATGCGCTCCGTTACTTCTGGAATTAGTTCTTTACGCGCTGAAATCGCGCCACCAATTACAACTTTCTCCGGATTCAAAGCTACTAAAAGTGTATGAATGCCCCTTGCCAAATTGTTTTTCAAATTTTCCACATAACGCACGGCGATGGGCTCTCCCTCCTCGGCACGGGTAAATAATTCTTTCCCAGAAATCGTTCCTTTCGGCAATCCTAATTCTTCTGTGTACAGTCTTGCAGCGCGAACCGGACTCGCTAAATCACTGAACGAAGCGTCTCCTTCCAACAGCATAAACCCAAACTCTCCACCGAATAAATTCTTACCTTTTATTAACTCTTTGTTGATAATAACCGCTCCGCCGATACCAGAGCCAATAACAATAAACAATGCGTTATCAACATCTCGCGCCGCACCGTAGGCCACTTCGGCAAGCGCTGCACAATTGGCATCATTCTCGATTGAAACAGGTACTCCTAGTAATTCACTTAATTCCGTTTGAATAGGAATGTTATGAATGTATGGAACAGCACTGAAGCCGTTAATAACACCCGCTTCTGAATCTACTGCACCCGGGCAAGAAAATGCCGCCCCACTGAATTTTTCTGTTGTTTTTTCTTGTAAAGCGTTAAATATTCGGCTTAATTCCACCTTCATTTGTTCCCAATTATCAGGTGTTTGAAATTTATCTTGTTGCTCGATTTGGTCGTCCGACCAAATGCCATATTTAACTGCTGTTCCACCAATGTCAAATACTGCTAATGCCATTTTTCCACCTTCACTTTATTCATTATTGTAATCGGATACATTCTCCTACAAATTAGTATACTATTTATACCGTCCGAAAAATACTGTCATTCTTAACAATTCTTGTCACTTACCGCTCATAATGCCTTATATAAAAAACCGCTCACTCAAAACGAAAATCCCGTTTTGAGTGAGCGGTTTGTCGCATATTATTCAGTTAAAAATCGTAATCGTCATCATCCATCGCTTCAACATTCCCCATCAAGTAACCCGAACCGACTTGTGAGAAGAAGTCATGATTAGTTGTATCTGTTGATAAGCCATTCATGACAATGGGATTGACCTGTTCTGCACTGGCATCTGGGAAAAATGGTTCAAATCCCAAATTTTGCAAAGCTTTATTCGCATTGTATTTTACAAACGTTTTGACCTCATTTGTCCAGCCGATTTGATCATACACTTCTTCCGTATACAACAATTCGTTTTCCATTAAGTCATAAAGCAGTTCATACATCCAATCGCGGATTTCAGCTTGCTCATCTTCATCTAATTGGTTATAGCCCAATTGGAATTTATAACCCAGGTACGTTCCATGAACCGATTCATCGCGGATGATTAATTTAATAATTTCTGCAACGTTTGGTAGTAGGTTATTACCTAAATACCATAACGGCGTATAAAATCCACTGTAAAATAAGAATGATTCCAGAAAGACACTGGCGATTTTCTTTTGCAACGGCGTGCCATTTTGATAAATGTCATTGATTCGTTTCGCCTTATATTGCAACGTTTCATTTGAATTGGTCCATTCGAAAATTTCTTCGATTTTGCGGTTGTTATTTAATGAAATAAAAATCGTACTATAACTTTTCGCATGAACAGACTCCATAAATAAGATATTATTTAGGACCGCTTCTTCATGCTGTGTCCGGACTGCATCCCGCATGACATTCGCGCCTTCTTCTGATTGCAAGGTATCCAAAAGCGTTAAGCCCCCAAATGCTTTGTTCACAACATCGCGCTCTTCATCGGTTAAGCTGCGCCAGTCATCCAAATCATTCGAGACAGGTATACGTGTATCCAACCAAAATTGGGACGTTAACTTTTCCCATGTATGCTTATCTAATTCATCTTCTAATTTATTCCAATCAATTGCTACATAACTCATTTTATCTTCCTCCTAAACCATACAACTTTCACATGAATTCGCGCCAATTATTTCACCATCATCGGTATAGGTGCGTACATAGTACAAGGATTTAATCCCTTTTGAAAAGGCATAATTACGTAGTCGATTTAAGTCGCGTGTTGTCATGGCAGCTGGTTTGCCTATTTTCCACTCATAAAGACCTTCAGGAATTTGTGAGCGCATAAATAACGTTAAGCTCATACCTTGATCAATATGCGGTTGTGCCGCAGCGTATACATCAATGATTTGACGTTGATCCATATCAAATGCTGAGGTGTAATACGGCATTGTCTCATTTGACAAATAAGGCGCTGGATAGAAAATAGCCCCTACTGTCTTTTCTTGACGGTGCTCAATTCGTTGTGTGATTGGATGCAAGGACGCACTCGTTTCATTGATATAAGAAATCGATCCGTTTGGGGCAATTGCTAGGCGATTACGATGGTAAAGACCATGTGTTTGAATCGCTTGCTTCAATTCTTCCCAATCAGCTCGAGAAGGAATTCCAACATTTTTGAAAATAGCTGCAACCTTTTCTGATTGGAAGGCGAATTCATTTTCTAAATAAGCATCAAAGTAACTGCCGTCCGCATATTTTGATTTTTCAAAATTATGGAACGCCTGTCCTTTTTCTTTGGCTATTTTATTACTTGCTAATAGCGAATAATAATTTAAGGATCTAAAATATGCATCCGTAAATTCCAGTGATTCCGGTGTTCCGTATGCCATTTGATTACGCGCAAATGCGGTATGAAGACCCATCGCTCCTAGTCCGATTGTATGGTACAAATCGTTCCCTTTTTTAATCGTTGGGACTTCATTGATTGCCGTATGCTCCGTCACTGTTGTTAGCGCACGGACCGCCACTTCAATCGATTTCCCAAAATTAGGAGACGTCAAGATGTTGGGAATATTCGTTGAACCGAGATTACAACTAATATCCGTACCCGTTACGTTGTAAGACAAATCATCATTTAGGATGGACGGCTCTTGCGGTTGAAAAATCTCACTACACAAGTTACTCATAATCACTTTGCCTGCAACAGGATTCGCACGATTTACCGTATCAATATTGATAATATACGGATAACCGGATTCTTGTTGTAAACGAGAAATCTCTTGCTCAAGCTCACGTGCATTAATTTTCGTTTTGCTGATAGCATCGTTTGCGACCATTTCATCGTACTTTTCAGTAATGTCGATATAGGAGAAGGGCTTACCATAAGCGCGCTCGACATCATACGGACTGAATAAATACATTGGGCGGTTTGTTTTCAATAATTCATAGTACTTATCCGGCACGACAAGGCCAAGAGACAACGTTTTTACACGGATTTTTTCATCCGCATTTTCCTTCTTAGTCGATAAAAACGCGTAAATATCCGGGTGGAAAACGTTCAGATAAACAGCTCCTGCTCCGTTACGTTGCCCTAATTGGTTACTGTAACTGAAACTGTCTTCCAAAAGTTTCATGACCGGTACAACACCGGATGAAGCATTCTCAATCTTCTTAATCGGTGCTCCGGCTTCACGCAGGTTGGATAGGTTTACTCCCACCCCGCCACCTTTACGAGACAATTGCAAGGACGAGTTTATCCCGCGTCCGATTGACAACATCGAATCATCTAAATCAATCAAGAAACAGGACACCAGTTCTCCACGCCGTTTTTTTCCTGCATTTAAGAAAGTAGGCGTTGCTGGTTGGTAACGTTGCGTAATCATTTCTTCCGCAATATCGCGGGCCAGCTGCTCATCACCATTTGCCAAAAATAGTGCGTTGAACACGACACGATCTTCATAGCGTTCCAAATATTTCGCGCCATCGTTCGTTTTCAACGCATATTGGGTATAAAATTTATAAGCTGCCATAAAGCTCTTAAAGCGGAACTTGTGCGCGTACACTTTTTGGAATATCTCTTTTATAAATGCATCGGAATAATTCTCAAGCATTTCTCCGTCGATATAGTCTTCACGAACTAAGTACCCCAACTTTTCTTCTAAGGTATAGAAGAAGACCGTATTCATATTAATTTCTTCCAAAAAATAAGCACGAACGGCTTCCTTATCTTTGTGTAAAGGAATCATTCCATCCACAGGAATATTCACTTCGTTATTTAAATTAAAGTAACTGACTCGTTTCGTTTTCTGACTCATTCTATCCAACTCACTTTCTAATTTCTGAACGTCATAATCGCTACCTTGAAACTCGAATTCATGCAGTACGGGTAACCCATATTGTTGCTCCAAATCATGAACCGTAAAGCAATATAAATCAGCAAAATTGCGGTTCCCACCACCAAATAACCCCAAACACAACCGGGCATTTTCTCCGGTTTCTAAAAAATCATTCACCGGTTCCGTAACCTCTGAAACATAGGTTGGAACGACTAATATGAAAGGTTCATCCATTTTAATAAACGGATTCGTTACGGTGATTTCAACACTTTCGATATGTGGCAACTTCGCAATAAAACGTCTGGTTTGTCCTGTAACTGAGAAATAAGCTAATTTCGGCATTTAAATTACCAACGCATCCAACTTCTGTGGTTGGTAACCCGTAAACGGTTCTTCTCCTTCAATCACAATGACAGGCAAAGTTTGGAAACCGAGTGCTTTAACTTCTTCTGCCCAATCCGGGTTTTCAGAAATATTCTTTTCGAAATAAGAGACCTTACTTTTATCGAGATATTTTTTAGTAAACATACATTGACCGCACCCAGGCTTGCTATAAATCGTTACTTTCTTTTCCATTTTTTTCGCTCCTTTATATTTTTGGATACAAAAAAACCGTTCATGTGGAATGAACGGCAAAAAACGATAGAATTCCCTATTTAGAGAGCCCACCGTTTCATCTTTTTCATCCCCGAAAAATAGAAACTACAATAAAAGGCAGGTCTCCTGGCTCATGTATCATCCTACTTTAGCCCTTCCCATGTTTTCTTCTAAAAAGAAAACACAGTGGTTTGCTATTTCGTCCACACTAACAGTTGCGGGGGCAGCTCCAGCTTTTCACTGGATTCCCTATTAAGGCATTAAATGCCACTTTTTATCGCGGTACTATATTTTGTATTTTAAATTTTAAATGTAGGTATATGCATACTACATGTAGAATAGTAACACAGGTTCTCAAACTAGCCAAGCTTATTAACTAACTTATTTTTTATAGGTTGAAGTATAAATTTTCTTTACAATAAAAGATGTCACTACGCTGGTAACGACCACTGCCGTCAAAATTTGTCCCATTGCATTTGCAACGTACGGTTGTAAAACAGGAAACGCTGCTGCTAAGGCTGCGGGCGTTGAAACCGACACTCCTGCAACAGATAACATGCCCACTGCTGCAATTCCATCTTGTTTCAATATGCGCTTATCAACAAAGTAAATAGGAAGCATTGCGATGTAATAAATAACAACTAAGAGGAGACCTAAAATACCAGCTTTGGCAACTTCCAAGAAGTTGATCCCTTGTCCGATATTCCAACCAAGAATTGGCAACAACACACTTACACCCGGAGCAAATAATGTTGCAAATTTCTTATCTAAGTTTCCAAGCAACATCCCAACTGCGATCGGAATTAATGAGGAAAGAACAGGCATCCAATCCAATTCCGCACCAGCTGCCGATGCCAGACTATACGTCAACATTGGAACAACCGGAATACTAAACAAACCAATTAGACCCATTGCTGCAGCATCTTCTTTTTTACCATATTCATTTACTAGCGACAAGTAAACAGCGGGGTTTAAGCTTGCGATCCCAACGACCATTGCCATTGTACTCAAGCCGAACAGCCCATCTGTTCCAAGTGCCTTAATTAATACAAACCCAAGGGCAACACTGATAATCAGTTTTACAACGAGGAGAACGCCTTGACGTTTCAAAATATTTACAAGTTTTTTTAAATCGATTCCGGTACCCGAATAGAAACACAAGGCTCCAAGAATAAAGTTCATATAATCACCGGAAAACAGAGCTTCAGTTAACCCGCCAATATGCACCATTTCTGGCCAAATAGTATAAAGAAGTGCACTAAGTAATAATGGAACCAAGAACAAGCCTGCTGGTAATTTGCTTACTTTATCAAACATTTCTTAACCCCTTTTTTATTTATTTTATTAGCTGACCATAGCATATCCAACGCTAGAAAAATAGTAATTTGGTAAAGCAAACAAACAGTTGCTACAAAGCGCAAAAATACTTTGGATTCGGCTCTGTTTCTGACAATAAAAAGAAGAAATGAGATTTGCCCCCATTTCTTCTTTTTTCCCTACCGCATATGTTTAATTGCTGCCCGCTCAATATGTAATGCTTCACGGTATTGCACCATAAAATCATTAAAGCTGGCAACACCCGTTGGATCTGGAGCTAATGTTGACCCTTTATTTCCTGCAAATACTTTTGTATCTAAGTATTTCTCCAACGATTCCCCGGATTCTTTATTTACTAAGTAAGCAGCCAATAGAGCCATACCCCATGGACCGCCCTCACCTGCTGTCTCCATAAGTGAGACAGACACTTCCATCGCATCAGCCATGATTTGTTGGCCGACACGTTCCGTTTTAAAGAAGCCACCATGACCTAATAAATTATCTAGTTTCACTTTTTCTTCTTTTGTTAAAATATCCATCCCGATTTTAAGAGTTCCAAGTGCAGAATAGATTTGTGTGCGCATAAAGTTCGCTAAAGTTAAGCGGCTGTCCGGCATTCTCACAAATAGTGGACGGCCTTCTTCAAAGCCTGTAATAGGCTCGCCCGAGAAGTAGTTGATATTCATCAATCCGCCTAAATCAGCATCTGCTTCCATCGCTTTTTCGAATAATGTCGTATACAAATGTCCCATATCAACATCAGCACCAATCGCACGCGCTGTTTCAGCAAACAAACCAGCCCACGCATTAATATCTGACGTAAAGTTATTACAGTGAACCATCGCAACTGGTTTCCCTGTAGGTGTTGTAACCATGTCGATTTCCATATGGACTTTTTCAAGTTCTTTTTCTAACACAACCATCGCAAAATCAGACGTTCCAGCTGATACGTTACCTGTTCGTTCAGCGACACTGTTCGTTGCGACCATTCCTGTTCCGGCATCCCCTTCAGGCGGTGCGATTGGAATACCTGCTTGAAGCGTTCCAGTTGGATCCAATAATAAGGCTCCCGCTTCAGTCAACGTCCCAGCTGCTTCACCCGCAGAGAGAACGGTTGGCAAGATGGTTTCCAGGTTCCATTCAAATGGAACCAATTCATTGAACTGGTCAACCATTTCGGCATGATACGTTCCAGTTTGGCTGTCAATTGGGAACATGCCGGACGCTTCACCAACACCCATTACTTTTTCGCCGGTTAATTTCCAGTGAACATAACCCGCTAAGGTTGTTAAATGCGCAATGTCTTTGACGTGTGTTTCTTCGTTTAATAGTGCTTGATAAAGATGCGCAATGCTCCATCTTTGCGGGATGTTGAAGTTGAATTTCTCAGTTAACAGCATTGCTGCTTGCTCTGTAGAAGTATTACGCCATGTACGGAAAGCAGCCAGTTGGTTGCCATCTTTATCAAATGGTAAATACCCATGCATCATTGCTGAAAAGCCTAGAGCACCTGTCGTTGTCAGTTCAACATCGTATTGCTCTTTCACTGCTTTTGCCAACTCCGCATACGCTGTTTGTACACCTGCCCAAACAGATTCAAGACTATATGTCCAATAGCCTTTTTCAAGCTTATTCTCCCAGTCAAATGAACCAGAAGCCAGTACAGTATGATTATCAAAGCCGATTAACACTGCTTTAATACGTGTTGATCCAAATTCGATTCCGAGCGCTGTTTTCCCTTGTTCTATTAATTGCTTCTTCATCCTATCCCTACTTTCTCACCATCATGAAGGCTTTACCTTCTGGAGTTAAACCTGTAAAGGTCATTGTTTGTTTTTCTGTATATTCATCCCATTGCGGTAAAAAGTGGCCGTTGACGGTTTCTCCGTTCAACTGAACTGTTGCCAGCCCCTGTTCACCTAATTCTACTTTCCCAGAATAGTCACCTGAAATTTTCTTATTAGTAATCGTTATGCCTTGCGACACAATCGTGTCTGGAACAATCGTGTTTTGATCTTCAATTATTAAATAGTCACCTTGAACATCACCGTATGATACTGTCTCTATTTTTTCACCCGCATAACGACGTGGCGCAATAACAGGCCAACCATCCGCGTTAAATAATAATGCATGCACACGAACTTCATGCATTTCTCCCGATTCAGGGAAACGTGTATGGAAAAGTATGAAGTACTGGTTTAGTTCTTCATCGTAATATGCCGAGTTATGCCCGGGAGATACATAACCATATTCTTCATTTTCGCTATACTGCCATAAATAATTCCCTAATACCTTGGTTCCGTATGGCGCAATCGAAATATCATCAAAAATCGTGCCATCTTCACCTTTAGCATCAATCATATCTTGATTATTCATGTCTTCGTATGGACCATCCGGATTCTTGGATCTTGCAACTCGAATATTATATGAGCCATCTGCATCCAACCCGCCAAATGACGTAAAGAGATAATAAAACATCGTTTCTTGATTGTATAAAATATAAGGTGCTTCAATTCGTGCATGATTGCCACCTAGTAATTTGGTACCGTAAGTTTCTTCTGTTGGTAAGCCGGTCGTTTTATCCAGAGGTAATATGAAAATTCCGCCCGAATACGAGCCGTAAACCATCCATAATTCGCCTGCTTCATCATAGAAAACGTGCGGATCAATAGCATTTGGATGAATCGTTGCATTATAAGGTTGCCCGTCAGGTGAACGACCGCGTCCAGACGTCAAGAAAGATTCGACTTTTTCATACGGTCCTTCAATGTCATCTGAAACTGCAAGACCTAACACAGACAACGGGCTACTTCCTTCACATAAACAATAGTAGAGATAATAACGACCGTCTTCTAATTGAATAATGTCGCTTGCCCAAAAAGTAGTAGTCTGTGCGTATGAAAATTCTTCCTCAAATTCTTTAAACACATCTTCGAAAAGTTGAGATGACGCTACACTCTCAGAGAGTGTTTCCCACTTCATTAAGTCTTTTGACTTCGCAAACTGTAAATGTGAACCAATAATGTACTTCTCATTCCCATCTAGCCATACTGAAGGATCATGAACCGAAGTATTTTCAAATTGAGGTTTTTCCAACACCTGTTTGACTGTTTTAACGTTCGAATTTTCAAAGGAGCATGCAGATAAAAGAGCAGAACTAAGTAACAATAACGCACCTACTTTTTTCATAATCCTATCCTCTCATTAATAACTGACTAAACAATCATGTGCAACTAAGGTTTCGCTGTTCTTTAACTTAGCAAGTGCGACAATCTCTGTTGGCGTAACACGTTCCGTATCGCTCAAATTAAAGATGACGTAATAAACCGTGGCATTTGCTTCTGTCTGCCATACAACCCAGTCATCTTCATTGTGGATTTGACGGGCATTACGACCTTCTTGATGCATTATTTTCAGCGTTGGTTCACGTAGTAAGTGCAATGTCCAGTCATCTAAATCGGTTAATTCGCAGCCGAGCATTAACGGTGAACGAAAAATAGACCACAATGTCATCATTGTCCGTTGCTCTGCTTTGGTAAAGCGCGTTAAACGATCCGCCCCACCACCATCAACAGAGCGAATACCAATATGTCCTAACGGCAACATATCACAATCAGGCCATGAGCCTGGTCCAACAAACGGGGACCATTGCGCACAACGCGTGAACATGTCTTTCAACTGTTCCCAATTGTCCCAAAAATCGTCGGTCAATCGCCACATGTTGGCATATTCCTGGAAGAACGTTCCGTATTTTAGCGGTGCCGGTCCTGGTGATAAACTCAAGACCATATCCCGCCCCGTTTTGTCGATTGCCTTTCGAATAGCTTTGATTTCCTCTAAATGCGTACTGTACAATTTTGAATCTGCAATATCATCGACTTTGATAAAATCAACGCCCCATTCCGCGTATAACTTAAAAATCGAATCATAATATGCTTGTGCCCCTTCTTTGCCCATGTCAATCCCATACATATCGGTATTCCATGGACAAATAGAATTCGCATGTGCGATATCCCGTGCTCTTAAGTTTGTTCCGGCAATCGGTACGTTCAAATGAACCGCTTGCCGCGGAATGCCTCTCATTATATGAATGCCGAACTTTAATCCCAAACTGTGAACATAATCCGAAAGGTTCTTAAAGCCCACTCCGTTTACAGCAGATGGAAAACGATTTTCAGCAGGTAATAAACGACCATATTCGTCCATTTTCAATTCAGCGAAAGCGTGATAATGAGAGGAATCAGCAGTCGGCTCATACCATTGGATATCAACGACGACATATTCCCAACCATGAGAAAGTAAATTTTCTGCCATGTATGCTGCATTTTCTTTGACTTCTGATTCTGTTACACTTGCTCCGTAAACATCCCAACTATTCCACCCTTTAGGGGGTGTCGTCATTTTTAAGTTAGCCATCATTCGCCTCCGTCATTTAACCATACGCGCATTTCGCCGGTATCTCTGTTCGCCCAACAATAATAAGGAATCAATCGTAAATTCTTTTCAAGATAACCAGGTTTTTGATACAGATAATATAAACTAGATGGCTCTGTCTGTTCTAACTTCTGAGCCGGTACATCAATAACGGAAATAGGTCCTAAGACCTCATCTTCAATATCTATCGCTACCGGCTCACCCTTCACATGATAAAGATGTAAGGCTGACTCATTATCACTTTCTTCAGCCGCATAGATAAAGGGACCTTTTTGGAACGCAACTTTTCCGTATGCACTTTTTACATTCGGATTGGCCTGCCATTTCAATACGGGCATATTATAGGTCAGACGCACTTCAATCGAATTGGAAAATAGAATCAGCTTAAAGTAACCATCAGTAATTTCTAGTACCTTTTCTTCGCCATTTACCCAAACGCTTACGTTATCCAACCAATAAGGAATCCGAATAAAAATCTCCGTTTCCAGATCATTCGTATTCGTAATCGTAAATGTCGATTCTTTTTTGTTTCTGAAGTCATGTTGTTGCTGCAATGTTGCGTTTTCGAATGCGCCTGTGCTGTCAATCCACTGGTTAATCCAAATACGTTTCGTATCTTCGGATTCGTCATAAATGTAGCGCTGAATCGCCGGAATCGTCCGTGCTAAGTTCGGTGGACAGCATGCACAACCAAACCAAGAAGGACGCGTTGCTTTCACATGACTTTTATCTGGATTTTTCAAACTGGCTTCCGGATCCACTTCGAGCGGGTTAACATAGAAGAAATGTTCGCCGTCCAGACTCATCCCACTTAGCATACTGTTATACAAAACGCGTTCCATAATATCTGCATACGCATTATTTTTATCCGATTTTTGCAAAACAGAAGTAAAATTCAATAATCCGATGGCCGCACAGGTTTCGCAGTACATCGTATCCGTCGGCAAATCGTAATCATATGTAAATGCTTCTCCTCTTACTGTGGAGCCGATTCCGCCTGTGATGTACATCCGCTTAGATACAATGCTTTCCCATATTTTTTTTGCTGCATTCAATAATGCCGAATCATTTAAGTAGTACGCCGTCCCTGCCATTGCTTGGGCCATATAAACCATTCGCACTGCATGTCCGCGCGGTTCAAGTTGCTCAATAACAGGCTTGTGCGCTTGAAGATAGACCAAATCAATATGTGGCATATGTCCTTCATGAATGCCATTTTTCTCATTTTCTAGTAATTGTTTATGGTAAAAATCTGGATCTTGTCCACGTACATTTAAGAAATAATAGCTTAAATCCAAATAATTTTTATTGCCGGTAAATTCATATAAACGAACCAAAGCTAATTCAATTTCCTGGTGACCGTCTGCTCCATTAATTTGCCCTTCATTTGGGCCAAATGCTTTTTTGATACACGCTATGAAGCGGTCTGAAACTGCGATTAAACGCAAATCACCTGTTGCTTCTGCATAGGCGACAGCAGCTTCAATCAAATGACCCGCACAATACAATTCATGGCTTTCCATGAGACGTCTAAATTTCAATTGTGGTTTCTCAATTTGATAAAACGTACTCAAGTAACCATCAGCGTCTTGCGCCTCTTCGATTAATTCCACACACGTTTCCATGAGTGTCAGTAAATGTTCATCCGGTTTCACGCGATACGTATTCGCTGCGGCTTCAATCCATTTATATAGGTCACTGTCTTGAAACAGCCATCCATAATGATTGCCTTCTTTCTTACCCGCTGCGATTAAAAAATTCGCAATAACGTGGCTCTTTTCAGTCGGAATATTCACGTCATCGCGTTCACTTTCTATCTTTACAGTTGCCTTATCATTCAAAATATCCCATTGGAAGGGAAGCATTTTTTCTTTTACGATTTCCATGTATTTCTCCCAAAACGGACTCGTTACGTGAACAGGAGAGAATATTTTTCCGTTATCATTCATAAATTTAACATTCCTTTCAATGAAAGAGGGTAAAGTCTCTGCTTCACCCTCTCTTTTTGGATACTATTGAATGACGATATATTCTAAATCAACCATTTTTGCCCAGTCGATGATTTGATCAACTGTTAGCGCTAATGAAATAACTGTGTGGTGGCCGCCGCCCGCTTCAATCCAAGCTTTCACACCATCGTGGAAGTTTGGTTTCGGTTCCCACATCACACGTGCAACGGGTAATTTTGGTGCTGGAACGTCCGGTTTAATTGCTTCGACTGCGTTAATAATCAAGCGATAGTGTGTTCCTAAATCAAGCATTGAAACAACAACTGCTTCTCCGCCAACGCCATCAAATACATAACGTGCTGGGTCTTCACGATCACCAATACCCAATGGTTGTACCACTACTTTTGGTCTTGTAGCTGCAAGCGTTGGATCAACTTCCAACATATGAGAACCTAGAATCACTTCTTGACCTTCTACCAAGTGATACGTGTAATCTTCCATGAATCCTGTACGGTCGTTGTTTGCCATCACTTTCATCAAACGGTCCAAAGCAGCTGTCTTCCAGTCACCCTCACCGGCAAATCCATAGCCTTCAGCATTCAAACGCTGAACAGCTAGACCTGGCAGTTGTTTCATACCATGTAAGTCTTCAAAGTTGGTTGTAAAGGCTGTGTAGTTTCCTTTTTCTAAGAAACGACGCAAGGCAATTTCAATTTTAAGTTGCTCTTCTACTTGGCCTTTGAAGTATTCAGGTGTGTTATCTCCCACTTCTAAGTCCGCAACTTTTTCTAAATCTTCGTAAGCTGCAGCAACTTCCTCAGCTGTTACTTCTTTAATCTCAGCAACTAAATCGCCGATACCAAAGTAGTCAATTGTCCAACCAAATTGAATAGCTGCTTCTACCTTGTCACCTTCTGTTACCGCAACGTTACGCATATTGTCTCCGAAACGTGCAACGCGGATATTTTGGCTTTCAATATAACCAACTGCACTCGTCATCCAAGCAGATACATCTTCTTGAACGCGTTCACTTCCCCAGTGGCCGACAACAACTTTATTATTTTTCTTCAAACGTGCTGTGATGAAGCCATGTTCACGGTCACCGTGCGCACTTTGGTGGGTATTCATGTAGTCCATGTCGATTGTATCCCATGGAATTTCACGTTTGTATTGTGTTGCCAAGTGTAACAATGGTTTTTGCAACAATTTCAAACCTGGAATCCACATTTTTGATGGTGAGAATGTATGCATCCACGTAATTACGCCCGCTACTTCATCGTGGTAGTTGGCTTCTTTCATTACGTGTTTAATTTCATCTGCTGTTTTTACAACTTCTTTGAAACGAATCGGATACGCTAATTTACCTGAATCATTTAACCCTTTTACGATTTCTTCAGAGTCTTCACGTACAACATTAATAACATCTTCTCCGTACAAATGTTGACTACCTGTAACAAACCAAAATTCTTTTTGCGTAACTGTTAACATTTATTTCGTCTCCTTTTTTTGGCCATAATAGGCATTTTTTCCATGTTTACGTAAATAATGTTTATCGAGTAATGCTTGATCCATTGTAATGCCATGCGGATTCAATTGCAGTGTGTGGTAAGTCATTTCTGAAATTTGCTCCAGTACGACTGCATTGTGAACCGCATTAACAGCGGATGTTCCCCAAGTAAAGGGGCCGTGATCATTAACCAGGACACCAGGAACTTGAGCCGGATCAATTTGACGGTTACGGAACGTTTCGATAATAACGGATCCAGTATTTTTTTCGTAGGCTGTTTCGATTTCTTCTCGTTTCATCTGGCGCGTTGTTGGGATACTTCCGTAGAAATAATCACCATGCGTTGTGCCTGCTGCTGGGATGTCGAGACCTGCCTGAGCAAATGAAACTGCCCACGGACTATGGGTATGTACGACACCACTTATTTCTGGAAATGCTTTATACAGTTCCACATGCGTGGCAGTATCGCTTGAGGGATTCAATTTTCCTTCAACAACATTCCCATCCAAATCGACGACCACCATATCGTCAGCTTTTAGTACATCGTATTCAACGCCACTTGGTTTAATGACGACCAAATTCTTTTCTCGATCAATGCCGCTCACATTTCCCCAGGTAAAGGTAATGAGGTTATATTTTGGCAATAACATATTCGCTTCATAGACTTCTTTTTTTAATTTATCTAGCACAAGGCCACCTCCAACTTCCTAACTATTTAAAGCAACCGTTTACAATTCCATTTTATAACTTTGGTACGGATGTGTCAACGCTTAATTCGGTAAATGGTACGGATGATTTAATAACATAATCTTCAAAACCACGCTCTTTATATTGCTGAGCATAACAAAGAGCTACATTTTATTGAAATCTATGAGATAAAAGGTGGAATCGTTTTGTGGCTCTTAGTCGGGATTATAGTGTTTGACTCTTTATACCGGCTTTCAGTACTTTTCAATTTCCTGAAAGCCGGTGTTTTGTCGCTTTTACCGGCTTTCAGCTTTTCTTCCCCTCCTGAAAGCCGGTAGTTTCTCCTTTTTACCGGCTTTCAGCCCTTTGTCTTCTCCTGTATGCCGGTAGCTGCCCCCACTTTTACAGCTAAGCAATAAAAAAGAAGCCGAACTATTGTCCGAACTTCTTAGTTGTTTCTTGAATGATGAGGCGTGGTTCATAAATAATTGAATCACTCTTGGTTCCCGTTTGTTCAATCGCGTTCATCAGTACACGTGCTGCATCTTTACCCATTTGTTCTTGTGGATGCACAATAGATGTCGGAGCCTTGCCATTGTGATTCAATCGCATGCCGGAAGCATCG
The DNA here is from genome assembly GCF_011299095.1 of Jeotgalibaca porci. Lineage (NCBI taxonomy): Bacteria > Bacillati > Bacillota > Bacilli > Lactobacillales > Carnobacteriaceae > Jeotgalibaca > Jeotgalibaca porci. The sequence goes on along the minus strand of NZ_CP049889.1, from coordinate 1,852,194 downwards.
TGACTGACAAGTGACAAATCATCCGGAATCAAAAGACCGCGTTCATTAGCAGCTTCTTCAATCATCAGGGCCACTTGATCGTTGTAGGCTACAAAGGCCGTCGGTGGATTTTCAGCGGTCAATAGTTGCATAATTTCACTGCGCAAACCATCAGTCGTACGGGTTTCATACGTTAAAACGTGATCGCTTGACACGAAATCCCCAGCCTCCTCAAAGGCTTTGAAGTATCCTTTCAACCTGTTTCGGCCTTGGATATCATCTACTTTGGAAACAATCGCAATCTCACGGTGTCCTAAATCCAATAAATGCTTCGTCGCTAACTCTGTGCCGGCTTCATCGTCCATCGCTACAACTGGCGCATCCATTTCTGGATAGGCAGTATGTAAATAAACGAATGGAATCTGATTCAGTTTTAACTGAAGATAGTAAGACAGATTAGGATTAAAAAAACTACTCCGGGTCGGTTCAATTATTAAGCCATCCACCTGCTGCCGCAGCATCATCTCGATACTTTCACGTTCTTTTTCAGTGTCATTTTGAGTACTTGCCAAAAGCAATGAATAGCCATTCTCACGCAGTTCTTCTTCGATACCCCGGATAATACTGGGGAAAATATAGTCAGATAGATACGTAGTAATGACGCCGATTGTTTTACTTTTCTTTCCCATTGCTGCCTGTATTTTACGTTGCTCAACAACAAACGTTCCTGAGCCTTGAATTTTTTCCAAGACCCCTTCGTTCACTAAGGATGAGATTGCTTGACGAACAGTATGACGACTGACAGAAAAAGTTGTCATCAATTGTGACTCTGCAGGGATTTTTTCCCCTACTAAATATGCACCATCTTGAATTTGCTTTTTAATTTCTTCTTGGATAATCTGGTACTTCGCAAGTTTAGTCATTTCCTACCCACCCCACCTATTTTAGAATATTATAACACGATAGGTATGGTTTTGAAACGAAATTACATGAAGTTATCCGTACCACTTACCATTTTCCGACTGGACAGCTTTTTAATTTTAGACTGGCACGAAAGGCAACATAGCAACCGCACTTTGTGCATGTATGAGACTGTCGAAATGGACAGCTAGCGCAAATAGCTAACCGGCTTTCTCTTAAGTTATCTGACGATAGATTAATCTCCATAGACAGTTGTTCTTCAACTAGAGCTAATACCTTCTCATCCGTCAACTTCAGTAATTGCTCATTTCTTTCGCAACCAAAGCAGGTCATTATTTCTCTTCCTTCACATAGATAGAAACAACGCTCTTTGGCGGCAAAGTAATTATTAATGTCTCTCCATCCACCTTGTAAGTTTTGAATGCTTCAACAGTCACGCGTTCCGGTTCTTCAAAAGTATTATGTGCATCCAATTCTTCGCTAACTAGTATTTCTGCGTTAACATTTTGAATAGGGAAGCCAAGGTCCAGTGTCACTTCATCAGACTCATCAACTGCATAATTACAGAATGACAATGTGATTATGCCCTCTTTCTTAGACACTGTATAACTTGTTGTTTCTTTCATATCACCCCATGAATCAATCTTTGTTGCATCCATGTGATTCTTATACAAATTAAAGACATGATACGTAGGTGTCTTAATCATTTGGTCGCCGTCCGTCAAAATCATGGATTGCAGCACATTAACCATTTGTGCGATGTTCGCCATATGGACACGATCTGAGTGCTTGTGGAAAATATTTAATGTTAAACTCGCAATCATTGCATCACGAATCGTATTTTGTTGGTAAAGGAATCCTGGATTAGTACCTGGCTCAACAGCTAGCCATGATCCCCACTCATCAACGATTAAGCCCACACGTTTTTCTGGATCATATTTGTCCATAATTGTACTGTGTTTGGTAATTAATTCATCCATTAAATTCGCACTGTCAATTAATGAGTACCATTCTTTCTCAGGGAATCCAATAGCTGGACGTTTATCTTCCCATACAGATGCCAGTGAATAGTGGTGCAGACTTATCCCATCCATAAACTGATGGGCATTCTTCATCAGAACTTCCATCCAGTCATAGTCATCAATATTAGGGCCGCATGCAATTTTGTAAATGCTGTCCGTTGTGTAATTTCTTACATATGTCTGATAGCGACGATACAAGTCGGCGTAGTATTCAGGGCGCATATTACCGCCGCAACCCCAGCTCTCATTACCAACTCCAAAGAACTTCATTTTCCACGCTTCTTCTTGACCATTTTCACGTCTTAAATCTGCCATTGGAGATGTCCCTTCCATGGTCATGTATTCTACCCATTCTTGCATTTCTTGAACTGTACCACTCCCAACATTTCCGTTGACATAGGCTTCAGCACCCACTTGTTTACAAAGTTCAAAAAATTCATGCGTTCCGAAATGATTATTTTCAGTCACACCACCCCAGTGTGTATTTACAATAGTTTTTCGGTTTTCAACAGGGCCAATTCCATCTTTCCAATGGTACTCATCCGCAAAACAACCACCTGGCCATCTAATTACCGGAACTTTAATTTCTCTCAAAGCCTCAACAACATCCTGACGAATGCCATTTACATGTGGAATCGGTGAATCTTCTCCTACCCAGACACCTTCATAAATACATCTCCCTAAGTGCTCAGCGAATTGGCCATAGATATACTTGCTAATTGTTCCAGTCTCTCGAGTTGAGTCAACAATAATTTTCTTCAATGTTTTATCATCCTTTTAAGTTATTTTCCTGGTTCACCAAATTCAGGGAATCCCGCTTCATTCCAAGTAAATACTTGTGCATTTGCATGACGGTCGGGAACATCTAGCGGATCGCCTGCTTCTACTTTTTTTGGTCTTGCATGATAAATAAGAATATCTTCTTCACCGTCTTCACTAATTGTAAAACTGTTGTGTCCGGGTCCATACAGACTATTTTCTTCTGAACTCATAAATACCGGTTCTTCACTCTTATGCCAATTGTAGCCATCCAATAAATCAGAATCTCCATCCGCCCACAGCAGACCCATACAATAATTCTCGTCCGTAGCACTTCCAGAATATGTGATAAAAATCGTGTTGTGACGAATAATAACCGCTGCTCCCTCATTTACCCAAAATCCAACCTTTTCCCAGTCATAGTGTGGAATGGACAAAAGAATTTGTTCACCTTTTAAGGTCCAAGGGTTTTCCATTGCTGAAATATAGAGGTTTGAGTTCCCAGGAATAGCCGGATCTTTTTGTGCCCAAACATAATAGAGTTCATCTTTCCATTCAAAGACAGTCGCGTCCAGACTAAAACTCTCAAAAGCTGTTTTCACTTGACCTTTTTCAATCCACGTACCCGTTAAAGGATTTTCGTCACTACACTCTAGTACGTACATTCGGTGTTGGAATGTCCCTTTTGCCACATCGGGATTTCCCGCTGCTGCGAAGTAGATATACCATTTATCATTTAAATAGTGAATTTCCGGCGCCCAAATCAACTGGCTCATTGGTCCAGAATCATGTGCTGTCCATACAGTCGCAGTTTCACCATCACTTAGCTCGTTTAATGTTCTTGCTCTTCTCACTTCTATTTCTTGATATCCCGGAACTGATCCAGTGAAATAGTAATAACCATCCGTGTGTTTGTATACCCACGGATCAGCGCGTTCGATAACGATTGGGTTGTTGTATATGCGTTTGCTAGTCATAACATTCATCCTTTATATTGTTTTTATTAAAACTTTTTTCTCATAAAGCTCATATATAGTCACTTTATTCATCGTGAATATTGTTGCAGAAATCAAAAAGAGTAACATGCTTATTGGAATGAGATAAGCAATAATAATACTGATAGACATAAGCCCAAGAGTAAAAATACTAGTTTTGGGAAGTAACAACGGACCAGTGATAATGACTTTAATTTTAGACTTAATATCTCCTTCCCCCATAATTATTACAGGGGAGAATAAGACGGCTGTTACAAATATATATAGTAAGAAGAGGAGTGTTGGAATTAGTAATATAGCCGCCATTAAGGCTTCTTGTTTCATTAGAGTTATATTGAAATAGGTAATGAATCCCATTACAGCGTAAATAGCTCCAATACAATTTGCTTTAACAAAAAACTTTAAATAGTAAGAAATATAACTTTTTATTATTGGAAGAAGACGATTTTGTGGTTCAAATAAATCTTCGTCGTTAAATATCTTGAACAGTGCAAATGAAGCCGGGAAAAAACCTAGGATACCTACTCCAACAGCGACACCTAATAACCATAAGCTATTTAATAACACCAAATACATGATTATTTCCATCCATCTCATTGCTTTATCTGACCACTCCATCAAATACTCCTCCCTTTATAAATCATTTTTTAAGTTATCCTTTGACCCCACTTAATGCCACAGATTCAATAATCTGTCTTTGGAAAATAATAAATACCGTTAATACGGGAATTAATGATATAACAGAAGCAGCCATTATGAGTGGATAGTCGGTTTGAATAGCATAGGCAGCATTCAAGTTAGCTATAACAACTTGTAATGTTTGTTTCTCAGGACTATTCAAATATAGTAATGGCGCTAGATAATCATTCCAAGCTCCCATAAACCATAATATAAATTGCGCTGCAATTGCCGGTTTTATAGCTGGAAATATTAACTTAGTGAACGTTTGCATGTATGTCGCACCGTCAATTTTCGCTGCTTCAATGATAGAATCTGGAATATTATTTAAATACTGTTTTAAGAAAAATATCATTGTGATATTCCCAAACATCCCAGGAACTATTAAGGGCAACAATGTATTAACCCAACCAATTTTAGAAAACATAACAAATTGCGGAATCATTATACTTGGATACGGTATCATCAAACCAGACAACAACAATAAGAATATAAGGTTTTTATAAGGCAATCTTAGTTTGGCAAATGAAAAAGCTGCGATACTGGAAGTGATACTTCCGACAACCGTTACAGAAAGAGATACAATTATCGAGTTCTTAATTCCACTCCAAAGTGTGCTTAGCTCACTCAGCCTTTCAAATGCCTCAAATGTGAATGGATCCGGAATCCATTGTGGGGGTAAAGAAAATACACCCGCCTTATTCTTAAATGATGTCGAAATCATCCAAAGTAAGGGAGCAATCATTATGATTCCTCCTATTGCAAGAATGAGTGTTATCAGCCCATTCACCTTTCTAGATTCATTTTTCATTTTAATGGGCCTCCTTAATCTAACTTGTAATCAGAACGTTTATTCAGGTGGAACTGTAATGCTGTAATAACGAATATCAACACACCAAGAACAACCGAAATCGCGGAAGCATAACCCATTTTCCAGTTATTGAAAGCTTGTCTCCATAAATACCAGACAACAGTTGCTGATGAATACTGTGGACCACCAGTTGGCGTCATGATATTAATTTCGGTAAACATTTGTGAACCGCCTATAATATTTGTGACAATTAAAAAGAATGTAATAGGTCTCACCATAGGCCACGTAATATATTTAAATCTTTGTAAAGCATTTGCACCGTCCAGTTCAGCAGCTTCATAAAAGGTTTTTGGAACACTTTGGATAGCTGCAAGATATAAGAGCATGGAATAACCTAAACCTTTCCAAACTGTCATAATGATAATAGCTGGTTTGATTGTGTTCACATTTTGAAGCCAGTTGGGCCCCTCAACACCAATTAGTGCTAAAGCCTGATTAACTAGACCGAAGTCGCCGTTGTACGCCCACTGCCATAAAATCGAAATAGCTGCCAGTGATGACACGACCGGAATATAGTAGATAACCCTGAAAAAAGTTTTCCCGACAATTTTTCTGTTTAATGCTGAAGCCAGTAAGAAAGATAAAATTAGTCCAACTGGGATCCCAAGCATTAAATAAAAAGTATTACCAAGCGTTTTCCAAAAATATGGATCTTTAATTAAATTTTTATAGTTGGTCAGTCCTGTGAAATTCATCTGACCAATTCCGTTCCAATCTGTAAACGAACCGTATAAACTCACAAAGAAAGGAAATAAAGTAAAAATAATAAAACCGATTATCGGAATCAAGATAAACAAAAAAGCAGCGCGATACTCATTGTTGTAAAGTTTACTCTTACTTTTTTTCGTCTTTTTTATCTGGGTATTACCCAATGTATTTGTTTCCATGATTAATTTAACCTCCTTAATAGAGAAAGAGCATCTCACAGGCAGTTAGATGCTCTTTCATAAAATTAATTAGCTGATTGCTCGTGCTGAATAATGGATGCATCTAGTAATTCTTGCATTCTTGGTTGAACTTGCTTCACATATTCTTCAGCTGTTTGCTCTCCATCTAACACCGGTTGAATATTGATGAAAAACTCGTCATACCATTCTGCAGTATAAGTTCTTGCAGCAGGTAAAGCACGACCATATTCACCTACGATATCAACAAATTCCTTTTTATTGTTTGGAACTGATTCCGTATCAGCAGCCCATTCATCTGCCATATCAATTAAGTTAGGAATTTGTATTTGTGCATCTACCAATTGTTGTTGACCTTCTTTAGAGGTCGAAAGATACATCGCTAATTCAATTGCTTCATCCACATGCTTAGTTGCTTCTGATACACCGATTCCCAACGATCCAATATATGTTGCCGCAACACCCGTCTTACCAGCAGGCCACGGAACTAAATCATATTCGAAATCAAGTGTCGCATATGTACTCATATCCCAAGGTCCAACAGGGAAGAAAGCAATCTCTCCATTCATCCAGCGTTGATAAGTATCTAAAGTTTGTGCTTGTGCTACTGAAGGTGTTAGTCCATGAACGTTTTGTAAATCCGCAAAATATTGTAGAGCTTCTATAAATTCTGGACTATCAATTAAAACTTCAGAGTAATCTTCACTTAAATACTCGCCGCCATTACTCCAAACAAATGCATGAAGCGACCAGTTAACATTGAATCCTGTCGCCCATTGATCCAACTCCCCATCTCCATCGTTATCCTTAGTTAGCTGTTTTCCTACTTCTACAAATTCTTCAAAGGTGTATGGTGTATCAGGATCTGGTAAATCTATACCTGCTTCTTCAAACATAGCTTTGTTGTACCCAAGCGCAAATGGCCCAACATCTTTCGGTAAGCCATAGATATTTCCTTGTCCAATATTTTTTCCGTCATATCGGTAACTATTAATTCCGTACTCCCAAACATTTTCAATATCGAAATCAGAATTTTCCACTTCTTCAGTAATGTCTTTTAAGATACCATTATCTACATAAGCCATAACATCCCCTTGTTCGACATAAAATACGTCAGGAATATCATTTCCAGCTATTGCTGCCTGAAGCTTCGTTGCATATTGATCAGCATCTGTCGAAATAACATTTACACTTACACCAGGATTAGCATCCTCAAATGCATTTATCGCTGCTTGGTATGCCTTTTTCTCATCTTCGCCACCCCTGAACATGAATGTGAGTTCTTTATCTCCATCACTTCCGCCTGTGCCTTGAGATCCTCCGCTATCGGCAGTTTCTCCTCCTCCACACCCTACTAGTGCTAAAGCTGATAAAAAAGATAATGAACCTGCGAGCATCTTTCTTTTGTTAAACAAATTGAACCCCTCCATTAGTTAGTTTTTTTCTACGTGAATGGTATTCCAAGAAAAGAGTTAAAATAGTATCTATCTGTATTGCTGTCAGTAAATAATATTGTTACGTTAATCTAACACATCGTTTTATTCGCTTCGGAGTTGAGTCATACCTTTTCTTTTTTAAAACTAAATTCTAATAACGGTTAGAAGCAAATCAACTGTGCACAGGTCAAAATGCCTTAACTTTTGAGTAAAGTATATATTTAATTGAAAGCGTTGTCAATAATGTTTTTGTTATTTATACTGTTTTTTTAATTTTATTATTAACTAAAACGTTAACCATAACTAATTTAATTGCCGTTTTTTATATCTTTATTGTACCTGTTTAATTTTTATTGACTTTTATAACGTAAACATATATATTAACCTTATATATTAATTTTGAGAGTAGGTGAAAGAATGCAACTTGATATTACTGAGAACTCCCTCATTGTGTACGAAGCTCTTGCAAGCGAGGTCCGTCTTAAGATTATCCAATTATTATCCAAACGCATTATGAATATTAAAGAACTAGCTGAAGAACTCCAATTAAGCAGTGCAATTGTCTCGAAGCATATTAATAAATTGGAAGATGCAAAAATTATTAAAACCGAACGCATTCCAGGTAAATCTGGTACTCAAAAAGTTTCAATACTGAAAGTTGATCACATCGATGTGGTATTCCCTGTTCAAATCTATCCTTCCTATGAATTGTATGAAGTTTCGATTCCGATTGGTCACTATACAGACTATCATATTGAACCATCATGTGGTTTGGCCGACAACAAAGATTTTATCGGTAATGTTGATGAGGCCAAATACTTTATGGATTCCCGTAGAATGAATGCTAGTATTTTATGGTTTACATCCGGCTATGTGGAATACAAGACACCGAATTTTATTAAACCCGAAAATATTTTGCAGCAAATAGACATTAGTATGGAGATTAGTTCCGAGTTCCCGTTCTCAAATGATGTTTGGCCATCTGACATAACCTTTACTTTAAATGATGTCGAGCTTGGAACCTGGACTAGTCCAGGTGATTTTTCTGATACTCGCGGCCGTTTGAATCCCGAGTACTGGCCAGACAATTTGAATCAGTATGGGCTATTGAAAACAATTCGAATCACGAATCACGGAACATATATGGATGGCGATCCTATATCTGATGTTACTTTATTGGACATCAACGATCGCTTAGATATTTGGAATCTCAAAATAGAGGTTAAGGAAGACGCTCAAAACGTCGGTGGCGTTACTCTATTTGGTAAATACTTTGGGAATCATGAGCAAGATATCGTAGTCAAAACTTATTATTCATAAGCGAGAGGGCTGGGAGTGTACCCGCCCTCTCTTTGTGTCCTATAGATTTTTATTAACTGAAGTGTTGAACACTCCTAATATAGACATAATAAACCCTCTCAAACTTACTGTTCGAGAGGGTTTACGTTTTATTTCACCTTAATACGAATCACATTCCAGGATAAGGGAGAAAGTGATGTCGTTAGTTGATTGTCAGCGATCGTTGCTTTTTGGACAATTGATGGTTTAACAACTTCTGCACCCGCTGCATTTGTTGCTTTTACATCGAAGCCTTCCATTGCTGTTTCTTCAATAATCGATTCAAATTCGAAGCCTTCTTGCTCAAATACAAATTCAAGTGTTTCTTCTTGTGAACGGTTCACAGCGAAGATAACTAATTCGTTGTTTTCTTCGTTGTAAGTCGCAATAGTTTCTAAGTAAGGAACATGCTTGAACCCTTCCACACTATATGAGTCTGATTCAACAGATGGCGTTAGAACAACACCGCGTCCGTGGTTCGAAACATGCATGAATGGATAGAAAATTGTTTGTTTCCAAGTTTCTCCATCATTTTCAGTCATGATTGGTGCGATTACGTTAACTAATTGGGCGAGACACGCGATTTTCACACGATCAGAGTTCTTAAGCAACGTTATCAACAAACAACCGATTAATAAAGCATCTTCAAAGTTGTAGATGTCTTCCAATAATGGCGGAGCGATTTGCCATGGCTCCATGGCAGCATCTTGCTCATTCGAGTGATACCATACGTTCCACTCATCAAATGACAAGTTAATCTGCTTGTCGCTCCCTTTTTTAACTTTCACGTAGTCACAGATAGAAACAACTGTCTTAATGAATTGGTCCATATCTAATGATTGCGCTAAATAATTTCCTAAGTCATTCTCAGGGTTTCCGTAATAGCAGTGGAGAGATAAGTAGTCTACATATTCATATGTATGCTCTAAAACGACACGTTCCCAGTCTCCGAACGTCGGCATCTTGCTGGATGAGCTTCCGCAGACAACTAACTCAATACTATCATCAACGAGTTTCATTGCTTTTGCTGTTTCAGCAGCTAAACGGCCGTACTCTTCAGCTGTCTTGTGACCAATTTGCCATGGTCCATCCATTTCATTACCCAAGCACCATGTCTTAAATCCAAATGGCTTTTCAGTACCATGCTCTTTTCTGAGGTCACTCCAATAAGTACCGCCTTCAAAGTTACAATATTCTAAAAGTTCCATTGCTTCCTGGATTCCTCTTGTACCCAAGTTTACAGCCATGTTTACTTCCGTATCAACTTCTTTAGCCCACTTCGCAAACTCATGAACACCTACTTGATTCGTTTCAATGGTCCGCCACGCTAAATCCACTTTACGCGGACGGTTTTCTTTTGGTCCGACACTGTCTTCCCACTTGTAACCTGAAACAAAGTTACCACCCGGATAACGAACAAGCGGTACATTCAATTCTTTAACCAATTGTTTAACGTCGTTTCGGAATCCTTCTGCGTCTGCAGTTTCATGCGTTGGCTCGTAAATACCATTGTAGACAGCTCTTCCTAGATGCTCTATAAATGATCCGTATAAACGCTCATCAATTTCACTGATTTTTTGATGACGTTGTACTCTTAATTTAGCTTTCATAGAATCCTCCTGTGAACTTTGATTTAAATTTTGAAGGAGCCAAAAGCACATAAAACGTGTGTTTTTGACTCCTTCACAAAAATCTAAAGAGTGAGTTTACTATTTAAATGCTCTAGTAAATCTTCATCTGTATAATTATTAAATAGCGTTTCTAAACGCGGACAAATTTTGGATAATGAATAGGCAGGTACGATTATAACCAAAGCCGGGATAAGATACACTGCTGAAACCGAGATTACGGTCACAAACAAAACATACAGTGTCACTTTAAAGTGAGCGATTGATAGGACAAAAGCATTTTTCCAAACAGTCTTAAGGTTATCTTCAAATCGTGAGATATATGCCAATACCATCACTAATATAGGCGTAATCAAAATGATAACAACTAATAAGAATATTTGTGAAAAATGGTTTAACCAAGACCCTGCTAAATCATTGACTAACAGCATTTGATTTAATCCAAATACCAGTGTGATCATAAAATATATTAACCATGAAACAGTCGCCTGCGGGAGAGAGTTTTTGAATGTTTTCCAAAAGACACTCCATACGATGCCGTTCCCTTCTTTCATTCTCACTTGGACTGCACGATACGTCGCACTTGTTGCTGCACCAATTGTGACAATGGGTATTGAGAACACAAACCACAAGATACTGAACATTAACATATCTGCGACCCAGCTCATTTTCTCTAAAAATTCCGTTCCAGCTTTTGATTTAAACATATTTATCCCTCTTATTCTTTTACCCCACCAATTGTTAAACCACTAATAAAGTAACGTTGTAAAAATGGATACAGACACACAATAGGTAAAGCTGTAATAATTGTTGTTGCTGCACGAATGGACATTGGAGTTACCATTGATGCTCCGGCATTCTTCATGTCGTTCGCATTTGCCCCTTGACTCGTTACGGATGAAAGAAGCTTCATCAATTCATATTGCAAGGTTGTGTAGCGTTCGCTAAAACCATTATAGATCATTGTGTCAAACCATGAGTTCCATTGTCCAACAGCGATAAACAAGGCTACCGTTGCCAAAACAGGTTTACATAGCGGGATAATAACTTTCATGAATATTGTGAAATACCCGGCGCCATCAATTTGAGCCGATTCGACCAAACTTTCAGGAATACCGCGGATATACGTCCGAATAACTAACAAGTTAAAGGCACTGATCATCCCTGGAATAATGTATACCCAGAATGTGTTTGTGAAGCCTAAGCGATTCAACCATAGGTAGTTTGGAATCAAACCTGCGTTAAAATACATTGTGAAAATGAATAGTAAGGTAATCGGTGTCCGGAAAATGAATTCTTTTCTACTTAACACAAATGCTAGTAAAGATGTTAGGAACAATTGTGATACGGTACCAATTACAGTTCTTAAAACCGTGTTATATGCTCCTGTCATCAAAGATTTTTTTGATAGCACAGAGCGGTAGTTATCGAGTGTGAATTGCCGCGGGAAAATAGTAATCCCGCCCCTGATTGCATCGAGTCCTTCGTTAAACGAAACTGCCAACGTATTCAAAATTGGATAAAGAGTCGCTAAGAAGAAGAAAATCAAGAAAATCCACTTAACTACATCAAACACTATATCTGAAATAAATACTCTCTTTTGCACTGATTTTTGCATTGATATCCCTCCTAGAACAGACTTTCTTCCCCTGCTGCTTTTGAAAACTTATTAGCGATTGTGATTAAGATTACGGAAATAACACTATTGAAAATACCAGCTGCTGTTGCGAGCGAGTAGTTACCCAAGCTGATTCCATATCTCAATACGTAAATATCAATTGTTTGTGAAACTTCTTGTACCAGACCATTACCTAATAGGTACTGAACTTCAAATCCGGCATTCATAATGTTCCCGATATTGATTAACAACAGAATGAAGATTGTTGGTTTAATACCTGGTAATGTGATATGCCAAATTTTTCTCAGACGACTTGCGCCATCCATTTCAGCTGCTTCATAAAGTTCATCATTAATTGATGACATTGCTGATAGATAAATGATACTTCCCCAACCCGTACTCTTCCAAACGTTGGAGAAACCAACAATCCACCAGAAATACTTGGGATCCGCCAGGAAGTTAATCGGTTGATCGATAAAATTAAATGTCATTAATAGTTGATTAATAACGCCCGTTTCAGTAGATAATACATCCAAAACGATACCAGTTACAATTATCCAAGATAAAAAGTGAGGTAAGTAAGAAACTGTTTGGATGACTTTCTTGATTGATTTGTTTTTCAATTCATTTAGCATAACAGCAAATGTGATTGAGAAGAAGAAGCTTAGTGATAGATTGATGATACTCATTGAAATAGTATTGCGAATGACTCGAATAAATGATGAATCCGAAAATAGCTGCTTAAAATTTGCTAGTCCGACCCATTCTTGTTCGAACATACCTAAAGCTGGTTTGTACTTTTGAAACGCCATTGTCCATCCCACTAATGGGGCATAATTGAATACAAGAATATAAATAACAAATGGTAAGGCAATAAGAATGAGTTCCTTTTGTTGCCATATTCTTGTCGCCAATGTTTTCTTTTTCTTTTCCTTCTTCACCACGACATCTTTTGCTGCATCCATATACAATTTCTCCACCTTCCTTTACCAAAATCGAAATCTATATAAATTTTGTGAAGAGGACGGTCCCCCTTCACAAAATTTAATAAATCATATTTCTATTCTTCGCCTAATTTTTCTAAAATTTCTTTTTCAGATTCAACACGACGTTTTACTTCTTCAGTCAATGCACCTTCGAATGCTTCTACATCAACTTGATCTTCGTATTCCGCCATGTAAGCAGCCCAGTTATCTTCGAACTTATCTGGTCCACCCATGATAATTTGTGGCAACCATTTCATTTTAACTTCTGTCATCTTTTGGTTAGCAATTCCAGCTGGTTCGTCTGCTGTCCAAGTACCACGTTCAGTATAGATTGGGAACCAAGGATATACCGGATCTTGAACTTCCATGAAGTCTGCCCATTTCTCGTGGCCATAAGCTTCAAGAACTTCTAAGTCGATATCAACAAGGTTAGCTTGGAATTCTTCAACTTGCTCATGTGGCAATACCGCGTTAATTCCATCTGGCAACATTCCTCTATATGATGTGATGTAACCATAGTCTAATCCATTGTTATCTACCCAGTCAGTATTACGCCAGTTCGCACGTTGCTCTTCTGTACGATAGAATTTACCATTCTCATCAATTTCGTAGTCGATGCCTTCTTCACCCCAACCACGAAGAATCATTGCTTCCTCACTTACTACGCCATCCAAGAATGCTAATGTTCCTTCTATGTCATCGTTACTTACAGTGATACCTAGACCACCGTTTGTATTCAATGCTGGTGCTTCTCTATATTGTGGTTGTACAGATGGATCAAGTACGAGACCGAATGGAATGTAAGTCAATTCGTCTTTTCCTTGTGATCTTAGAGAGTTGACAGCTTGTTCAAATTGCCAGTATTGGTCAATCATACCCAATACACGCCCGGAAGAAATCTTCGCGATATATTGGTCATATTTAGCTGTGAATGTCTCAGGGTCGATGACGCCATTCGCATATTCATCTGTGAGTTTTTTGAAGTATTCTTTTGCTTCCGGAATAGTGTCGTAAACTTTTGCTTCCAGTGTTTCCGGATCTACGATTGCAGCTCCATCGTTCGGATAACCAGCAAGGAATGCAGGTGGATTTTCTAGAGCAAAGTAACGCCAGTCATCAGATAGAACCTCAAATCCGATTGTTGGTTGTCCATCTGTTTCTGGATGTTCTGCCAAGAACGCATTGATTAACTCGAAATACTCATCAACTGTCTTGATTTCTGGGTAATCTGCCCACTGTAGAACTCTCTTTTGAATCCAGAAAGCTTCTTGTCCGTAGTTTGTTTCTGTGTTTTCTCCACGAACGGAACTAAATGTTGGAATTGTGTAGATGTGACCATCATTGGCTGCTTTTATTTTTTCCCACTCAAGGTCTGTATAGAGTGCTTTTAAGTTTGGATAGTCATCAATATAGTCCTCAAGCGGAACGAAAGCTCCAGCATCAACCATTTGTGAGTAACCATCAGAAGCATCTACTAAGTCTGGATACTCGCCACCAGCAATCATAACGCCAATTCTCTCTTTTGCTGTTTGACCTGTTAACCATGTAACTTCTGCTCTTGCTCCAATTAGTTCCGCTAATGCGACGTTAATACGGTTGTCTTCCGGTAGTTCTTTACCTGCAACCCCCATGAAGGCACTATAAACTCTAATGTCATCATTGGTTGCTGTTGTATCTCCGCCACTTGTTGATCCATTTTCACCAGTAGTTCCGCTTTCGCTACTACAACCTGCTAATAATGCAGCACAGGAAAAAGCTGCTAAAGACCATTTAACAATTTTTTTCATTTGACTTCCTCCGAAAAATTTATTTGGAAAGCAATACGAATATAACTTATGCACGTACCTAAATTTAAAAGTCTTTTACTCCTATAACCAAATACCGCTTACCCTAAGCCTTCATCTCCTTCCTGTAGATAAATTATTTGGAACAGAATCGGGAAGCGTTTACAACATAGCTCAAAAAAATTGGGTGCCTCCCTGAAAAGCAATCCATAGGTTTGTTTATAAGCTAAACTAACTTATCTAAAGTTTAAGCTAAAATGAATGCGCTGTCAACAGTAAAATGCTTTTTTTTATCATTCTACCACGAATATTAACCTTTATTCCGGAACTGTAAGGGGGTACATGCAATGATATTCTGGAAATTCCGATTGAAAGTTCGCATGTTCTGATAGCCGCAGTCCATAGCAATTTCTGAAATGCTCTTCTGGGTCCCGCGTAATTGATAACAGGCCTGGGAGATGCGGTATTGATTTAAATAGTCATTGAAGCGATAAGTGGTGACCTTCTTGAATAATTTCGATAAGTAAAAGTAATCGTATTTAATATTTGCCGCTGCTATTTTTAAAGTAATTGCTTCCATATAGTGTTCATCCACATAGGCAATTAACGATTGAACTGCTTTCGTTTGCGCCGAATATTCGACTTTTATTAACGAGCTATTTGTGACTAATTGGTCACATACACCATACAAAAATGATTTTTGATAGTAATAAGAATCTATTTTGGAGACGGGAAATGGTTTTTCTAGTCTTAAAATCGGATTTTCCGGCACATAGCCTTTGTATTTGGTAAAAAAACTACCAATTAGTTCTGGTGAGAATACTAGGATTTGTAAACGTGCTTGTTCGATAAAAATGATTTCGTGCATTTGATTTGGAAATACAAAAATACACTCCCCTTTCTTCAGTTGCCAATTTTCCTGCTCAATGGAGACTGAGATTGTCCCTTTCTCTACCCAGATTAGTTCGGCTGCGCGATGAAAATGAACCGGAAAATTTTGATCCACAAGTTCTATCAATGAGAAGAAATTATGATTCTCGATTGCATAGTCCTCAAAGAAAAACATAAGCACCTCCAAAAATGACTAATTTTGTCTATCAGTATACTATTTATCGCCTAGATTGAGAAGCGCTTTCATGACATAATAAAATAAAAATAGAGGAGTGACAAAATTGAATACAATTTATCATGTTGCGAAAAGTGGAACTAAAACTGGAAATGGATCAACCGAGAATCCTTTCTTGACTATTAACCAAGCCGCTCAGGTCGCTGTTGCCGGGGACACAATATTTGTCCATGAGGGTGTTTATCGGGAGTGGGTTTCCCCTGTTAACGCTGGTCTGAATCATCACCGTCGTATTACCTATCAAGCTTTCCCGGGCGATAAAGTTACAATTAAAGGTTCGGAAGAAATCAAGTCTTGGGAACACATCCAGGATGGTATCTGGAAAGTTACCCTTCCCCATTCCTTTTTTGGAGACTTCAACCCTTACAAAGAAGAAGTTTTTGGCGACTGGCTCCAAAAAGAAGATCCGCGCCGTCATCTAGGTGACGTCTATTTAAACGGTATGTCTTTCTTTGAAGCAGAGACGTACGAGGAACTGGAAAATGCCGAGGTACGTACGGAGCGGCCTGACTATTGGACCCAAGAAACCTATACCTATGTCAATCCTGAGCAAACAAAATATATGTGGTATGCAGAAGTGTCAGCGGAAACTACAACCATTTTTGCAACATTTTACGAGGCTGATCCAAACAAGGAAAGTGTTGAAATCAACGTCCGTAAAGCATGTTTTTCACCTTTAAAAGTTGGAATTGATTATATTACTGTTCGTGGCTTTGAAATTTGTCAGGCTGCAAGTCCGTGGACCCCACCCACTTCCGATCAAATTGGAATGGTTGGTCCCAATTGGAGTAAAGGCTGGATTATCGAAGACAATATTTTGCATGATGCCAAATGTAGTGCCATCAGTATTGGTAAGGAAGGCTCTACTGGACATAATCACCACAGTTTCCGTGCTGATAAGACCGGTCACCAATACCAATTAGAAGCTGTTTTCCTCGCTCACCGCATTGGTTGGAAGAAAGAAACGGTTGGTTCACATGTTATTAAGAATAATACGATTTATGATTGCGGGCAAAATGGGATCGTCGGCCACTTGGGTTGTGTGTTCAGTACGATTGAGAACAACCACATTTACAACATCGCTAGCAAACGTGAATTCTACGGTCATGAAATTGGCGGAATTAAACTGCATGCACCGATTGATGTTGTAATTAAAAATAATCGTATTCATGATTGTTCATTGGGAATTTGGCTGGATTGGCAAACACAAGGGACACGTGTACATGGCAACGTCTTTTATCGTAATAATCGCGACTTATTTATTGAAGTAAGCCATGGTCCTTATGTCGTTGATCATAATATCTTTGCTTCTCCTGTTGAGTTGGACAACTTTGCTCAAGGTGGTGCTTATCTCCACAACTTGTTCTGTGGGCCTTTTGAAATTCAAAACGTCCTGAATCGTTCCACACCTTATCACTTCCCGCATAGCACGGATGTGGCAGGCTTCTCCTTTGTCCACAGTGGAGACGATCGCTTTATGAATAATATGTTTATGCAGACAAATTCAAAACGGACAGTTGGAACGGCTGGTTACGATGATTTTACAACAACGTTTGAAGAATACTTGGAAGTCATGAGTAAAGACCGGACTGGACTATGGGAAGGTCAACAAGCAATCTACTTAGATAACAATGCTTACTTCAACGGTGCTACCGCTGCCAAGCACGAAGCTACGAGTCATACATGGAAAGATTTCAATCCAAATGTTACTTTGGAGGAAGAAGATGGTCGTTTGTACCTTTCCTTTGAGTTGCCGGAAGACTACATTGCGAAAGGTGATATTATTGAAACGAAAACACTCGGTACAGCGCGAATCGTGGCTGCACCATTCGATGCACCAGACGGCAGTGATTTAATTTTCGATACCGATTTGAATGGCAATAAACGCCTCGAAAAAGCAGATATCGGACCTTTTGAACAATTGAAAGGTGGAACAAACCGCTTCAAGATTTGGTAATACAAACAAGAAAACGACCTTGCGGGGTCGTTTTTTGTTTGGATTAGTTTATTCGGATTTTTGATGGTTGAAAATTCATTATAAAGTCCGTATTGTCATTTATTCGGACTTTCTTAACTTGCTTTTTGCTTGAAAAGCCCGAATCGTACAAAGCGCCGCCCCAAAAAGATAAAACACCCCGAAAAATCAGGGTGCTTTTGATATTATTTTTCTTCGTAACGGAAGTAGTCGAAGTCTGCTGGTAATCTTCTACCAGAAATATCGATACAGTGCATTCCAACGAACGCGCCTGTAAAGAATCCTGCTTGTTCGATATAGTCATCTGAAAGCTTGTAGCTGTCAAAAGCAACATCGATACGCTCATAGTTCTCACCATCAAATGAATAGGAGAAGTAGTAGTGTTTTGCATCCACTTCGACACGGAAGTAAACAGATTCCACATCTTCAGGAACTGGAATTTCATTTCCTTGGATTGGATGTGTTGTTTCGAAACGCTCACACGCCATCAAATCAATCACGCGGCCTTTTTCTTCGTTCCAGGTTACGTTCGCTGTTGTCCAATTACGTGTATTATAGTAGCAGATTAAACCAGCCATTTGTTGGAAACTTTCCGGTTCAAACGCCACTTTTGTTTCTGCAACAAACTCAAATGATTGCCATCTTCTGGCAACCAATGACTGTGTAAAGAGTGAATGCAAAGATTCACGTCCATATAGACGTAAGTGCCCCGGACGCTCTGTCAAACTACCAATTTCTTCGTTAAACGGAATACGCAATGTATTAAAGTGAATGTTCAATTCTTCTGAATCAAACTCATCTTTCACCGGGTAATTCATTTCAAAGGTATGCTCCGGCAAATCAGGTGCTTCTACCTCTACACTCGGTTTGTTTCCGCCCACAATGTATGGCCAGTCATTTTCCCAGTAAACTTTTTGAATTGCCGTTTCTCTTCCTAATGGACAATATCCGCGGCTTTCCAACATCTTGACGCCATCAAGTTTCAGTGGACGACCTGTTAAATGCGCGAAGTACCATTCGCCATTTTGCGTTTCAACGAAGGAACCATGACCTGCCTTTTGTAGGGGCAATAGTGGATGTGCCCATGAAGAAATTAAGGGATCATGTGGATGTAACTCATAGGGTCCATCAATATTTTTTGAGCGTGAGACAGATGATGCGTGCTCAAATTTCGTTCCACCTTCTGCAACTAACAAGTAGTAGTAACCATTCATCTTATACAAGTGAGGGGCTTCAGTCAAACCAAGTTCTGTCCCTTTGTAAATAACTTTACTTTCACCCACTAATTTTTGCTCTTCAACGCTGTACTCTTGCAGAACAATTCCGTAGAAACTGTGTTTATTTGAACGGTGGTCCCACATCATGTTAACTAACCATTTACGGCCGTCTTCATCGTGGAATAACGATGGGTCAAAACCAGAGTTATTTAGATAAATAGGTTCGCTCCACTCGCCATCAATCGTCTCACTCGTTACCAAGTAGTTTGCCCCATCTTTGAATGTATTTCCTTCCACAACTTTTACGTCAGAGTAAATCAACCAGAATTGCCCGTCTGCATACGTCAATGCCGGTGCCCAAACCCCACCTGAATCCGGATTTCCAAGCATATTTAGTTGGCTTACACGGTTGACCGGATGGCTGACTAGTTGCCAGTTCACCATATCTTTCGAATGGTGAATTTGTACGCCTGGGAACCACTCAAATGTAGAGGTTGCGATATAGTAGTCCTCACCTACTCTACAAATACTTGGATCTGGATTGAAACCTTTAAGAACTGGGTTTTGTATCATTTTAGTCATGGATAAATCAATCTCCTTCACTCTTGTTTTTTATTATTATTTTTCCCACAGAAACGGACCGACTGGATAGCCGTCTTTACTAAATAACGCCGGATTTTCCGGATTATTTAGATACGCATAACGGACGCCTCTGATAGAGGTGGTGTTTGGTAGTGAGAGCAGGACCGTCGTCTTATCGGTCTTTACAGAGACTTCCTGCCAGTCACCATCCGCCGTTAAAACTTCCATATACGTATTCGCATTCATTTGCTGAATTTCGGTATCGAAAGTTAGCACCACATTATCGTGCTTCTGTACCACATCTTGTAAGTGTGGTTTCGTTATTTTTTCTTCTTGTCTATAAGTCTCATGTAGAGCATCCGCCGCCATACGATTCGCTAGCGTTTTTTTATTATGCGGATGTAAATCGTTTGCCTCACCAATATCAATCGAAACGGTCATATTTGTTCTCGGAACCGTTCTTTCGACTTCTGCTTGTTGAAGACGTAACGCTCCCCACATTCTATCGTCTTCCTGTGCCAATGGATCAGAGTAGTTCGTCAGTTGGACATATAGAAATGGCAACGTATGGTCATTCCAATGCAGACGCCAACGCCCCACCATCCGCTTCATCAAATCAGCGTATACTTCAGGAGCACCCGTATTTGATTCTCCTTGGTAGAAGAGAAAACCGGCTATTGGGTAGTCTTTCAACGGATAGAGCATACTGTTGTGGACGCCAGTAGGTCCGTATTGAATAAAAGTAATCTGTGCTAACGCATCCACCTTTGCAACACGTTTAGCCTTCCAGACACCCGCTAAATTAATGGGTTCTCCATCGCCTTCTAGCAAATACTCTTTTCCAGGCCCACCGACAAAGCCGCCATTATCGCCATTGATTAGAAGTCTGACAGCCAGTACATTTTCGCCTAATTGGATGACACCTTTGGGAACTGGATATTTCCGTGGTGGATAACGGTATTCTGTTTTTCCGATTGGAACACCATTTAACCAAACTTCGTCATAATCTATTAGTGCACCGAGATTTAAGCGTGCTTTCTGCTCAAACAGATTCAGGTCTTCAACTTGGAAATTTTGTCTAAACCAAATCGCACCGGCCTCAGAACCAACACTGGTTCCTTTTAACATACCGGGAACCGTTATCTTTTCCCAACCGCTATCGTCAAATGCTGGTTCCGTCCAATGATCATAAGGATCTTGTGTTTTTTCTAATTTCTCAACTTTTTCATACCATTTCTGAACACGTTTTTCATCTCGCTTCGTTACATCTTCAATCCAGCCAGCTGTCTGAAGCTTTTCAAGCTTATCTGTCGCCTCTGGATAATCAGTTAAATCATCGGCAGTCATCCACGCCTCGATCGGGGTTCCGCCAACCGCAGTCATTAAGATACCTACTGGTACATTCAATTTACGATGAAGATTCTCCGCAAAGAATGTTCCCAACGCACTCATTTCCAAGGTGTTATCCGGTGTTGCTGTTCGCCACTTTCCACTTAGTTTGGACAGTTCTTGGGGACCAGAAAAATCGAATTCGATAGGCACTCGGAATTCTCTCACCAACGGCAGTTGCATTGTTTCAATTTCAGTTTCGTAGAGATCGTGCGCACGGTCCAATAGCATTTCCATATTGGACTGGCCCCCTGCTAGCCAGACTTCACCAATGTAAATGTCGGATAGTGAGCGTTCCTCACTACCGCGAATATTTGCAGTATAAGGACCGCCCGCAGTTCTTTCGCTGAAATAGACTTTCCAACTGCCATCTGCTCCGGCTGTCGTTTCCACTGTTTCATTTTCTAAGCTGATATACATGTGTTGATTTGGTACATCGAACCCCCAAAAACAAATCGGTTTATTCTGTTGGACGACCATACCATCGCTGATAATCGGAGGTAATTTAAACATTGTTTGTTTTTCCATAAGGCTTATTTCTCCTCTAATGTGTTAACAACACGCCAGAATGCTGGCTTTGGTTCACTCTTTTCATCTAATAAGAACGGCCAATTTTTTCTGTCTGGAACAGGAAAGCCGTCTAGCCACGTATATGCATCATCCACTCCCCAAAATGTGACTGAATCAATTACATCACTGTGTGCTCTGAATATTTTGAAGAATGCCTCGTAACGCTTGGCTTGCAGTTCCAACTGCTCTTCGGTCGGACGCAATAAATCTGTTCTTCTGTCTTCAAAATCAAATACGGATACATCCATTTCTGTTATATGGAGGCGCACGCCAAGTGACGCATATTTTTCAATCGCTTGCTCAATATCCGTCAGTGAAGGGTTATTTAAGTTCCAGTGGCATTGTAACCCAATCCCATGTACTGGAACCCCTCGTTCTAACATTCCTTTGACTGTTGTATAAATCTTTTCAACTTTCTCAGGTGTTGATTCGTTGTAATCATTGTAGAACAATTGTGCCTTGGGATTTGCAGCATGTGCAATTCGGAACGCTTGGTCTATAAAGTCCTCACCCATAATCTTATACCATAAGGATTCGCGTAGACGCATGCCTTCTTTATCCTCAATCGCTTCATTTACAACATCCCAACAAAGGATTGAGTCTTCGTAATGCTTCATCACCGTTTGAATGTGAGTCGTCATACGTTCTAACAGGAGCTCTTTAGATGCCAATGTGGTTTTATCTTTATCGGTGTAAAAGACCCATTCTGGTGTCTGATTATGCCACACAAGGGTATGTCCGCGTACAACCATGTCATTCGCTTTTGCAAAAGCCACAATACGGTTTCCTTCTGAAAAGTCGAAAACGCCCTCTTCTTCCTGAATGCTTACAAATTTCATGCTGTTTTCTGCCGTTAAACTATTAAAATGCTTAGCTAAGACTTCTTCTCTCGTTTCAAGTGTAAAATCATTTACGGCAGCACCGATTCGAAAAGAATCGTGAAAAACTTCTTTTAAACGTGGAATAATTAAGTGGTCTGTCATCTTTTCGTTCTCCCAGTAGTTATTTTTGTGAATACGTTTACACGTAAATACTAGCAACTGTGATCGTCAATCCGTGTTTGTTTATTTAAAATAGCGTTCCTCCTGTATTTTCTCTGTTCAAACTAACAATATTGTGGTAATGTAACAGCAACGCCGTTAGTTTGTATAACTAACTAATTGATTATATAATAAAGTAATCGCTTTCACTTGTCAACTGTACAAACTAAAGTATAATAAGATTTATTGGACAGATTACATGTATATGACTTTTATATCAGCCAAGAGGAGGACACACTATGATAATTGACCGTTACAAAATTAGAGAGCAAAATGAAACGTTGGTCTTATCAACCATTATCCATAATGCCAGCATTTCGCGCGCTCATATTTCACAGCTTACTGGCTTAAATAAAGCATCCACCTCAGCAATTGTTAAAGATTTAATTGATGAATCACTGGTAATAGAGATTGGTACTGGTGATAGTACGTCCGTAGGTGGCCGACGCCCTATCCAACTGTCACTCAATAAAAATGCTGGCTTTTCGTTAAGTATTGATCTGGGATACGACTATATTTCGTCGATGCTGACGAACTTGAATGGTGAAATAATTGCAGAATTCAAAGAGAAGAACTTTTATGTCCGCAAAGATAACGTGATTGAAAAGATTAAACAAACCATTCGCTCTTATGAAACATATTATTTAGATTGTAAATTCCGTTTAATCGGTGTTACCCTTGCTATCCATGGAATTGTCGACCAAGAAGATATTATTTTTACTCCTTACTATGATTTGGATCAAATTGATTTAGCCTTCGAATTGCAGCAAGCCTTGGATATGCCTGTTTATGTTGAGAACGAAGCGAATTTGACAGCCTTGGCCGAAACATCTTTTTCTACTAATAAACTGAACCTGGTCAGCGTCAGTATCCACAGCGGAATTGGAGCAGGCATCATTATTAACGGCGAGCTTTACCATGGCCGAAACGGGCACAGTGGAGAAGTCGGCCATATGATTCTCTATCCTCATGGTGTTGCGTGCCCGTGCGGGAATAAAGGGTGTTTAGAACAGTACTGTTCCGAAAAAGCAATTCTGCAGCAATATCGCCTTTTAAAAGCAGATGACACGCGTACACTGTATGATTTAGCGGAGGACTATGATGCAGGAGACAAAGATGTCATAACGTTCATCGAAAAGGCCGCCCACGAAATCAGCATCGGTATCCGTAATATTATTTCTGGCTTTGCTCCCGGCGTAGTCTATATCAATAGTCCACTCACACGTAAATTACCTTTTCTACTAACCTTGATTAATAACTGCATCCGCAGTAAATTTTCGAAAGAAGTTCCGATTCTGACTTCAGAAATCGGAGCAACAGCATCCTTACTTGGTGCAGCGGTTCTTAATTTACAAAACTTTTTTAATATTCCTCATCTTCATTTTTCCGAAGAACCGTTAGAAAAATTAACACCAGTCCTTTAATCGAGCTAAGCTCAGAATCACTGACATTCTTCACAGTGATTCTGGGCTTATTTTTCAAAACTTATTCAACAATTTTACGCAACGTCTTCTCTACAGCACCTTCTGATGCAATCATTTCTTCAAATAAATCCAGTACCTTATCCGCCATATTTACTGCTACTAAATCTACGCCGAAAATCGTTTTGTCTTTCAACAACGCCCCAAGATTAAGACGATCGATTGTCGTATCACCTATTTTGATATCTTTAACAAATGCAGATACTTCTGTCATACGGGGGTCTGAACTCTTCTCAAATACCTTACCGGTATCGTCTACTCCCAGCAAATAACGTAGCCAACCAGCTAAGACGAATGGGATAGCTTCCAAGCTCGCTACGTCATAGGTATCAGAGTTTAGGTAGGATTCAATCGTTTTCCCAAAACGAATCGCCAATTTTTGTGACGTATCGGTCGCAATTCTTTGCGGTGTATCCGGAATAAACGGATTCGGCAATCTCACGCCCACAACTTCATCGATAAATTCCTTTGGATTGATAATACCAGGGTCTACAACAACGGGAAGTCCCTCCTGATAGCCTACCTTTTCCGCAAGTTTCTTCAGTAAGGGATTCTTCATTTCATCAGAAATACGCTCATAGCCTAATAAACAGCCGAAAATAGCCAGCGCTGTATGAATCGGATTCAGACAGGTTGTCACTTTCATCGTTTCCACTTGATTAACCGTGTGGCGATCGGTAAAAATAACCCCTACTTTGTCTAGCGGTGGTCTGCCATTCGGGAAAGCATCTTCAATTACTAAATATTCCGTTTCCTCTGCATTTACAAAAGCCGCAGTGTAGGTATTTTTTTGCGTTATTTTATAGTCGACTTCCTCAAAGCCATCTTTACGTAACATTTGTGCTACCGTTTCATCTGGCCTTGGTGTAATCTTATCAATCATCGACCAAGGGAATGAGACTTTTTCGGGATCATTCACATATGCGACAAACTCTGGTGTAACCAGACCATTCTCTTGCCAATTGCTTGCGAAGGTATGGATTGCGCTCTTTAAAATGTCTCCGTTATGAGACATGTTATCCATGCTCACAAATGCAAGGGGCAACTGTCCTGCCAGAAAACGACAGTGTAAAAGTGCCGCAACTTTGCCGATATAGCTTTCTGCGACTTCCGGGCCATTCGTGAAGTCTTCCACTATTTGTTGCCCATAATTACCGCGACTATCTGTTAGTGAATAGCCTTTTTCCGTAATAGTAAAAGAAACCATTTGTAACGTTCTATTTTCGAAAATCGCTACCAAGCGTTGGTAATCTTCTTTGGATTCACGGTCGATTTTTAACGATTCCATGATACTGCCGACAACACTCTTCTCAATATTACCATCTGTTTTCAAAGTCACCAGCAGTGAAAGGTTATCATTCTGCTGTTTCATAATATCAACGATTTCATAATCGTAGCCCTCTGCGACAACAATACCGGTATCCACTTGCTTAAGGTCTAAAAGTTTTTGCATTAACATTGCCGGGAAAGCACGGAAAATATTTCCTGGTCCCAAATGGAGCCAAGTTGGAGCCGTTTCTGTTTGTCTTTTTACAGCCGCACGATCAAATGTTGGCACGCGGATTCCGGCTTCTGTCCATTGTTCTTTATTCTCAAGTTCTTGTTGGTTCAGTAGCATTTTATGACCTCCTAATTGGACACTTTCTCTAATGTTTCCCAAATGCCATTCATATAAGCAACACCAAGTGCTCGGTCGTAAAGTCCGTATCCTGGCATGGATATTTCATCCCAAATTTGACGGCCATGATCCGGACGAATAATGCTGTCAAAGCCTGAGTCCCGTAGTGCTTTAATAATCGCTACCATATCTAACGAGCCGTCGCTAGATAAATGAGAGGCTTCATCGAATTTTTGATAGCCATGGTATTTGATGTTTCGTAAATGTGCAAAATGAATGCGGCCTTTAACCGCATAAATCGTACTGATTAAGTCGTTCTCTGGATTAGAGCCCAACGATCCCGTACAAAATGTAATCCCGTTCAATGGATTCGGCACGGCTTCTAATAATTTGGTTATATTTGCCTCAGAGTTAATAATTCGCGGCAAGCCAAATACTGGCCAAGCCGGGTCATCCGGATGTATAGCCATTCGGATTCCATACTTCTCACACGTTGGCATGATCTTATTTAAGAAATAAACCAAATTATCAAATAACTGCTCTTCAGTAACCGTCTCATAAATAGCGAACAGTTCTTTTATTTGAGCCATTCGTTCCGGTTCCCATCCTGGTAACTCGAAACCTTGCGCTTTTTTATTCATTTGATCCGCAATTGAATCTGGATTTATTTTATCAATTAATGCTTGGTCGTAAGATAACACTGTTGAACCGTCCGGCAGTACTTTAGCTAAGTCCGAACGCGTCCAGTCGAATACAGGCATGAAGTTATAACAAATCATATCAATGCCCGCTTCACCTAAATTTTCCAACGTTTTAATATAATTTTCAATATATTTATCCCGCTCCGGGAGTCCTGCCTTTATTGCATCATGAATATTAACACTCTCAATACCAGCAAGCCGTAATCCCGATGCTTCTATCGTTTTTTTCAGATTACGAATCCGTTCTAAAGGCCACACTTCACCTGGTTTTGTATCATATAATGTTGAAACGATTCCAGTCACGCCTGGTATTTGCCGGATGTTTTTAAGGCTGACGCTATCAAAATCTTCTCCAAACCAACGGAGTGTCATTTCCATCGTTATATTCTCCTTTATTAGAAGAAGAGGTCGGGACGATTCCCAACCTCTTCCCGCTTATTTCGTCAATTTAATCCAATTCGCATCCACATATCCTGGCGCTTCTACATCAGAACTTGTGTAAATACCAACTGTACAGCCGACAAATCCGCCAGCCAACTCTGTACTTAGATAGTGTGTTGCAACGTCTTCAGCGACCACGATTTCTTCGCCCCTAGCTACAACGATTCCTTTAAGCTTTTGTCCTTCTCCAACAAACTTCAATTCCAACTCAGATGCAGTCACTTTTGTTTCTCCGTGCACTTCATCCACACCGTCGATTGTTGTAATGAGTTGAATCACTTTTTCTGAATCTTTCACATGAACAGCTAATTTCAGCGTATGGTTTTCACCTTGAATAACGGCAATACCCGCTTCGCCACCTGCAGCTAATTGTATATCCAATGCCGCAGTATATTCAAACCATAAAGAAGGTTGACGCAGACCTAGATACGTTGGTGAGCCTTTTTCATCTTTGAATCTTCCCACAGTTGGTGTCATACGGATCCAACCTTCACGTGCAGTCGTATCGTAATGGGTCATATCCGGATTACGGATAAATAAGAACTCCCGGTGAATCTCATTTAGCTGATAGTCGGTTTTTTCTTCAACCGGCACCAATGGCAGATTGATTTCTTGTTCTTCCAATAATCGACCAATCCCTGGATTAACAACCGGCCAACCATCTTCCCAAATAACTTCTGCCAGGAATGTTTCACGTCCCAAGTTACTGCTTCCCTCGAACTTACGACTCGCAAGAAGAACCATGAACCATTGGCCATCTGGTGTTTCCACCAAGTCGCCATGTCCAACGTTTTGTACGGGGAATGCAGATCCCAAATGACGGTGCGTCAAGATTGGATTGTTTGCAAAACCGATGTATGGTCCGTCGATTTTCTCACTGCGCGCAATTGTGACACTGTGGTTTGGACCTGTCCCACCTTCCGCAATCATCACATAGTAGTAGCCATCTTTCTTATAAACATGAGGTGCTTCCGGCCAAATAACATTGCGCATGGCACCTTTCCAAATCTTCGTGCTCACGCCGGTCAGCTGCATCGTATTCAAATCTAATTCTTGCAACCAAATTTCCCAGTCGCCGTTATGCGTAACGCCGGTTGGATTTGGACGTGTGCCCGAATAGTAGCAACGACCGTCTTCGTCAAAGAACAAACTTGGGTCAATCCCAATTGCACCTTCCAAATAGTACGGTTCAGACCACGGTCCTGCTGGGTTTGTTGCCGTTACTACAAAGTTTCCTCCGTAAGTCACGTTCGTAGTAATCATGTAAAATGTTCCATCATGGTGACGGATGGTAGGCGCAAAAATACCGCGCGAACTACCTGCATCTTCCAAGTTTAATTGACTCTCACGGTCCAGCACGTTCCCAATCTGTTCCCAGTTCACCATATCTTTACTGTGGTAAATCGGTACGCCCGGGAAATAACCGAAACTGGATGTTACTAAGTAAAAATCTTCTCCTACTGCACAGACGGATGGGTCTGGCGAGAAGCCTTCAATAATTGGATTTTTAAATGTACTCAAAACGTCAACTCCCACTATTCATTATTATTTGTTCAACTTATTTCCACATACGATAGTTGCCACTCAATGCCAATATCGCAAAGAAGTACAGGCAGTTATCGTAGTAACGGTTGCGATCCGTACGCATGGGTGTATTCCAAAGTAAATCAATAAACCATTTCCCTTTTGTGCCATCGTCATATGCAAGCGATGCTGCTGCGTTTGTTGCCAATAACCCCAATGGGTGACGTGCTTTTTCATCGAATTTCGTTCCATCGATCTTATAGCGTGTATATTCTTCCGGATCAACGCCATGGAAGAACTTATGGATATTTTCGACAATTTGAACCGGTGTTTCTTCACGTCCGCACCATTCATAATCCATACCGATATTAGCCGCTGTACGGTAAGAGTCACTGTAGAAATCCCCGAAGCCACGAATATGGTTTGGTGTCCCATCATCATAAGAATATTCCGGTGTTAAGCCTGTCTCAGGATGAGCAGCGGTTACTAAATAAGTACGGCTGCGTTTGGCTGCTTCCGCCCAAAATGCGCGGTCCTCTTCATTTGCCCACTCAGCAAATAATTCGTAGAAATGTGGCAAGTGATAAGATGGGTCGGTAAAGTCAACACCCGGAACAAAACGAATTAAGTAGTTATCGCGGTCCCACATCGCATGCCCTTCACGCTCATAACCTTTGTGTAAACAGTCGGAAAGGATGGTCCGTGCCATCTCTGCATAATTATAAATGCCTTCTCCGTTACCCCAGCGATTTGCCGCAAAGAATAATGCCATAGCGAAGAATTCCTCGCCATCCGGAGCTGGACCATCATCTATCTTGGTGCCGTCCGTGTGACAATGCCATGCGAAGTAGCCTTTATTGAAGCCATCTTGGTGATACATATTTTTATGTGACCATGCCCAGATTTTATCGAATACTTCTTTCTCATCCATCTGTACAGCCATCATCATGCCGTAAGACATACCTTCACTTCGTGCATCATCGTTACCCGTATCCAACAAGTAACCGCCCATGTCATCTGTATAATAGATTTTCTCAGCCGCAGCATCATCCATGAACAATTTGTTCCATGTATCTTGTACTTTTTGATCAATTTTTTCTTGACTATAGCCACATTCGGCGAATAAATTACGGTATTGTTTCACTCTTCACTCTCTCCCTTTATATCACTATTTTTAGCGTAATAACGCTCTTTTCCACCATTTATTTCGATCGTTTTTCATAAATAAATATGTTGATATTAGCAAAATAGTCATCGTACTGAACCAAGCAAGTGGGTGACTGTAAGCGATGGCCGGGAATCCGAATGTCCCAACAAAAATTAATGGAACGAATGAACGAATACCCATTTCGACCAAGCCGGAAATAGTCGGCGCAATCGTGCGGCCCATCCCTTGTAAGCTATAACGTAATACGAATAAAACTGCCAGAAACACATAAAATAACGCTGTCATTTTAAAGTACGCTTCAATGCTGTTCGTAGTCGCTTCGTTTGTCGCTCCCACCAGCCATGCTACAATCGTACTGCCTTTGAAATAGACCAGGCCTCCCATAAAAAAACCATACGTGACCGAAAGGATGAGGCTGGTACGAATACCCTGCCAAATACGATCCGTCAATCCCGCTCCATAGTTTTGAGCAACAAAGGTGGCAGTTGCGACTCCAATCGTCATCATGGGAGCAGTGACCATACCTTCCAAACGTGTTGCAATTGCATGGGCTTCTATATTCCCCAACGTCAATTCATTAAGCTTGAACTGCAAGACGATGTTACCGATTGAAATAATAGAGTTTTGCAGTCCGATTGGTACACTGATTGTGAGATGAAGACGCAGTTCATCTCCCTTCAATTTCCAATCATTTTTATTCAACTTAAGGACCGGATAGCGCTTGGATAAGTGGCGAAATATTAGGACACTGACGATTAACTGAGACAACATTGTCGCAATTGCCACGCCGACCACACCAAACGAAAAGACCACAATTAAAATAACATCGAGTAGAAAATTTAGTGCATAAGACAAAACACTATACCAGAGTAATGTTTTCGTACTGCCCATTGCCCGCATCACATTACTAAATAAATTAAATCCCATCACAATAATGAGCCCGAACATAGCAGTCGTAAAATAAGCTTTACTGTCGCTGTATAAAGCTTGGGGAATTTTGAGTGCCGTCAACAACGTATCAGAAAGTAGAATGCTCACAATACTAATCACAACTGATAAGACAAAGGCAATTCCCATACTCGTAACATAACTATCGTGAATACGTTGTTCATTCTTTGAACCGAATCTTTGGGCTAAGACGATGGACAGCCCTGAACCCACTCCAATCACAAATCCTTGAATGAAGAAAATTAAACTGGCAACGGCTCCAATTGAACCTAAGGCACTCGTACCCAGCGTGCGACCAACAATAACAGTATCTGCCAAAGTGTAAAGTTGTTGAGCAAAGTTACCCAGCAACAAAGGAATAGTAAAATAGATTACATGCTTAAACGGACTGCCAATTGTCATGTCTTTCATCTTTTTCTCTCCATATGCTTATTTGCATACACTTCATTTTTATAAAGAAGAGAGAGCGTAAGGATACCCTCTTGCTCTCTCTTACTTTTTAAAATTTATTTTATTTTTGTAACGCGTGACTGATGTCTTTTGTTGCACCATATCCATCGCGATAAATCGCGTAAATATGTTCGTATGCTTCTACCTGTTCTTTAACGGGCTCATAGGTTTTTGCTTCTTTGACAAAAGTTGCTACTAGTTCTTCAACACTGTCAAACCAACCTTGACCCATTGCAGCAAGCATGACAGCTCCCATTCCAGGTCCTTGTTCAGTTGTCAAAGTTACAATCGTGGCATCAAAAATATCCGCCTGCATTTGTAACCAATCAGGATTCTTTGCTCCGCCACCAACAGAAACAATTTTTCTGAAGTTCTTGCCAGCACGTTCTTCCATCAATTTTTGAGAATCTTTCAAAGAAAAAGTAATGCCTTCCAAGACAGCACGCGCAAAGTGATCTCGTGTATGCCCTTGATCCATTCCTAGGAAGCTGCCACGGATTTTACTGTCCGTATATGGCGTGCGCTCACCAGAAATATATGGCATAAACAATAAGCCCTCAGACCCTGCCGGAATGGTTCCGATATCTTTCAACAACGCGTCAAAATCTTCATTCGGAGCAAATGTATTCTTAAACCATGACAAGCTGTGACCAGCTGCCAACGTTACGCCCATTGAATAGAATGAATCTCTCAAAACATGGTAGAAATAATGCAAGTCACCTTGGTACTCTTTGCCTGCTTCTTCGTATGCTAAGAATACGCCTGAAGTACCAATACTTGCCATGCCAATATCAGGTGAAATGATTCCTGCGCCTAATGCTGCAGACGCGTTATCCGCACCACCAGCGTAGACATTAATTGTGTGAGTAAAACCAAACTCTTTCGTCAACTCTTCTGATAGCGTTCCAATCTTATCGCTCGACTCTACAAGCGGTGGGCAAATCGTTTTTGGCAAATCAAAGGCCGCCAAAACTCTTTCACTCCACTGTTTATTTTTTAAGTCTAGCAATAATGTTCCAGCAGCATCGGAATATTCCATTTGCTTCGAACCCGTCAAACGAAAACCTAAGTAATCCTTTGGCAATAAAAATTGACGCGCTTTTTCAAAAATAGCTGGCTCATGTTCTTTCACCCAAAGAATCTTTGGTAAGGTGAAACCTTCAAGCGCTTTGTTCTGAGTGATAGAAATAAGTTCCTCGCCCAGTGTTTCTTTAATTTTTTCACATTGTGCTGTTGTTCGCACATCATTCCAAAGAATCGCATTGCGTAAGACCGCATCGTTTTCGTCCAATAGAACCAAACTGTGCATTTGTCCTGAAAAGCTGATTGCTTCCAATCCTTCTTTTGCATCTGGAACGGTTTCAACAATATTCGCCATCACTTCAACA
This sequence comes from Jeotgalibaca porci, assembly GCF_011299095.1. NCBI lineage: Bacteria > Bacillati > Bacillota > Bacilli > Lactobacillales > Carnobacteriaceae > Jeotgalibaca > Jeotgalibaca porci. Next base: position 1,819,656 of record NZ_CP049889.1, on the reverse strand, counting down.
GCTGCACGGTACCACTCATGTGGGTTTTGTTCGCTGTATCCTGATTGCGGGTGAATCAGTGGATAGTCAGAAGAAGTGGTATAAACCACTTCTCCCGCCTGATTCACTAAGAGACCTTTCAATGAGCTCGTCCCTAAATCTAACCCGAGTACGTAACGCATAGGGTTCGCCTCCTAGTAAATGTATTCGTTCAGTTTTGCTTTCACTAATTCAATATGTCCAGATTTATTTTTAACTTCTTTGTTAGACAATGCATATTCAGTCAATGATTTAAGATCTGTCTTGTCGCTGATGATATCTTTACCAATACCTTCTTGGTAGCTTGCATAACGATCTGCTTTCAAGTTATCGAAGAATTTATCTTCTTTCAACCGCGCAGCTGCTTTCAAGCCACGTGCGAATGTATCCATACCTGCGATATGTGCCAAGAATAAGTCTTCCATTTCGAATGAAGTACGACGCACTTTCGCATCAAAGTTGATACCACCTGGTGCGATTCCGCCATTTTCCAAAACTTCATACATTGCTAACGTTACAGAATATAAGTCAGTCGGGAATTCATCTGTATCCCAGCCTAGTAACATATCGCCTTGGTTCGCATCCAATGAACCCAGTGCATTGTAGTTACGTGCCACATTCATTTCGTGCTCGAAAGTATGACCTGCCAATGTCGCATGGTTAGCTTCCAAGTTCAATTTGAAGCGATCCGTTAAGTCATATTTTTGCAAGAATGCCATAGATGTCGCTGCATCAAAGTCGTATTGGTGTTTCATTGGCTCTTTTGGTTTAGGCTCCAATAGGAATGTTAACTCTTCGTGACCAATTTCGTTAGAATACGCAATCGCCATTTTGTATAGACGTGCGATATTTTCTTCTTCGAAAGCCATGTCTGTATTTAATAGTGTTTCGTACCCTTCACGTCCACCCCAGAATACAAAGTTCTTTCCGCCTAGACGCTTGCTAATATCAATCCCTTTTTTAACTTGTGCAGCAGATACTGCATAGACATCTGCATTATTTGAAGATGCCGCACCATTTACGTAAATAGGGTTTGCATGACGGTCAGCCGTGTTCCAAAGTAATTTGATGCCTGTTTCTTCCATTTTCTTCTCGATTAAATCTACGATTTCATCCAAATTTTTGAAGAATTCTTCTAGAGAATTACCGAAAGGTGCAACGTCCATATCGTGGAAACAGAAATACTCTACCCCTAATTTTTCAAAAAACTCGAAAGCTGCTTCGACACGGTTTTTAGCAGTTTCCATCGGATCATCTGTTAACCATGTCCGTTCATTAACGCCTTGACCAAATGGGTCGTTTCCTTCGTTAACAAATGTATGCCAATAAGCAATTGCAAAACGCATGTGTTCCTTCATTGTTTTACCTAAGACAATTTCTTCTGGGTTGTAATGACGGAATGCCAAAGGATTATTCGTTTCTGTACCTTCGTATTTAATCTTTTCAATAGTTGGGAAATAAGCCATGTTCATTCTCCTCTTCGTTTGTTTGTATAATTAACTAACTGTAGTTTAAGACAAATATAAAATGTTGTCAAGCGTTTTCATTATTGTTTTTACAACTTTCTTCTAAATAAATAATTGTTTAAAAGAAACCGCGAAACACTTGTAATAATAATCTTTATTTAACCCGTCTTTGTTGTACAATAGTGATACAGAACATATACATGAAAGGTGGGGTAACTATGATTGCCAACAAGATGACCTTAAGGGAACACAATGAAACCTTGATCCTATCCACTATTATCCACAACCCTGAAATTTCGCGTGCCGCTATTTCGCAACTCACGGGATTAAATAAAGCTTCAACATCAGAAATCGTTAAAAAATTTATTGATGAACAATTAATCAATGAAATCGGAATTGGAAATAGTACAGCTTCCGGTGGTAGAAAACCTATTCAGCTACAAATGAATTACGATGTCGGTTGCTCTTTGAGTATCGATATCGGATACGACTATATTTATGGATTACTTACCACCTTAAATGGTGAAAGTATCCATTACATTGAAAATGAAGGAAACCGTCTGACAAAAGAAAACACAGTTTCAGAAATCAATAAAATTGTTAAAGCAATGCAGCCCTACTATGAACATAAAAAGTTCCAATTAATTGGTATTACCATTGCGATTCATGGGATTGTCTATAATAACAACATTATCTTTACGACCTATTCAGATCTACACGAAATTAATCTTGCTGAAATCATCGAAACGAAATGGAATACGCCTGTTTATATCGAAAACGAAGCGAACCTAAGTGTTTTAGGCGAGAAAGGATTTACAACGCCCTTGAAAAATATGGTTAGTGTCAGTATCCATAATGGTATAGGTGCCGGAATCTTAATTGACGGTGAATTGTATCATGGTACTAAAGGGCAAGGTGGAGAAATCGGACACATGATTTTGCAACCACACGGCCGTCCCTGCCCGTGCGGAAATAAAGGATGCATGGAACAGTATTGTTCCGCAGCAGTTCTATTAAAAGATTACCGTGTGCTAACGGATTCGCCTGGCGCGACTTATAAAGATTTGAATGAAAGCTATAAGAACGCAGAACCAGCCGTATTGGAGCTCGTCGATACAGCGGTTGATTACTTGTCTTTTGGTATTAATAATTTAATTATGAATTTGGATCCGGAAGTCATTATCTTAAATAGTAAACTGTTTGATTATCTCCCTACCCTTCTAAATGCCATTAAAGAACGCATTACGAATCGTTTCTCGAAAGATGTACAAATCGTAGAATCTTCCCTCAACCACCAAGCAATCCTTCTGGGCGGCACGATTTTGAACTTGCAACATTTCTTCAATATTCCTGATTTAACGTTGCATCAAAAGACTTACAAAGAAAACTAGAATAAGCGCAGAATAGAATGCAGTGACTGCATTCTACTCCGCGCTTTATTACGTTGATATTGGTACTTCACTCTATTTCGTTATCGCATACCCCATCAAATCCCGGTGTTCTCCTTTGATATAAAGTATTTTTCTCCTAGTGCCCTCGTAGAGCATTCCAGCTTTCTCCATAACGCGAGCGGAGCCCTTATTTTCAACCATGCAAAAAGCTTGAATACGAACCAGATCCAGGTGCTCAAACCCAAATTTCATGACTGCTTCAAGTGCTTCGGACATAATACCCTTACTCCAATATGCTTTTGATAGGGCATAACCTACTTCTGCGACTTTATGGTGCTCTTGCCAACTTACAAAATCAATGGTTCCAATGACTTTATCTGTCTCTTTATATACGATTGCCCATGGTGCCGGGCTATTACTAGCGTAACGAGAAAGAACAAATTGGATAAAATCCTTTGTATCTTGAATCGTTTGGTGTGCATTCCAAGTAACGTATTTCGCAACAGCTTCGTCGGACGTATAGGCAAATAAATCTTCGGCGTCATCTATTGCTATTTTTCGAAGGATAAGGCGTTCTGTTTCAAGAGTAGGAAGATTACTGAAAATACCTTTTGCTGTCATAATATATGTGCCTCCTGAATTGTTTGTTTTAATGATTATACACAATCTAATAGATATTCGTTGTAGAACGTGCGGAGATATCGCTGTTCCGCTTGTTCTTCAACGGGAAATTCGCCGTTCAACTGATTTTAAAGCTGTTTACATCGAGTTCGGATGGGAAATTCGTCGTCCAACTGATTGTAAAGCCGTTTACATCGAGTTCGGATGGGAAATTCGTCGTCCAACTGATTGTAAAACTATTTACATCGAGTTCGAATGGGAAATTCGCCCACCAACTGATTGTAAATCTGTTTACATCGAGTTCAAATGGGAAAAACACCGTCCAACTGATTGTAAAACTATTTTTCAGTTCATTTCTATTTTAACATCGTAAAAAAAAGCCAGACCCCGTAGGATCCAGCTCTTTCAGGTATATATTATTTTACTTCTACTGCTGGTGTTTCTTTTTGGCTGATACGTTTCATATACCACATTGTTAATACGATACCGAATACTGCCATTACAGTTGAAATGATAAATGCCAATGAGTATGAACCAGTTGCTTCGCGAATCATTGAAGCTAGTGATGGTCCGAATACTGCAGCGATTCCGTAAGCGATAAACATCCAACCGTAGTTAGATGCTGATTTAGAAGCGCCCCAGTTTTCTGCTGTAATTCCTGGGAATGATCCAAGGAATCCACCAAATGACAAAGCAATTCCGACTAAACCAACGATCCCTGCAACTGCTCCTAATCTATCTGTAAAGTTAACTAACATCAAGCCAACCGCAGAAACGATAAACATCAATACTAAAGTCTTGTAACGTCCTACTTTATCAGAAACTGTACCCCAGAAGATACGTCCTAATGTGTTCGCTAAACCGACGATCATAACAACAACAGCACCAGTACCAATACTATATGTAGAGGCAATGTTTGCCGCATGTCCGATGACCATCATTCCGCTTGTAGCTGCAAATGTATAAATAACCCATAGAATCCAGAAATTAGATTCACGAAGCATTTCTTTGTAGTTTTTGTCCGTATCATTCGCTACAACTGTCGCATTTTCGTTCACTGGAGGATTCTCCATCAAGAATGAAGCTGCACAGATAACAACTAATAATACTGCTCCAAGAACACGGAAAGTCATGTTAATTCCCATACTTCCAATCATGCTTGTTGCGATTGGTGCTAAAATAATTGCTCCTGAACCAAATCCAGCTGCTGTTAGACCGCCAGCCAAACCTTTTTTGTCTGGGAACCATTTAACTGTTAGTGCAGTAGCTGTACCATAACCAGCACCAATTCCAAAACCAAGAATAACTCCGTAAGTTAAGTAAAGCATAATAATGCTGTTTGCATAACTTGTTAAGAACATACCGATACCGAATAAAATTCCGGATATAAGAACGACTTTCTGTCCGCCGTATTTATCTACGATTGGACCACAGATAATCATTGCCACAGGTACCATGGCAAATGAAATACTAAATGCCAGTGAAGTCTCGCTTAAAGACCACGCTGTATTTTGCTCAAGTAGAGCTGTTTGGAATACAGACCAAGCATAGCCTGCTCCCAAAGCTAAGTTGGTAATAATTGCTGCAACCAGAATAACCCAACGATTTTTTTGTTGTTTCACTTTCTTTCCTCCTAAAAAATGTTTAACCAACTCTAGTAAAAGCGGTTCCAATCATTATTCTATACGGGTTTAGCTGATTACACTACCAACAGAATATTATACGAACGATAACTTCAAATTATAGATTCAAAGGAATGCGTTATAGTCTTCTCTAGTCCTGAAAAAACAAAAAAATCCTCGAATGATTCCGAGGATTTTCATTTAAAACACCAATAAATTACCAATCATAGCAGCTCACTAATTTAAACAACGAAGGAGCTGGAAATCATCCCCAGCCCCTTCACCTGCTAACCTAAATTTTGAACTATAAATCCAGCAACGCGATTATATGCTTCCATCAAAACGCTCACTAAATGATTCGTCATGATTTGGAAATCTTCTGGATTTTTTATGAAATAATAAACCAATAATGCCGCTGCTACGTACTTCAAATATTTCCTAATCCATCTCTTTGTGCGTGTTCGGGTCTTGCGAAGTGGCTTGCTTTTCCAAACTTTTTTGCCTGTATGATAGTGGGTTGGCGTAATGCCGATATAACCCAACACTACTGGAACAGCGATGTTCCAGTAGTTTCTATATAGTCGTTTCAATTTTCTTTTCAAAATAATGGCCCTTCCTGGATTTACTTTCTGCCCTGAACCATTATCTCAAATAATGCCATATTCACAAATTTTATTCTTTACACCGATCTAAATGTAAGATATACTTTACATAAAGAAAGATATAACTTACAAAACGAGGTGGCATTTATGGCGAAGAATATCCGATTAAAAGTCGCTCGTACTGAAAAAGAGATGTCACAGCAACAATTGGCAGACGCGGTCGAGGTGACGCGCCAAACCATTAGCGCCATCGAACGAGGCGACTATAACCCCACTATCAATTTGTGTATCAAGATTTGTAAAGCGCTCGGCGTCACACTGAACGATTTATTTTGGGAGGGATGAGGAATGTTTGCACAATACGATGAATATCAGCGCTTATTGCGTTATAAAAATGGTTGTTATGCTTTTTATTTAATCAATATTTTATTGTTTATAAATCAACTTATTACTTATATCGGCGAAATCAAATGGGCACAGGATTCTTTTATCGAGTATTTAGTTATTATTATGATTCCTATTATGTTTATGAATATCCGAAATACGTGGCAAGGCTCTCATTTTGATAGAAAAGAAAAGCCTTCAGTAGTAAACGTACTAAACTTATTACTCGGTTTGACTTATTTCTGGCTTGCTCTTAATCGTAAACAGCCTCTCATTGAAGATGGGCTCGTCACTTTACAAGTCAGCCAACTGTTACTGGGGCTTGTATGGATTTCCACGCCTATTACTTATTTCATAAAGTATTTCCGTGATTCAATCGTTTCTGAATAAAATATAAAAGCACATTCCATTATTTCGGAATGTGCTTTTTTCGGAGGTTCTATTAAATAAGTTTCATAATCTCATCAAGAACTGCTTTGCCATCCAAGGTTTCGTAGGCTTCTCTTGAGATCAATTTATAAGGAACTGCTTTGTAACTTAGAAAATCTTTTAGACGGTTAATTTCGTATTCGGATTGCGGTCCAATTAAAAGTCCATCGATTTTCTGTGTTTGGATCGCTTGTTCAGCGATGATAGCCGGTGCAGAATAAATTTGTAGTCCTAATCCTTTGGCATCTACTTCTGCTTGGACATTTCTAACTAATAGTCCTGTTGTGATACCAGCTGTACAAATCAGTAATATTTTCTTTGTCTCTTCACTCGTCATTTCAACACAACCTTTAAGAAATTTTTCTCTTCTTGTTGTAGATATCTAGTACAACTGCTAGTAGTAAAATCAAACCTTTGATTGCTTGTTGCCAGTCGACACCGACACCTAGAATGGACATACCGTTATTCAATACACCCATTACCAAACCACCGACAATTGCTCCCACAACTGTACCAATACCACCAGAAGTTGACGCGCCACCAAAGTATACGGAAGCCATCGCATCCAACTCCAATGAGTTTCCGGCTTGCGGTGTTGCAGCATTCAAACGTGCCGCCAGAATAAGGCCGGCAAGTGCTGCCAGGAAGCTCATGTTAACAAATACCCAGAACGTAATTTTCTTTGTATTAATACCAGACAACTCTGCCGATTTACGGTTCCCACCTGTTGCATAAATTTGACGTCCTGCAACCGTTTGATTCGTAATAAAGCCATACAAAATGACAATAAAAGCAAGAATAATCAAGATAACTGGGAATCCTTGGTAGGATGCGAATACAAAGCTCAACACCATTACAGTCACAACTGTAAAGATAGCCAATGCCACGAATACTGGGAATGATTGTACTTCGAAGTTATTTTCTTTCCGTTTCTCGCGTGCACGCCATTGTCCAAATACCATCATGGCTGCCAACAAACCACCTAAGATAAGTGTCGTGATATGCAGCCCATCACCTCCGAACAAGTTCGGTAAGTAACCAGTAGAAATCTTTTGGAAAACTTTAGGGAAAGGTGCCAATGATTGTCCACCTAAAACAACTTGTGTCAAACCACGGAACATCAACAACCCTGCCAACGTCACGATAAAGGCTGGTATACCGACATAAGCCACCCAGAACCCTTGCCATGCACCAATTAAAGCACCGACTAACAAACAAACCGGAACAGCAATAATTGGACTAATATCGTTATTTACCATCATGAGGCCGGCAATCGCGCCGACAAAAGCCATTACCGATCCAACTGACAAATCGACATACCCCAATAGAACAACCAATAACATCCCTACAGCCAATACCAAAATATGACTATTTTGCAAAACAATATTTGTAATGTTTAGAGGTCTGAGGAAAATACCATCTGTCATTAATTGAAACGCAATTAATAAGACAACGAGGATAATGATCATACTATATTTACTAAAAATATCGAGCAGCTTCTCGCTCAACTGGAATTTCTCTTTTCTATCTTTTGTAATATTTTCCATTTACATGACCCTCTCTTTTTCAGTTGTCATTAGATTCATCAAGCTTTCTTGATCTGCATCTTCTCGCATCACTTCACCTGTAAAATGTCCGTCATTCATCGTATAGATGCGATCGCACATCCCTAATATTTCTGGTAATTCTGATGAAATGATACAAATACATTTGCCTTCCGCAGCCATCTCTTCAATGATGGTGTAAATTTCATACTTGGCACCGACATCGATTCCACGAGTGGGTTCATCCAAGAATAAAATTTCTGGTTCGGTCGCAAGCCATTTTGATAGAACAACTTTTTGTTGATTTCCACCACTCAAACTCGCAATATTTTGCGAAATTGAGCTCGTCTTCGTACGCATCTTGCGACGGTACTCTTCTGCAATGGTGATTTCTTTTTCTTTGTCCAGAATGCCGTTTTTACTTACTTTCTCTAAACTCGCAAGCGTCGTATTTTCCCGCACATCCATGATAAGATTTAACCCCAATGACTTACGGTCTTCCGACACGTAGGCAAGTCCATTTTTAATGGCTGTTGGGACGTCTTTAACGGAAATTTCTTGACCGTCTTTGTAGACTTTTCCGGTAATCTGGCTACCATAAGAACGACCAAACACGCTCATCGCAAATTCCGTACGACCCGCTCCCATTAAACCAGCAATCCCAATGATTTCGCCTCTGCGGATGGTCAGATTTAAGTTCTTGTTCACAACGCGATTGGAATCAATCGGATGGTGGACATTCCAATCTTTTACCTCGAAGTACACGTCACCGATATTCGCTTTTCTTTCAGGGTAACGGTTCGTCAAGTCACGTCCTACCATGCCACGAATAATACGTTCTTCCGAAATCTCTTCTTTTTCGAGTGTCTCAATCGTTTTACCATCACGAAGAATTGTGATTTTATCGGAAATATCCACAATTTCATTCAGTTTATGAGAAATAATAATCGACGTAATCCCTTGTTTTTTGAACTCACGCATCAATTCCAAGAGGTTTTCACTTTCCTCTTCGTTCAAAGCTGCCGTCGGTTCATCCAAAATCAGAAGTTGAACATTCTTAGCAAATGCTTTCGCTATTTCGACCAATTGTTGATGCCCTACGCCAATTTGTGAAACCAACGTATTCGGATTAACGCGTAATCCTACTGTCTTTAAAAGGTTCTCTGTCTTTTTCTCTGTCAAATTCCAGTCGATGATGCCTCTTTTAGCCTGTTCATTACCGAGGAACAAGTTTTCTTTAATAGATAAATAAGGGCTCAAAGCCAATTCTTGATGAATAATAACAATACCTTTTTCTTCGCTGTCTTTCAGTTTCTTAAATTGAGCAACGTCACCTTCATAAATAATCTCGCCTGAATAACTACCAAATGGATAGAGTCCGCTTAAGACATTCATGAGGGTTGATTTACCTGCTCCGTTTTCACCACACAACGCGTGAATCTCACCGCGTTCTATTTTTAAGTTCACGTTATCTAAAGCCCGTATACCAGAGAATTCTTTAACGATATTTTTCATTTCTAAAATGTAATCTGCCATTCTCTCACTCCTCTTTAAAGAAAAAGCCAGAAATAGTTTCGAGAGAACTATTCCCGGCTTTATATTGTTAGTTGATTGATAAATCGTCTTTTGTATAATAATCTGTATCAATCAGTTCTGCTTCAAAGTTGTCTTTATCAACCGAGATAGGTGTTGATAAGTATGTTGGAACAACTTTCACGCCGTTATCATAGGTTTCTGTATCGTTAACTGGTACTTCTTCACCGTTGTGAATTGCTTCAATCATTTCGATTGTATTTTTAGCTAAAATACGCGTATCTTTGAAAATTGTTTGTGTTTGTTCCCCAGCAATAATGGATTTCACCCCTGCTACTGTTGCATCTTGACCAGTAATAACTGGTAACGGTAATTCGCTTGTTCCGTATCCGACACCTTTCAATGAAGAAATAATGCCTAAACTGATTGGATCATAGGGAGACAAAATAGCATCCAACTGTTTGTCTGTATAGTTTGCACTTAGCAAGTTATCCATACGAGACTGAGCCGTAGAGCCATCCCAACGTAACGTTGCAATTTGGTTAAAGTTCATTTGATTTGAAGGAACAACCAGTTGCTTACTATCAATATACGGTTGGAATACAGACATGACACCGTTATAGTTGATCAAGGCATTGTTATCATCTGGTGAACCACCAAACAATTCGATATTGAATGGCCCTTCGCCATCTTTCAATTTAAGAGCTTCTTCAATATAGGATGCCTGTAAGACACCTACTGCAAAGTTATCGAATGTTGCATAGTAATCAACAAAGTCTGAGTTCATTAACAAACGGTCATAAGCAATAACATCAATATCTGCTGCATCCGCTTTTTCTAGAACATCTGTTAAAGCCGAACCGTCAATCGATGCAATAACCAGTGTGTCAACACCTTTAGTAATCATGTTTTCGATTTGAGCTACTTGGTTCTCAACTTTATCTTCACCGTATTGCAAGTCTGTTTTATAACCTAACTTCTCAAGTTCATCAACCATGTTATTTCCATCCGCAATCCAACGTTCAGCCGATTTCGTTGGCATCGCAATTCCGACGTATCCTTTTGCTTCTGAATCGCCACTTTCGCCACCACAAGCCGTAAGAGCTAAACATGACAGTAAAGAGAGAGCTGAAACGATACCTTTTTTCACCATTCTATTCATCTAATAATTCCTCCTCGGTTTTTCTAAACTAAATATAACGCTTACTGAAAACGATTTCATTTGATTTGTTATTGATTATCTATAAATTCTTATGGAAATGATAAACTAATCTTGGTTTTCTTTCGATTTCCCTTGGATTATATTAGTTAGGGAACGAATTATCTTATAATATGGTAAAATTATTTGGTAAGCGTTTTAAAATCTAATGATAATTTTATGGAAGTATTCGAAAGGACACACCTATGAAAAAGTTTTTATTTTACCTGCTCACTTTATTCATTTTAACGGGATGTACTCATGCCATCGATCGCGATGAAGATGCCCTTTCTCCGGTCGTGGGTTTTTCGCAATCGGGAACTGAAAGTAACTGGCGTAAAGCGCATACGGATTCAATTATCACTGAATTGGAAAAAGAAGACTATCAAGTGCTTTATCGCAATGGTTTCCTAAATCAAGAACGTCAAATTCAAGATATACGCCGCTTTATTGCTTATAAAGTCGATTTGATTATTTTAGCACCACTTGTCGAAAGTGGATGGGATACTGTGTTAACCGAGGCAAAAGATGCCGGTATTCCCGTCATCATTGTAGACCGCAATATCCAAACGAGCGATTCGGACTTATATATTACTCATGTCGGACCTAGTTTCAAGGCAGAAGGCAGTCGCGCTGGCCTGTATTTAAGTAACTATGCTTCCCAATCTTCGGAATCTACTATTAACGTATTAGAATTAAAAGGTCTCGAAAACGCGGCCTCCACTACTTTACGTCACGAAGGTTTTCTGGAAACCATCGGACGCGATAACCGCATCCAGGTGACGCAAACGTTGCAAGGTGACTTTATCCGTTCGAAAGGAAGAGAAGTAATTCGAACGGCCCTTCAAGATGGAACTTTCAATGCTATTGATGTGCTTTATAGCCACAATGACGAAATGACTTTAGGAGCACTCGAAGCTTTAAAAGAACTGGCACCAGACAAAAGTGATGAACTAGTGATTATTTCGATTGATGGTCAGAAAGATGCCATAGATTTGTTAAAGAAAGGCATTATAAACTGTGTAGTAGAATGCAATCCACATGTTGGTTGGTATGTGGTAAATGCCGTTAGTCGCCATTTATCCGGTAGTAAGATTCCAAAAGAAATTTACGTTCCGGAAACTGTCTTTTCTGATCAAGGTGACCTAAGCATGATTCCTACAAGAAATTATTAACGAGGATAGACGATGACTACAAAAAAAACGATTAGAGAACTCATTTTCCAATCAACAAAATGGATGCGTTTACTAGCTATTATTCCGCTGGTAGTCAGTATCATTATTTATACGAATCATCTTTTTACATATCAACGAGCGGTAAATAATATTCATCGCGCCAACGAGATTTCAACTGCTTTTCGTACACAAGTCATTGAGGATGTTTGGGGATTGGTATATGGCCAAGTGACCCCTGCTGTTTTCAGTCAGGAAAATATTATTACTGATTTACGTGAAGATATCACCGATATGGCAGACAAAGCACAGAGTCAGGCGGAACATGCCACTCTAATGCTCACTTTAGAAGCAGTTGATTCGATGGAAACATATGTCGAAACGATTAAAGAGAATATCGTTATGAACCAACCCGTGGCTAAAAATGAAAATGTGATGCTGCAGGTTGAATCCAGTAACTTGCTTGTTCTTGATATTTTGCAGGAATTCATTGAAGTTGAAATCAATTTTGCATCTTCTACAGGTTCGGAAGTTATGAATTCTGTTATTGTATTGTCCATTATTGAAGGCTTTGTCCTTCTGGCTACCTTCATTTTATCGAAACGAATCAAGCATTCCCTTACTAAAAACGTCGAAATGCCATTGAACGAATTAATGGAAATGTCGGATCAAATTTCCAAAGGTAATTTAAATTATCGCGTCTCAATTCCGCCGATTACGGAATTGGCCGCTCTCAGCAACCAGATGAATGGGATGGCTGAAAACCTAAACGTCCTACTGGAAGAAAATGCTAAGAAACAATACCATCTCGCTCAAAGTGAAATGCGCGTTTTACAAGCCCAGATTACTCCGCACTTCATATATAACAGTCTGGATGCTATTCTAGCGCTCGCTGAACAAGGTGATATGGCTGCCGTTCAAAAAATGACCTATTCTCTTTCCGATTTCTTCCGTATTTCTTTGAGCAAAGGAAGGGATTGGATTACCTTAGAAAAGGAAATCAAACACATTTCTGATTATTTACTTATTTTGAAGATGCGGTATGGGGATATGTTAACTTATGATATTTCTGTTAGCGAAGAGCTTCATTCGTACACCATCTTGAAGATGCTACTTCAGCCGGTTGTTGAGAACGCCGTCTACCATGGGACCAAAGCGGTGCGTCGCGTAGGCTTAATCACAGTCACTGCCTATCAAGAGGATGATATGCTTTGTTTTTCAATTGCGGATAATGGTAAAGGTGTACCGCCAGAGAAGTTAGCTGAAATTAGAGCCGAATTGAATAAGGGTGTAGAGACTGACTTTAGAGAGGGATATGGGTTATATAATGTAAACAAGCGACTCTTACTTTATTACGGAGAAAAAGCGCGTCTTACTTTTGACAGTCAGCTTAATCACGGAACGACCGTAACCATTCGCGTTCCGCTCCATGAATTAGACCAAGAAGGTGGAATAAATTAATGTATAAAGTATTTATAGTTGAAGATGAACCGTTGATTCGGGAAAACTTACGAAACGAAGTGATGACGCTGGCAGAGCGCTACCCGATTACGTTTGCGGGAGAAGCTGGAGATGGTGAATTAGCGTTAGCTTCCATTATTGATATTAAACCGGATATTTTATTAACGGATATTAAAATGCCGTTTATGGATGGAATTGAATTGGCACATGAGGCAAAGAAAATATACCCTTGGATGCGCATTTTATTTATTTCCGGATTCGATGACTTTTCCTATACGAAATCTGCCATTCAACTTCAGGCGGACGATTATTTATTAAAGCCGATTAAACCCAAGGAACTAGAGAATGCGTTGCACACTATTATCACGACTTTGGATGCTCAGAAGAATACGTTCTCGGTTAAAGATGAGAATGAAGAACTGCTTACGCATGAAGTTCACAAAAACCATTTCTTGAATTGCCTCTTCCAAGGTGATTTAAGAATGAGTGAAGTCATTAAAGAAGCGGAACAATTTCAAATAGCATTGGCGGGCAAAAAGATGTCTGTTCTCTTGGCCACAAACCACTACAATAAAAAATTTGAAGATTATTTCCATTTTAGTGAGAAACTTAAGGCCTTTTTCGGAAAGGACAGCGGCGTTTTATTTTCGAGTATTTCCTCACGGTTTATTAAAATTTTGATTTTCGAAACAGATTACGACTTGTTATTGGAAAAATGTTATCAAACGGCTAATACACTCATTCATGAATTGGATATTGATTCGTCCGATTTAGCGGTGGGAATTGGCCCGATTGTAGACCGCATCAGTGAGATTCCGCATAGTTACCAAATGGCAAAGCAATTGGTCGGGACGTATGGTCAAATCAGATCGGAGAAAATCATTAGTTTCGTTGATAACATTAAAGAAGGTGAATTGTCCCCTTCCAATCCGTTTAAGATTGATCTAGCTGATAAGATTGCTGATGTAACGATTAAAGACATCGATCCTTTTATCTATTCTCTAACCGGGCTTGATCTGGATACACTCGAGCGTCAACGCATGTTCCGCTTTTTCGTTCTCATGGAGATTGAAGCATTGCTAGTGAAGAAGCAGGCTCACAAAGAGTCACCCATTTATCGCATTAATGATTCTCAGGAAATGGGCGACATCGCGAAGTCGCTGGATCGCTACCAGAAGTATTTGAAGAATGCTTTAACCTATTTGTTGGAGGTTGAAATTCATCCAACCATGATTAAATACCGTAGCCTGATTCAACAAGCTCTGACGTATATCAATAATCATTTTGCTGACCCCGATATGACATTAAAAACTGTATCGGAAAATGTGGCCCTTAGCCCTTCGCATTTCTCGACCATTTTTTCACAGGCATTGGGTAGAACCTTTATCGAATATCTGACCGAACAAAGGATAAATTATGCCAAGAACTTACTGGTAACGACGGATGACAAGCTTACTACCATTACCCTTGAGGTTGGTTACAACGATTCCAACTACTTCAGTTATTTGTTCAAGAAAAAAGAAGGGGTATCCCCTACCGAGTACCGAAAGCGCCAGATAGAGTGTGGCGCGGTTTAGAACAAGTTTATTAACGGCCTGGACAATGTGTCCCGGCCTTTTTTTGTTTGGCGTGTGAAGTGATATTCTGTATTTAAACTACTGATGCTGCTTTCCCGCCCATTTCTAACTGTTTAAAGCACCATAAGCTCCAAAAAACGCGCACTCAAATTCAAAATGCCGTTTGAGTCGGCGTTTTTATCGGAAGACGCGCACTCAAATCAAAAATGCCGTTTGAGTGCGCACATATAAAAAAGAGAGCAAGACGTTTTGTCTCACTCTCACTCATATTTACATTATAAAACTTCGTATGACGATGGATTTGTACCTTTCAACAAGGCTGTCTGCTCGTCGGTTGTTACAATATACAATTGGTGCATGGCACGACTGAAAATTGTATACCAGATTTGCTGACGGCCATCATTCGGTAGAGACGCTAAAATAGCATCCGTTCCGCAAGCAACCACCACATCAAACTCCAGACCTTTGGCCAGACCGATTGGCATCGCAACAACTTGTTTATTCATGATACTGTCATCGCTTGAAATAACTTGATGATCGACTCCCCATGATTCAAGGAACGGTTTTACTTCATTCAATCCAACAGCTGTTGGTGTCAAGAACGCAACACGCTCGCCTTTACCAATATGCTCAGCTAAACGGCTTTTCAACGTTTCATCGAAATGCGTGTGTGACTGATGCAGGACTTCCGGCTTTTTACGGGACCGGATTGGCTGGGCGCGATGATCTTCCAACAGTGCATATTGATCCGCGAAAGCCATAATTTCTTGTGTCGAACGGTAGCTCGTCAACAAGAGATGGCGACTAATTTCTTCTTCTTCCAAAATCCTTTCCAGTTCTTTATAATCCAGATTGTTTTGCCAAATATTCTGGTTCAAATCTCCCGCCATAATATAACGGGCACGTGGATACAATTTCTTCAACAGGCGCAGCTGGAAAGGTGTAAAATCTTGGATTTCATCAATACAGATATACTGATACGCTTTTTGCGTCATCATGCCCTTCATTTGCAGGAGCAATGCATAATAACCGGTCATATCATAAAGCGATAATCTATTTTTTTTCATATCCTTTAGTACGACTTCTACATGACTTGCCCACTCTTCAGTAGTAATGCCAAATGAAGATAAATCAATCAATTGTGGAATCGAACGTAGGAAATGCAAGTACTGTGCGATATAGCGAATATGTCCTTGGCTGTTAACACGACGTTCAATAATTCTAAATGCATCCCCTACTACTTGTTTACGTAGGTAACCTTCCATCTTCACAATGTCGTGCGTCTGACGCTCGAACTGATGAATATGGTCAGTTCCATAATGTTGCAAAGCATCGTCAACCCAATCCGCCGATAAATGAATGATTTTCAATTCATCCAAACGTTGCATTAACATGGAACGTAAAATATCCAACTTCGCAGCTAAAGATCCTTTACTATCAATACGTTTGAACATCTGTTGGATTTCTTCTTTTGAAATCAGAACTTCGTCTTCACGCTTAATATCACGAAACAGTAAGTATTTTTTCTTCAACAAGCGACTGTAACGCTCGAGTGCATCATAATACTGCGAACTGCCTTTAACAGTACTGAATTTATTGTTTTCACCAATATCACTTGGAATCATGTCATAATTAGAAACCCGATGTTGAATGAATTGTGAGAAGGTATTACCCTCTACATCCCACTCACCAAGAGATGGTAAAACTTGTGAAATGTATGCTTGGAAAATGCGGTTTGGTGAGAATAACAAAATCTCATCAGCCTTCAAATGGGCACGAAATGCATATAAGAGGTAGGCAATTTTCTGCATCATTACGACTGTCTTACCTGATCCGGCTACACCTTGAATCAATACGTTACGTGGCAACGTATCACGGACAATCCGATTCTGTTCTTTTTGTAAGGTTGCGACAACTGGTCCCATTTGATTGCTGGACCCGCCTTCTAACACTTCCATTAAGTACGGATCTCCCATAACATTATCCGTATCAATCATACCGACAATTTCACCGTTCTTAACACGAAATTGACGTTTCAAATCAACTTCGAAAGCTTGGAATCGATCCCCAATTTTCAATTTTACCTGATCGCCAACGTTTCCTTCGTAATACAGTGATGAGATCGGTGCGCGCCAGTCTACGACTAGATTGTCATTGTTATCAAAGAGCGACCCGATTCCAACATAGATTTGTTCAGCTTCAGGGTCTGTTACATTGTGATAATCAATACGTCCAAAGTAAGGATCTTCTTGCATTTTTTCAAGGATTGTTCTGCGATTTTGAACTTGGGTCAGCTCATTGCTTTTAATAGTCAGATTTTGTTCGAATTCACGTAATTCTCCGGAAGATTCCCACATTGCCTCGTTGGAACTATTATTAATACGAATCTGTGAGGATTGTTTCAGCAGTTGCTTTTGAATCTCTAGTTTACTAGAGTATTCTGATTTCAAGCGATCCGCTTCTTCAGTAATAACGGAAATAACATAATCCATCCGTTCTTGTTCTTGTTGTATGGATTCATTGTTCACTTGGGTATCTCCTTTCAAAATCTTATTTTTATAAGATATATAGGTAAAAATAACACAATAAATTATACCACGTATCCGGAGATTTTGCTATTCGCTAGTAAGCTTGTATAAAAAATAAGGGCTGAGAAAAAGCGCTCAGCCCCGTAAATAATTATCTCATTAATGCACTAATGATTAGCGCATTTTTTACTTTAGATTTTCCATATCGCGATGGAATTGTGCTTGTTTTTCTTTCCAGTAAATCTTGTCCGCTTCGGTAATATCCCGGATAACGCGACACGGATTCCCAACAGCCACGGTATTACTTGGAATATTGCGAGTAACAACTGATCCGGATCCGATTACAACATTATCCCCAATAGTAACGCCCGGATTAATCGTCACGTTTCCTCCAACCCAGACATTGTCGCCAATCGTAACCGGCGTTCCAAACTCGAGTTTGGTATTACGTACTTCTGCGTCAATCGGATGACCCGCTGTAAAAATATTCACACGCGGTGCGAACATCACATTATTCCCAATATGAACTTCCGCAATATCTAAAATGAGACAATCGAAGTTCGCAAAGAAGTTGTCACCAATATAAATATTATTCCCATAATCACAGTAAAACGGTGTTTGAATTTTGAAGTTTTCACCTATGCTTCCAAACAAGTCCTTAAATAAAGCTTCACGGCGTTCCAGCTGTAAATGCGACGTTTGGTTTAGTTCATGCAAAATCGTTCTATTTTTGTCCCGATCCTTATAGAGTTCCGGATCTTCAAAAATATACAATTCTCCTGCAAGCATGCGCTTTTTTTGAATCATTGATTATCCCTCTTTTTCTGTTGTTGGTGGCCGGCTACACTTACAACCAGGCGACGTGGTAAGAGTTTCGCCATCGCTGTAGCAGCTTTCATTGTTGCACCAGGCACAATAATTGTCTTTCCGTTAAAGAGATGACGCAAGCCATAACGTGCACATTCCAATGCTGTAATACTTGGTAAGCCGAATGAAACACCGGCAACGTCATTAAATTCAGTGTCCACAGGACCTGGACAGAGTGCACTCACTACAACGTTACTCTTTTGATCACGTAGTTCTTGGCTGATTGCCTGCGTCAAACTGGTTACGTAAGCTTTGGACGCATAGTAGGTCGCCATGTAAGGTCCCGCCGGCATTAAGCCTGCTGAAGAAGCAACGTTTAAAATGTAACCAGTATCTCGCTTGATGAAATCTTTTAGGAATAACTTCGTTAAAAGATGTAAGGCAGAGATGTTCAGATTAATCATGTTCAATTCACGGTCAAGTTCGGTTGAGGCAAAGTCACCAAGCAGACCAAATCCGGCAGAGTTGACGAGAACAGTGATATTCTCATCTTTAACCGTCTTGTAGAGCTTATGGACTTCATCCAGGTCGCTGAGGTCCGCAGTAATGATGCGGCAATCAGTATCCAGTTGTTGGCTGATTTCGATTAGGCGGTCTTTACGACGTGCAACAAGAATTAAATCATACCCACGTTTACTGAGTTCAATTGCAACTTCACGGCCGATTCCTGAACTTGCACCTGTTACTAAAGCATATTCTTTTTTCATAGAGTTGTTCCCTTCCAAAATATTCTTAATTTAGTATACCGAAATAGCTACAACGTTGCTAGTAATGTATTTTCCATATAAAAAGAGGCCTGGACGTTTGTCCAAGCCCTCTGATTCTTTAATCTAGATTTCTTACCGTCACGGGGTCAAGCCCAGCTACCAACTCTTCACGTCTTGCTTCATAGTTTTCCGGTAATTTTATTGCAGTTCCTAATTCTTCTACTGCTTCGTCAACCGCAAATCCTGGTGTATCTGTTGCAATTTCAAAGAGGATTTCGCCTTGCTCACGGTAGTAGATGGCATTAAAGTAGTTGCGGTCTTTTACTTCCGTAACATAATGATTGTTATTTTTAACGTGCTCTTGCCACTCCACTAGGTTCTCACGATTTTCAGCGCGCCATGCAATATGGTGAACCGTCCCAATCCCCATTTCCCCTCTTGATACGGGTGATTGTTTAATATCAATAATATTCCCGATATCCGCTGTTGAACGGAAACGTACGAGGTCCCCTTCTTCTCCTACTTTTTCTAACCCCATTACTTCTTGAACAGCCTGAATGGTTTCAGTAGGATTTGTGGAAAAGAGAATCGCTCCGCCGAATCCTTTAATTCCTACATCAGGTGTCACTTCGCCATGTGACCATTCGGTAATTTCCCCCGCTTCACGTTCGACGATTTCTAAAATCAAGCCATGATAATCTGTAAATTGTAAATATGTTTCGCCAAAGCGGTTTTCTTTGCTAAACGGAATATCAAATTTGGCTAAGCGTTTTTCCCAGAATGGCAAGGCGCCAGTTGGAACGGCGTAAGTCGTCACACCAACTTGCCCCCCACCAATTTGTCCTTTACGTGCATTGTTCCACGGGAAGAACGTGATTACCGTACCCGGCTTCCCACCCTTATCACCAAAATACAAATGATAGGTTCCGGGATCATCAAAGTTTACTGTTTTCTTGATTAATCGCAGACCTAAAATTCCTGCATAAAAATCGACGTTCTCTTGCGCTTTTCCTACAATTGCTGTTATGTGGTGGATTCCTAAAGTTTTCATATATATGTACACTCCTTCTATTTATCTCTAATTCGAATTAATTATATCTCGAATTCGAATTATTGTCAAATAAGAAATTGTTTAGGTGTAGGAGGACGAAAATCGGACATGATTGTTATCGCATGTCTGATTTTGGGTGGAAAACCGGACATGATTGTTATCGCATGTCCGGGTTTGGGTGGAAAATCGGACATGATTGTTATCGCATGTCTGACTTTGGGTGGAAAAACGGACATGATTGTTCTGACATGTCCGATTCCACAAAAAAAGCGGTAAGCATAAAGCTTACTCGCCTGTTGTAATACCTTCTTGAATATCGGAAATAGAAATTTGAATATTGCCCGGTTCTGCCGCTTTCAATGTTTCTTCCATACCTGGTGTTGCTTGTAGGAAGAACGGGAAAGCTGCTTCGTTTGGAAATTGTCCAAATTCTGCTTCTTCTAAATAAACTAATTGGTTGTCCCACACTTTTGCATCGTTAATCGCAAAATCTAAAACGAATTGCAGATCTTTTAACGGTTGACCGGTACGGTTCATCCCGATGAAGTAACCTTGCAGCGTTCCATCTGTATTTTCTAAATAGTAACCTGTATAGAAAATCGTGAATAATCCTTCTTCTGCACCTTCCGTACTGGAAGCATATTCTTCCGCAATCGCAATCACTTGATCATAATCTTCGGTGCCTTCATCTTGTTTTAAGACATCCGGAATATATAAATCCAAGCTTTCTGTATTATTAACCGTGTCGTCGCTGGCTACGTTCCCACCAGTACCACGTGACTCTTCTGTTGCAACACTAGATTCTGTTTGCGATTCTTCGCTGACGACTATAGAGGATGATGCTTCTTCACTCTCTGTTTCAGCATCCGAACTACATCCTGCTAGTACAAAAAACGCTGACAACCATGCCAAATGTTTTAATTTCATTTCTCATACCCCCACTACATTTCTAGTTTCATCCTAACACAAATCTGTCCTGTAGCTGAAATAATACGAAACTGAACCAATCAGATAAACATGCGTTTTTGCACTTCCCTCAGCATGTCAGACCCTCTGAAAATAAAAATAATCACGAGCATCAAAGCACTTAATCCGATTGAAATCCAGCTAGGAATAACCGTTGTTACTAAGTTAAAAAGTAAAAATAAAATCGGAACTAAACCTAAAATAGCTGCCGCAACCAGATACAATACGTAATCTGAAACACGCATTTTCATAAAATAAGCGGCAATAAACAGCCCACTGATTGATGCACTACAAATAATTGGAACCGCAAAAGTTGTTGACCACCCTGTCCAACCAATCAGATAATCCAAATAAATACACAGGAGCGACAATGTGATAAGTAAATATAAGATACTCTTCGCGACATTCCGACGTTTACGCAAGATAATGAGAACAACCAACCACATGGTCATGATACCGAATAGAGACGCTTGCAACCATTGAATCCGTCCTTGCCAAATGAGCCCAAGAGCGAGTGTGACAAAAATAATCACAATCGATAAAATCGACAACCATTTCGTAATAGAGCGTTTGTCATATTTTAAGGACACTTCCGGATACGAGCTGGCAACAACTTTCTGATCTAAATCAAGCGGTAATTCACAGAGGGGGCAAAGTTCCCAGTTACCTTTGATTTCAACTTGGCAATTGTCACATTTACGCATTAGTGAACCCCTCCCAATTCTTCTTCAGTTACCTTATTCACAGTCACCGTCACAGGAATACCTTCCTTCGTCAAATGACTCGCAAACTGTTGATAAATAGCGGTTTCAATGTAAGGCGAAGTAAATGATATCGTGAAGATATCATTATGACTAATTGCACAAAACTGTGGACGAACAGCAATCGTATGAAAATAAACTTGCTTAATCAAAGGATCGACAATTTCTGGAAAACTAACCCGTCCGAGATTGGAAACAGCTAATGTTAATGAACGGTTATTATTGTAGTTAATAATTTTCAAAGCAATATCTTTTATTGGCCTTGGTACTAGGCGTCCTACCGGATGGTATTCATAGTAAATAAGGCGCGTCAACAGCGTTTGTAAATGTTCTTTTGTCAGCTGAGGGTCGAATTGTTCCTTCATTTCTGCACAAATTTCTGACAGTGTATTCTCACGATCTTCTTTATAAGTATATTCCAACCGTGTCACCGCGAAAAAATTACGCGCGGATTCAGATGGGAAAAACTGACGTAAGTTGACAGGAACTGAGACCGCCATTGTTTCGTTTCCCCGGAAGTCAGGCGCACTCTTCCGGACCGATTCCATAAATAATGCCGTTAAATATAAGGTGAGCGAAACTTTTTCACGTTTCGCCAGCTGAATAATGGACTGAACTGGCATTTCCATTTCGACAATCCGCGGACGGTTGTCTGGCGTATACGTACCTTTATAATGGTAAACTTTTTTCGTATCCGTTTCTACTTTTGGAAATAATAAGTTTTTAGCTTTTGCACTCACATCGCCAAATTTCTCGAGTGCGGATTGGGTTGCCTTGTTAAAGTTCCGCTGTTCCTTACTCCGAAAATGGCGGAAGAAGCTATCTTCACTAGACTTATCATGAATATAAGTAGACTTAAGCAGGGCATCCGTTTCAATTTCAGGGTGACGCAATCGTAAGTATTCCGCCAGCAAATCTTGAAGAAACCACATTGCTCCGGTTCCGTCAGATAAGACGTGGAAAACTTCGATACTGATGCGTTTTTTCCAATATACAACGCGGAATAAAAGGTCGCGCCGATCGAAGTGATACAGTGGTTCACAAGTCGGATTGATATCTAATCGCACCGTTGGTTTTAAGTCACTTTCTTCCAAGTAATACCAAAAAACACCCCGCCGCAACACACTGTGATACAGTTTGTAATCCTCATACACTTTATTCAGTGCTTGTTGTAAGAGATCAGGATCTACTGTTTTAGTCACTTCCGCACTGAAGCGAAACACTTTGCTGTCCCGATTCGACATAGCCGCAAGAAAAATGTTGGAAGCGTTATCGAGTCGAACCCAATTCTTCCGCTTGATTCTTTTCTTTTTTTCCAAGTGAATCACTTCCTTTCAAACTGTTATCCAAGAAGCCTTTCATTAAATGGTAAGATTTAGTAACGATATCTGTCGTCAATGGTCCAAAAATATAGTTATGAACGGTATCTTGGGCTCTGAAAATTCGAACTTTATTTCCAGCGTCTTTTAATAAATGGCCATACGCTTCCCCTTCATCACGCAAGGGATCGAATTCTGATGTGATAATCAAGGTCTCAGGCTGGTTCGAGAAATCATCCGTCATTATCGGAGAGATATAAGGCGATTGCCTTGCCGCTTCCTCTGGTTCATACATTTCCATGTATTCCTGCATTTTTTTATTCGTCAATCCATAATCATAACCATTTTCTTCCACACTCGGGAAAGGGGACCGTTCGTCATGATTCCAGAAAGTTACCGGATTTATTAGGATTTGTTTCTTAGGTAGTAACTTTCCTTCGTTCCGCAAACGTAAGGATACAGCAGCCGCTAAGTTTCCTCCGGCTGAATTCCCCATCAGAATCAGTTCTGTCGCTCCGGTAATGCCGGACAGTTCAGGCTGATTTATTAGTACATCCGTAACGCGGTAGCAATCTTCAAAGCCAGCTGGAAATGGATTTTCCGGTGCTTTTAAATAATCAACCGCCAAGATAGTTCTACCAAGTTCATCGGCCAACTGGATGCAGTCACGGGTATACGTATCAATACTCCCGGTTACCCACCCGCCTCCATGGAAAAATAGCACCAGCTCATCACTGATTTTTTCTTCCGGATGGAAAATACGGACCGGGATTTCATGGGTTAAATCTTCAGAGTAAATTTTATGGTCTAAAATCCGATAATTTTCTTTCTGAGGTGTTGCCATTAGTTCTTGAAACTTGCGTACACTTTTATAACTCTCTTGCATGTCGATTTTAGGTGAAGAAAAAATTTTTAGTATCATTTTTGTCAAAGCATTCATAGTGTTCCCTCATTAACTCAATCATTTATTTTGTTTCAGTTTGCGTGTTCTATCGTGCCTTGTCAACTTGATAAAGCTTATTTATTTTTCAGCCAGGCTTTTTCTGCAATCCCTAATGCACGCAGGTGTGCTGATTTTATAAATTGATGTTCTTGTGATTGCATCGGTATTTCTTTACTCTTCAAGCATATTATAGCACGCTGGAAGTAAAAAACTCCCTACCACACGTGTAGGGAGTTCTGGTATTAGTCGGCTAATATAGTCAGAATTTCGTCTTTTGTTAAGGCACTGAAGGATTGCTTGCCTTCAGTAATAACTTGATCGATTAATTCGCGTTTTTTATCTTGTAACTCATTAATGCGTTCTTCAATCGTTCCGGTACAAATCATCCGAATAACCTGAACTTTTTTGGTCTGTCCGAAACGGTGTACGCGGTCTGTTGCCTGACTCTCGACAGCTGGATTCCACCAACTATCGTACAGAATAACCGTGTCACCACCCGTCAAATTCAAGCCCGTTCCACCTGCGCGTAATGAAATTAAGAAAAGATCCTTTTCTCCTTCATTAAATCGCGTCGTTAATGTAAACCGGTCTTCATTCGCTGTCCGTCCATCCAAATAAAAGTAATCGCGGTTTTGCTCCGCCAAACGTTTTTGGATTAAGTGAAGCATTTGCGTAAATTGTGAAAACAACACAACGCGTTTCCCATTTTCTCGGGCGTTATCCAAATATTCCATGAGACGATCCAACTTGGCGGACTCGCCTTGATAATCTGGATTCACTAAACGGGGATCACAGCAGATTTGACGTAAGCGTGTGAGTCCTGCCAAAATCTTAATGCGATTCTCTTCTACAGTTCCTGCATCAATTAACTCGTTCGCTTCGTTCCGTACGAGACGCAACTGTGATAAATACAGAGCCTTTTGGGACTCAGCCAGGTCAATATATTCAACAGATTCGACCTTATCCGGCAGTTCAGTCAACACATCGCGTTTCAATCGGCGTAGCACAAAAGGTTTTATCTTTTGATTAATCTGAGCGATGTCTAAATTCTTAAACCCTTTTTGAGTAGGAAATAATCCGGGAACAACAATTGAAAAAATAGAGTAAAGTTCTCCCAACTGATTCTCCAATGGCGTTCCACTCAATGCAAATTTATTATTCGCTCGCAATTGCCGCACGGCTTTCGTCGTCTTTGCAACATTATTTTTTACTATCTGCGCTTCATCCAAGATAACACTCCGAAAATGTGTATCGGCATATAGCTCTGAGTCACGTAACAAAACGGGATAAGAAGTAATCCAAATTTTTGCCTCTTGTTCTTTTGCTTCAGTAATTAAAGCTTCGCGCTCTTCTTTTGAACCGGTTATCAAAACCGGCGTGATGTTCGGGATAAACTGTTTTGCCTCTTTCTGCCAGTTGAAAAGAACACTAGACGGACAGACAACCAGAACTGGTCCCCCGTCTTCTTCAATCGTTGAAGCGATGTATGTCAACGCCTGAACCGTTTTACCCAGTCCCATATCATCGGCGAGTATGCCGCCGAATCCGTATGCGTCCAACGTTTTCAACCATTGAAAACCTTCTTCTTGATACGGTCTGAGATCGGCTCTTAACGCTTCAGGTAACGGATAGTTTTTCTCTTCTAATGAATCCAAGCGTTTTAAGAAAGCTTTGACCGGATTCTTTAAGTCAGCCACTTTCAACATGTCTTCATCCAGTGCAAAAATACGGTGGAGTGGCATTTCCATTTCGCTCTTCGCTTTGGCTGGACTAATATCTAATCGATCCAAAGTATCTTGGTACTGTTGGAACACTTTATCCTGCAAATTCACAATCTTCCCGTTCGACAAGCGTCGGTAGCGTTTGTTGGCAGCCAAGTCTTTCATTATTTTCTTCAGTTCAGATTCTGCAATTCCTTCGATATCGAAAGTCACGTGCAGCAGGTTACTCTTTTCATTCATATCGATAACCAACCGCGGTGATGAAGGCGCGGTATAAATCAGATGCTCTACATCCGATGTCGTATAGACTTCCACATAGGCGCTTAATTCCGGTAACATATCGTAAATAAGGCGGAAAACATCATCTGAATTGGAAAGTGTCAGTTGCTCTTCTTCGTAAGCAAAATCCATCTCATAATCATAAATGATGTTTAAGATGTTTCCTTCTGCTTGCAAATCATTCAAAACTGTTTCTGGCAAAGAGTTGTGATCATTGTAAATGAGGGGACGATAGTAATGTTCCTCACCATAGTGGAATTTCAAATCGAGCCAAAGCAGACCCTCTCGCCAATCTAAATACAGCTTCGCCTGCAGAGGCACTTTCTGGAATTCTTCTTGCACTTTTCGTGAAAAAGTTATGGGAAAACGTTTTTGAACAGCCGGTAATGAACTGGTCATAAAGTCCCGCATCATCTTCTTCGGTATTTTCAGATTTTGATCAGTTGTACTGGAAACCGCATTCGATAAAATACGTAACAAACGATTGTCTTCTTCCGATAGAAAGAAAAAATCATTTTGGTACAGCATTATTTTCTGGTACGGAAAGACCTTTAAATCTTCACCGATGATTGTCTCAGAATGGAATTGGAAGACCCCTGGTTCGTTAAAGTCTTCTGATATGTTAAAAGCTAATGGAAGTAACGTTTCACCTTCATCAAACACAATCGGATCTTTGATTGCTTCCGTATCTGAATCACGGTGATGTATTTTCACAAGGTGATACTTCATGTCCAGTATCTTTTTAAGTACTTCTTTTATCATAATGTTTGGAATCGTAATTTCACTTTTATTTCCATTTGAAAAATTATAGTAATTTCGGGACTGGTAACGGTAATCTTTTAGATTCAATAAAAGATGTAACATATTACGGTCGCGCGAATCAATATAGTGTTCAGCCGGGTCATAGTCAAAGTGCTTTCCGAATGATTGCGGGAATTCTCCCAATAGATTTTGGACTACCTGCTCAATATCTTTCATTTGGTACAGTTTGCCCGTTCCAACTTTAATCCGAATCGAACTTTCCTCGTCATCATCCAGCGACTGAATCGCAAAGTGGTATTCAAATTTCAATTTTTCACGTCCACGGAAACCGGTGTCTGCATCTAAGAAATCAGCCATATAATTCATCATATATTGGGCCGCTACATAAGGGTCTTCGGCTGGTTTTACCACTTCTTCAACATGTTCTGAGGCTAGTTCGTTGTATTTATAAATAGAAGCGACGATATGACCGCATGGCGTTGCATTTTCATAGTAATAATCACACGTACATTCGACTGACAACTGATGCTTTTCTGGTTGAAAAACAAGCGAAGCAATCTCACCTTCATCAAATTCAGCTTTCATAGTGATTTTATTTTTATTTTCATTTATCCGGACTGAAACAAAGCCATCTTCTTCATATATAAGTTGGCCTTCTTCAGCAACTTCAACAGGTATATCATTCTCTAAAAAAGAAATAATAGGTATGTGGTCCCAGCGCATCAACAATCCCTCCTAGAAGCTATTCATCTTACCATTATAACATATGCCTGATAGAACCAAAGAAAGTGCGACAATAAGCAGATGAATATTATCTCTGCTCGTTGTCGCACTTTCTTAGATTAATGGTTTTTCGTAAGCATAACGGAGATCACCGTTACTCATAAAGACATGTCCACAATATGCGTAGCCTGCTTTTGTTAAGGCACGTTGCATACTTTTGTTTTCTGGATGGGTATCAATTCGCATCGATTGTAACCCTTTTTCCAGGGTCAATTCTTCTGAATGTGCAAAAATGCGCCCCATGATTCCTTTGCCTAAATGCTCTTTGCCAACAGCGACACGGTGAATCACGCTGTAAGGTAAATCAGTCAGCCATTTTCCTTCTTCTATATGTAAGTAATTTGGATCTATATCAAACACAAGCGCTAAAATCGCTACTGTTTCGCCTTCTACTTGTGCAAAATACAAATCATTATTATTAATATCTTCCATCATAACTGCTTCATCCGGATAACCTTTTTGCCATTGGTCGATTCCGTTTGCTTTCAGCATTGCTTTCGCATCGTTAATAATTTCCATAATCTTCGGCATGTCTTGCGCCGTCGCCTTCATAAATTGCATCCTCAATCTCCATTCACTACTAATATTATTATGCAATCTACTATAACGTATTGAGCAGGTTTTCGTCCAATGTTGTGGTTTTTTGTTTAATTCTGGTAAACTAAGTGTAATACAATAAGGGAGGAAATTTGATGCACATACCTACAAAAATGTTAAATGATGGATGCGTTGTTCCCGCAATTGGCTTTGGTACCTTCTCGTTACAAGGTGCAACTGGGGTACGCGCTGTTGACTCGGCTTTGAAAAATAATTACCGTTGGCTGGATACAGCTTTCACGTATGAAAATGAAGGAACAGTTGGACGTGCGATTGCTCAAAGCTCGGTGCCGCGCGAAGAAATCATTATCACATCCAAATTGCCGGGGCGTTGTCATGAATATAATAAAGCCGTCTATACGATTCAAGAGTCGCTTTACCGCGCGAATTTAGATTATTTTGATTTTTATTTAATCCATTGGCCCAATCCAAAGCACGATAAATATGTTGAGGCTTGGCAAGCGTTAATTGATGCACAAAAATGGGGCTTGATTCGTTCGATTGGTGTTTCTAATTTCTTACCGGAGCATATTGAAAGGCTGGGAAATGAAACCGGTATCTTGCCAAGTATCAATCAAATTGAAATGCATCCCTATTTAAATAATCGTAACTTATTGGAATATAACCAGTCAAAAGGAATTCAAACGCAGTCCTGGAGTCCGGTTGGCAATCGGCTTGTGACCGAATTGAGTAGTCATCCTTTGATAAGTAAAATGGGTGCGAAATACGAAAAGTCCATAACGCAAATTATTTTGCGTTGGCATATCCAACTTGGTTCTATTCCAATCCCGAGTTCCCGCCGTTCGGCCCATCAACTGGAAAATATTTCTATCTTTGATTTTGAGCTGACCGATGAAGAAATGGCCTTGATCGATAGTCTGACTAAACCGGACGGCCATGTATTCGGACAAGAACCAAATACCTATCACGAATATTAAATAGATACAAAAAACGCTGACTCAAACCGATTTTCGGGTTTGAGTCAGCGTTTTTGGGTAAAAGTGATTACTCAAAGCGATTTTTGCGTTTGAGTCAGCGTTTTTGGGTAAAAGTGACTACTCAAAACGATTTTTGCGTTTGAGTCAGCGTTTTTGGGTAAAAGTGATTACTCAAAGCGATTTTTGCGTTTGAGTCAGCGTTTTTCTGGCTAAGGTGCTAACTCAAATCGATTTCCCGGTTTGAGTTAGCACTTATTTAGTTTGCAAGCAATTCTCTTACGATTTGCGAAACCATTTTCTTCTCGGCTTTGCCGTCCAAATCGCCCATTGCTAGTTTCATCGCATCTTTCATCGCCATGTCGACAACGCCTTTTTCTGTGAGGTATTCGCGAACTTCAGATTCAGTCATCATTTTTGGAAGGTAATTTGAAATGATAGCCAATTTCGCTTCGTTCTCTTCAACCAGGTCTGCACGACTTGCGTCTTTTGCAAAGGTCAGTGCTTCTTCAGTTTGTTTCTGTTCTTTCAATAGATAGTTAATTTGTTCTGTGTCAGTCATTTCGCGACCTTCGTCAATTTTGAAAGCGTCAAAGTGCGATTTAATAATACGTAAAACATTTGTTTTCAGTGTATCGCGATCTTTACGCGCTTGGATAAAATCTTTACTAATTTGTTCATTGATGGTCATTAGTACCACTCCTTTATCATTTATTTTAGCACAAAAAGAGAGTGCCAGGAAACCCGACACTCTCAGAAATTTTATTAGCGAATTGTTTGGAAAGCTTTTGACCATAGCAATAGATCATCCAACATTCCATTTGCATTTGCTGCATGGTACTCATTTGGTTGGAATACTGACATATTTTCGAAGTCAGAAATCAATGAGAAGTTGATAGTCGTACGAACCGTAGCCACGCGTAATTCTGCCAAAATGATACGTAGGTTTTCGTGCGCACGTGCCCCACCCAAGCTTCCGTAACCAACCATTGCTGCAGCTTTGTTCGCTACTTCCGGGTTCAAGTAATCTAGAGCGTTCTTCAACGCACCACCTAGAGCGTGGTTGTATTCTGGTGTAATAAAGATGTAAGCATCAAATGAAGCCATTTTTTCTGACCATGCTTTAATCGCAGCGCCTGCTTGTTCTTGCATTTCAGCTGCAACTTTTGCACCCATTAATGGTAGCTCATAGTCTGATAAATGAACTAATTCGTATTCTACGCCTTCATCTGTGCGGTTTGCTGCGAAATTCATTACCCATTTTGATACTGCCGTTGCATTGTTTCCTTCACGTACGCTTCCTGAGATAATACCGATTTTCATAATTTTATTCTCCTCTTCTTCTGTAAATTGGTTATGTTTTGCTGCAGATTCATTTCCTTTTAGAAAGGACGTTAATCGTGCAAATAAATTCTTTTTAGTCATTACAAACTCCTTACCTCCATATTGTTATTTCCGAATTAATTTATCTTGATTTCGAAATAAGTATATAACGTAACTTACTTTTTGTCAACAGGTTAAATTAAAATATTTAAAATTCGAAGTAATTAACCAAAAAAGCCTCAAGTAGAATCTGACAATACAAGTTCTACTTGAGGATAAATTGTAATTTTACTGGTAAATCGCTTTGATTGGATCCATTCGAGATGCGCTTAAAGCTGGAATGATACCAAACACCAGACCCGTGATAACTGAGACGGATGTTGAAATAATCATAATAGACGGCGTCAGAATAACCGGTATGTCGATAAAAACGCCTACCAGTACTGCCGCACCATAGCCCAACAACAAGCCGATAATTCCCCCGATAAAGGTAATAAAGGCTGCTTCCAATAGAAATTGCCAGAGGATCATACGCGGTTTTGCACCAATCGCTCGCCGAATACCTATTTCACGTTTCCGTTCTGTTACCGACACATACATGATATTCATTACACCAATACCACCAACAAATAATGAAATTGCCGTTATTGCAACGAGGAATAATACAATCCCGTTGATGTAACTATTTATTTCTTCCATCATCTGCTCATTTGAGCGGTCCTCTTCAAAATAACCTTCATCGTCAGGATAGGCCATCATCAAGTCATCTAGTACCGCCATCGTTACCATATCGCGATCACTCGACTCGGAAACTTTAACCTTTAATTGACGAATTTCGCGTGTGCCGGTCAGTTGATTGTAAGCCGCATGCGGCACAACGCTCGTGTACGCATCATC
Source organism: Jeotgalibaca porci (assembly GCF_011299095.1). Lineage (NCBI taxonomy): Bacteria > Bacillati > Bacillota > Bacilli > Lactobacillales > Carnobacteriaceae > Jeotgalibaca > Jeotgalibaca porci. The sequence continues at coordinate 1,788,199 of NZ_CP049889.1, read as the reverse complement.
CCAAGAATAATCGGCATCCGGAATCATATTTTCAAAATCGTAGGGCTCTTTAATCCCAATGACTTCGAACATAAAACCATTGATACTCACTGCCTGTCCGAGCAGTGTCTCAGGATCATCCACCACAAAGCCGTACCGCAATACTTCATCCGACAAAACAATGACATCGCGATCCGCATCATGCGGTGTGATATCACGCCCATATTGAATCCGCGTTTCTTTTTTGAACGGGGTGACAGAACTGTATGCTTGTGCCCCGAAGTAATCCAAGTTCACTTCGAACATATCTATACTCGATCCGGACCAATTATTGTGACTCGGTAAAACGGATTCGACACCCGGAATTCTTGATATCCGCCGCATGTCGGACTTGCTGAAAGTAAACGTATCTTCGATGTAACTCATACCGGAATCGTCTGTTTGATTGATACCATGGATGACGGTTACCATATTGGCTTGCGTGGTATCCGCTAAATCAAAACTCTTGCGCCGCACCCCTTCACCAAGAGCAGCTATCGTCACAACGGAGGCAATCCCTATTATAATTCCCACCATTGTCAAGAACACACGGAGTTTATGGGCGCGCAAACTCAGCAAAGTACTCAGCAAAATATTTCGAATCATCCCGCTGCCCCCTCTTCTACGAAACTACCGTCGTGCATTCGGATTACACGTGTCGCATATTGTAATAAATCCTCGTCATGCGTTACCATCACGATGGTTTTCCCTTCACGGTTCAACCCTTTCAAGAGTTCCATAATCGCGGTTCCCGTTTCGGAATCCAGAGCCCCGGTCGGTTCGTCGGCCATGATTAAGAGCGGTTCATTGACCAAAGCGCGGGCAATCGCCACCCGTTGCTGCTGTCCCCCTGACAACTCTGTCGTTTTTGCTTTTATTTTTTCCGGAATGCCTACCAACTCTAAGTAGTTTTCGGCTAAATCCCAACGCTCTTTTTTATTCGTTTTTCCACTATAGACAAGTGGGAGTTCCACATTTTGATGAACGTTCAAGGAATTAATTAAATGAAATTGTTGGAAAATAAAACCGAAATTCAAGTTTCTAATTTCTGACTTACGGTTCTCAGCCAAATCCGCTACTTCTTCACCGAGGAAATAATAGTTTCCCGTGGTTAAACGATCCAGAAAACCGATAATGTTCATCAAGGTCGTTTTTCCACTTCCGGACTTACCAAGAATCATTAAGAAATCGCCCTCATAAATCGTTAAATTGACGTCTTTTAATACGGTATTTTCTATTCTTCCTGTCATAAAAACTTTACGGGCTGATTTGATTTCAACGAGTTTACGGCGTTTTTTTGTTTCCATTCGCTACTCCCCCTCTGGCATTTCCATCATTCCTGGATCCAGAATGTCACCTTCTTGTACGGGCGTTTCGGAAGACAGGATAATTTCATCCTCGGCTTCGAGACCACTTGTAATCAGGGTTCCTTCCGCAGTTTCGTCTCCAAGTTGGAGGGTACGTTTGGCCACTGTACCGAAATCATTGACCAATACATAGGCAGTATCTCCCTCTTTATGAATGGCTTCTGTTGGGATCATAATTTGTGTTTCTTCCAGTTGAATCGTCGCTTGAACGTGATAACCATTTACAATGCCTTCTAATGAATCAAAACTTAATTTGACCGGGTAAGAAGACATCGTTGCCATACCGCTGTATGGATCGCTATTGGCTTCCGTAGGTGTCGTATCAACAAAAGAAACTTTTCCTAAAGTAGTAAAATTGGTCGAAACAACCGTAATATCCGCTGCTTGATCGACTTTGACTTTTTCTAAATCTTTTTCATTTAATGTACCGGAAACGTAGAAATTCTCAGAAATCAGTTTCATTAATGGTGCTTCAGCTGTTTTCTCTTCCGGAATAACCACTTTCCCTTTAAATGGTGCTAAAACTTCTGTATAGACTTCGGATTCTAAAAGTTCAATATTTGCATACTGTTCCGTTATTTGTGAATCAATCTCGCTCAGATTAAATTCCATATAAATTTCGTCTAATGTTTGTGAACGTTCTTCTTGCGGAACCTCATACCATCTATCGATTGCCAATTGTTGTTTGTAAGCTGTATTGGCGCGTTGCGTTTCCAATCGTGCAGCTTCATTTGTCAGCTGGTTAATTTCTTTTTGGATGGCATCGTTTGTATAGCTGTATAAAAGAGTGTCCTCTTCAACAATGTCACCATTTGTAACCATTAAATCACTGATTTCACCGAGATTAGCATCTTTATGAAAATCTTGAGATTGCTCCGGTTTCACTACTCCATTAACAAATACCTGTTCCATCGGTGGGACCATAAAATAGGTTATACCAAGAGGATCCTCATCCATCGTAAGCGGAGCATCGGACTGATTATTCGGTAAAAACCGCAGAACAATAAAGCCTAAAAATGCTAGAACAGGTACTAATAGAAGCCAAAGCCATTTTTTCTTTTTCATGTGTGAACCTCCATTTTTTATAAACTTACATAGGTGTATTATACCCTTCATACAATAAATCGCAATCGCTTTCTATGTTATAATTATTATATGATTATTAAGGAGCTGATTTTTTTGTTTCACATTAATCGAGAAGAAGACGCTTTGCATTTTGCACATTTAGTAAAACAGAAAGAAGCTTCGCCGCGGGAACTCGTAGCGCAAGCAATTACTCGTATAGAAAAAGAAAACCCGGCTTTAAATGCGGTTATTCATCCGCGTTTTGAGGCAGCTTTAAAAGAAGCGGAAACCCGTGACTTTACCGGCAAGCCATTTGGCGGTGTTCCTATTTTGGTGAAAGATATGGGACAAACATTAGCGGGTGAGCCGAGTACTTCAGGTTCCGTTTTGTTAAAAGACGCTATCAGTTCTCAAACCAGTCACTATACTCAAAAGTTACTGGATGCTGGTTTTATCGTTATTGGGCAAACCAATGTGCCAGAGTTTGGCTTTAAAAATATTACCGATGCACGTATCTTTGGCCCTTCACGTAATCCTTGGAATCCTGATTACTCTCCTGGTGGTTCCAGCGGTGGTGCTGGTGCGGCAGTTGCAGCCGGGATGGTGCCGCTTGCGGGAGCGAGTGATGGCGGTGGTTCCATTCGTATCCCTGCCTCCTTTACCGGATTAGTCGGGTTGAAACCGACACGTGGACGCATGCCGGTTGGTCCAGGTTCGGGACGTAATTGGCAAGGTGCCGCGATTGATTTTGTCTTGACGAAATCGATTCGAGATACAACTGCGATGCTCGAAAATATGCAGACCGTTCAATTGTCAGCTGCTTTCCAAGCACCGCTGTTGCCAGAAGGTTTCATGATGAATGGGCGTCGTAAATATAAAGTGGCTTACTCTTTGCAATCTCCGATTTTATCCGAAGTCAGCGAAGAAGCGAAAACGGCTGTTATGAAGATGGTGCGTTGGTTAGAAGCGAATGGTCATGAGGTTGTCGAGAAAGATCCGGATTATGATGGTGTGGCCTTAATGGAGAGCTATTACATCATGAACTGTGGTGAAACAGCCTCCATGTTGCAAGGGATGGAGCAAAATCTCGGTCGTCCGTTCACGCTGGATGATATGGAACTGATAACCTGGGTGTTGTATCACGCGGGGAATAAAGTTTCTGCTGCGGAGTATTCCAATACGTTTAAACGGTGGGACGCGGCTGCCGAAGCAATGGCCCATTTCCACGAAACGTATGATTTGCTGTTAACACCGACTACGGCAGAAGCAGCTCCGCTTGTAGACATGGATTGGCAATCGGCTGATTTGAAAGCGAAAATGGCAAACATTCAAGAATTTAGTGCCTCAGAACAACAACAGATTGTTTGGGATATGTTCGGTTTGAGTTTACCTATCACGCCATTTGGAATGCAGGCCAATTTGACAGGCGCGCCTTCTTTAAGTTTACCGATCCATGTAACGGAAGCTGGTCTGCCACTTGGTGTCCAATTTACAGCACCAAAAGGACGCGAAGATTGGTTATTGGGATTAGGAGAAGCAATCGAAGCTGACGGCTTGTTTATTTAACCGTTTTTGCGCGCTAGTCGGAACTAGAACGCGTATTTTTTCAGTTCTAGCTCCGAGCTACCCTAAGTGAAATGGATCATAACAGCTCACTCAAACTGATTTAACGCTCTGAGTGAGCCTTTTGAGAAAAAATAGCTCACTCAATCTGATTTAACGCTCTGAGTGAGCCTTTTGCGGTAAATAGTGCAAGAGGGTGGACTTTTTTACTGACCTTTGCACGTCTATACAATGAATGATGTTCTCACAGAAACTTATAAAACCCTATAGTTTAAGCAAAAAAAGTGAAGAGCGGGCGCTCTTCACTTTTTCTTATTGTCTATATTGCTCTTCGGCTTCTTGGCGTGCTGCTACAGCTTCTTCCAATGTATCGAAAGTTCCAAGATGCTTGTTCTTTCCGTCTACACTGATATTTGCTTTATAGCGCGTACCGCTTTTCAATTCTACTTTAGAAACGCCGACATGGCCTGTTCCTTTTGAAGTTTTCTTAGCTGGTGCTTTTGCTTTTTTAGGAGCCGCTTTTTTAACTTCTTTCACAGCTGTTTCTTCATGTCCACAGTTTGTCACGACTTGGTTTTTCAAGTCAGATTGCTTAACTACTAGCTCATTACCACAGACACATTTCACGTTCCAAAAACGGCCTTTTTGCTTCGTTTCAGCTTTCCCCAGAACCGTCAAATCGCCAAATTGTCTGCCCGTTAAGTCAATTCTCTTCTTCATTCGTAATTACCTCTTTCTATCAATAGCATACAGTCCACACCGGGACCAACGTTTTTCATTATACTGAAAACCGCGCCATTTGGCAAATTACGCTGAATTAGAGCACATTTCGGTCCTGATAGCGACGTACTTCGAAGAGTGATTTAAGTATAATCGTCACAATGGCTCCTAACACTGCTCCTATCGGCCCGAATATCATAATACAAACAATCGAGGCCAAGAAGGTATAAAGCGGACGGACACCTATGGCTTTCCCTGTAAAAATGGGCTCTGCTATCTGCCTTACTACGACTAAAATGATATATAAAACGCCGAGTTGCCAAGCAATCGTTGTGTTCCCGAGCAGTAATTGAATGAGTGCCCATGGAATCATAACGATGCCACTTCCCACTACCGGAAGCATATCCACCACCGCAATTAGGAAAGCAATCACGAACCACCACTTAACGTGGAAGAACCATAAACCCACACTCAATATGATAAAACCCAACAAAGATAATTTTAACGTTGCTTTTAAGTAACCTATAATGCCTGTAGAAACAGATTTTGATATTTCATGTAAATAGTAATTGAACTTATTCATGGCTAACCACCTTTCTTGTTCTTCTATTATACAATGAATATCAAAAAGGAATATCAGTCTTGAGAATGATTCGTTCATTTAGAAAAAGCTTCTGTCCAGGTCACGAGTTGGATGTTTTCCTCTTCAATTGTTTCCAAAAAATCAGGATCCATTAAGAATTCATACTCCCAAACCCGTTTCTGCCATTCTGAATCCTGACTGAAATGAATACTATCAGGTTTGGATGGATGCAAATATAATTCGGTGATGCCATCTGGTAAGCCGCGCAAGATTCGTAAATAGAACTTCTTTAGTGCTTCATAGGAAGCAATGTTTTCAATTGGATGGTGATTCGAGAGGACTTGATCCGGTAAACGGACGCCTTTCTTTTCCGCAAAATCTGAAACTTCAAACTGGGATGCTTTCACGCGTTCGGTTAAAGGATGGGGTGTCATATCGATTAAGGCATCGGCATTTTTAGGATAGCGGAATGGCAAGTTATGTGCAGCACAAAAATGAAGACAAACCGGTAGACAATTAACTTCACTCTCTTGATACAAAGTCCCGCCATGACTATCCAAGTGATCAAATGTAATCCCATAGAAGCGCCCTTTTTCATATTGCGCCGCAATCTCCTTCATAGCTGTGAGACTTTTTGTTTCTTCATAGATGTTCTGAGGTAAATCACTCAGAAATGCCGTACTCAAATGGTCGCACTGTAGCGTAGCATGAAGTCCAATACTGATTAAATGTTTAAACTTAGCGACACGACGAACGGCATCCTGGGTACTATTCCCCAAAATCATTAAGGATGTTGCGGTAATACGTCCGGCCAAAGCCAATTCTTCAATTGCCTCATTCGTCGCTTCACAGATTCCAAAGTCATCGGCGTTCACAATCAGATACTTTACCATCTTCTCACCTCCTCTGTTTTCTTCATTGTAAGCGATACCAACAACAAAATGCAAAAGTTATTGTTAAACGGAGAAATCATTGCTAAAATGAGCTATCAAAATATGAAAGAGGTCAACCATCATGGATTTAGAAAAACTATTACAAGAATTCGAAAAATTTAAATCAGAAAATACTGACCATGCTCTAGACATCGTAGTTGAACAAGTCAAAGATTTGGACGATATTTTCGGTGAGATGTATATTATGGCCTACGACGAAGAAGGAAATGTTGTAAATGATACATTACTTCTAACCATCGAAGATCCCGCTAAAGAAGATATGAAACAATTGCGTGGTATTGCGGATGCATTACGTGCACGTTTAAAGTAAAGACGAGGTGAGACAATGATTTTGGCAGGTGCCTTGGTAAATGGTGTTGCAATAATAATTGGCGGAATTGTTGGTATGCTGTTTCGTAGCGGCTTATCAGAAAGAGTCGCAAGCGCGTTAATGAATGCACTCAGTTTGTGTGTTCTATATATTGGAATTAGTGGACTATTCAGCGGCGAAAATATGATGGTTATCATTCTTTCGCTCGTAGCCGGTACATTAATCGGTGAACTATTCGATTTAAACCAAAAAATTACTGTATTTGGGAATCGTCTAGAGTTAAAATTCGCTTCCAAATCTAAAAATTCCTCAATCTCAATCGCCCAAGGTTTTGTTACCGCAAGCTTAATCGTCTGTGTGGGGGCAATGGGAATTGTTGGTTCTTTACAAAGTGGGCTTGCGAATGACCACAGTACTTTATTTGCCAAAGCGTTAATCGATGGTATTGTCTGCATCGTTTTGGCATCGACTTTGGGGATTGGTGTGGCCTTATCAGGGTTTGTCATTATTCTTTATGAAGGAAGTTTGACGCTATTCGCCTCTGTTCTGGCACCATTACTAACAGACAGCGTCATCAATGATTTGACGACAGTTGGCTCTTTATTAATTATTGCATTGAGTTTGAACCTATTAAAGGTGACAGATATTAAAGTAATGAATTTGGCCCCAGCAGTATTTATGCCAATCATTTTTAGTTTGTTCATGTAAAGAGAGTGTGAAAGAGGCATTTTGCCTGTTTTCACACTCTCTTTTTATTTTTGAAAAACAAAAATCATATCGTCCGAATCATTTGTCAGTGCTTCTTTATCCCAACTGCCCCAACGTGCGACCACTTCCAGGCCAGCCAATTTCCCCATCAATTCTAGCTCGGATGGCCAGACATAGCGATGCTCCGTTTGATAAGAAGCTACCTGCCCGGCCGACAAATCATATTGGTGTGAAACCACTGTTTGATTGATTCGGTCGTACTCATCGAAGCCAATGAAGTCTTCTTCCAACGCAAAGGGCGCACGATTATCCCCCACAATTTCATGCAAACGTGGAACAAAGGTCTCGATTACTAACATACCGCCCGTTTTCAAATGACGCGCCGCATTCTTTAGCGTCGCTAATTGATCTTCCAACGTCAACGCGTAGCTGATGCCATTAAAAATCAAGTACGCCAAGTCAAATGTTTCAGAAATTGACACATCGCGCATATCCCCGACCAAAGTTTTAACGGTATCACTCTTCTTTTTAAGTTCCAAGAGCATACCTTCCGAAATATCTATGCCTGTCACATTAAATCCTCGTTCTGCCAGCGGAATCGCAATTCGGCCCGTCCCCACCGCCAACTCCAAAATGTCTTTACCAAGCGCCAGTTCTGCCAACCTTTCGACTGTCGGAAGCACAAATTCTTCTTCATTTAATGGATAAATATCTTCATCGTAATCTTGTGCTATTTCATCAAACCTATTCATCACACACCCCATATCTCTCAATCCAAATACTTGGAATCGAAGCTTTACTTTGCTATATTCATTATACAAACCCTTGAGGAGGAAGTCATTTGAAAATAGAAATTTGGTCCGACTTTGTCTGTCCGTTTTGCTATATCGGTAATAAACATTTAGAAGATGCCTTAGCAGAATTCGACCACGCGGATGACGTGGAAATTGAATATAAAAGTTATCAATTGGATCCAACCGCTAAATACCTTCCCGGTAAAACGATGGAAGAAACGCTATCAGAATTAAAAGGAATGCCCCTTGAACAAGTGAAGCAAATGAATAAGCAAGTAGAAAGGAGTGCCGAAGCAGTTGGTTTGACATTTAACAATGACACGGCAAAATATACCAACACCTTTGATGCACATCGCCTGTTTCATTTCGCAAAAGAAGTCGGCAAAGGCAATGAACTGGATGAGCGTTTGAAAAAAGCTTATTTTACAGACTCGTTATTGATTAGTGATTTTGATACCTTAACTGCTTTGGCTGACGAGGTAGGCATTTCTAAAGAAGACGCCCGCATCGTTCTAGAATCGAATCGCTATACCGACGAAGTCAATGCTGAAATAAACGAAGCGGTCCAAATCGGTGTCCGAGGTGTCCCCTTCTTTGTATTTAATCGAAAATATGCTGTATCAGGAGCACAGCCAAAAGAGATATTTACCAAGACCTTAGAAACAGTTTGGGCAGATAAGTAAGCGATTTTATGTTACGATAGGTTCAAACGAATGGCGAGGTGACTGGATGGGACTCTTTGATTTCTTTAAAAGTAAAAAAGAACCGGTGAAACCGGCTAAAACTACAGAATCTTCACGTACATTGGGTTCAGATGTGAAATTTGAAATACGGCTGACAAATCGTCAGATGGATGCAGACCAAGCCACGGTGGATAGAATCGCCGAAGTGATTATTGCAGAAGATCCATTTGTAAAACCATTCCAAGGTAAAATGGATGCGGATTTCCGTGAAGGTGAACGCCGTACCTTTGAATACGAAAATGTAACGACCATGAATGTCTCGCTGGAACCAGACTTTACGTTGGTTATCGAAGGGATTACGCTTGGAAAAGTTCCGGCAGATAAGATTACGGCTATTAAGCCCTACTATCAATCCAACATGGCTACAATCTATGTCTATGTCATCGGAGGACGCAGTAAACAACGCGTTGCAGGCGAGCTTGTTGAATATGAATCGCCGTATGGTTTAGATATTTATATGCAGTTTAATTAATTAGATGAGTCATTGGCTCCGCACTCAAAGCCAATACTACTTTTGAGTGCATATCTAAACTGCCAAAACAAAAAGAACTGAGACGAAAAAAATCGTCTCAGTTCTTTTTTTATTTTAGAATAATGATGTAACTTCTGCGTACTCTTTATCTAATGATTCAGCTACGTCAGGATTGGTTACTTTTCCTTTGAACACGTTGAAGCCTGTTAAGATGGTATCATCTTCTTTGGCAGCTTCAATATACCCAAGTTTCGCAATGCGTGCAGCGTATGGTAACGTTGCGTTTGTTAAGGCAATCGTTGATGTACGTGCAACCGCACCTGGCATGTTTGGTACTGCATAGTGTAGCACACCGTATTTCGTATAAATAGGATCATCATGTGTTGTTGTGCGATCTTCTGTGGCGAAGATTCCACCTTGGTCAACGGCGATATCAATAATCACAGAACCTGGTTGCATTTGTGAAACCATTTTTTCTGAAACTAATGTCGGTGCTTTACGTCCTGGAATCAGAACAGCTCCAATTACGATATCCGCATCTTTAATTGCTTCTTCAATGTTTAGTGAGTTAGACATCAGTGTCACAACTTCTGTACCATAAATTTCTTCAATTTCTGTCAGAACTTCTGGTTTAACATCCAATACTGTACAGTGTGCGCCCATTCCGAGTGCGATTTGTAGAGCGTTACGGCCTGTTACACCACCACCGATGATGACAACTTTACCGTTTTGAACGCCTGGTACCCCACCAATTAGTGTTCCTTTTCCGCCATTATGGCTTTCTAGGAAGTGGGAAGCAATTTGTACAGACAAACGACCAGCAATAACAGACATTGGGTTTAATAATGGTAACGTTCCTGTCTCGCTTACCATTGTTTCGTAACCAATTGCTGTAACGCCTGATTCTTCTAACGCAGTTGTAAGTTCTGGTTCATTAGCAAGATGTAAGTAAGTGAACAAAATCAAGTCTTTACGGAAGTATTTGTATTCGGATTTTTGCGGTTCTTTTACTTTAATGACCATTTCTGCTGACCATACTTTTTCAGCGGATGGCTCAAGTATTGCACCAGCTTCAGCATATTGCTCGTCAGTAAATCCTGATCCAACGCCAGCTCCTGCCTGCACCATTACTTTGTTCCCTTGTTTAACAAGTAGCTCAGTTCCACCTGGTGTCAGTCCTACGCGATTTTCGTTGTTTTTGATTTCTGTCGGTATCCCGATTAGCATATGTATTTTTCCTCCAAATTTTCTAGTTTTAAGATTTATAGTTAATATCATACCATGAAAAGCCGCCGCAATAAAAAAATACGCTTTCTATATAAAAAAATTGTTTCCATATAGTAAAAAAAGGGGTTGGAAATATCCCTCCCAAACCCTTTCCTCAAAGTAACAACCGCTATTTCTTATTCTTGTGAAAAAAGTAGCGAATAGTCAACTTAAATATATTTAACTCTATTTTTTTCAGAATTCCATGCCATTTCGCTGTTGTTTTAGGCGGTATTCAACTTCCGGAATGTGACGAATAGCTGCTTCAACTACTTGTTCAGCAGTCAGGATTTCTCCGTTTTCATCCACGGCCCAAACACCGCCCTGATAAGGTTTTGTCCGCCATTTCGTTGCGTACTCAAATTCTCCTTTTTCTGCCCAAATGTAAGGTGTCGGCATAAATCCTGCTGCAAAAATTGTATAAAACCCTTCTGGTGAATACGGGTCAGTCACATGGGCTTCGATGGCTGCCACTATTTTATTCACTCGCTTCAACAAAATTTCAGTTCTGCTTAATACATCTTCATTTTTGCTCATATCCGGAACTAATCCTGCGCGTCTTTGGCGACGGTATTCTTGAATCGCTGTTTGCGTAATTTGTACACTCTCGTTGATGACAGGCGGTGTAGCTAAATGATCTGCTTCTGAATAACTGACAACATGTAGTACAGGTGGACTCTGCTCGTTCAACGGTTCGATATCATCTATCAAAGCGGAAACAGCAGCCAATTGAACCCGTGCCTGATCCAAATCCGGTGAAAAATAATCCAGGCCTGCCCGTGGTTGTAAAATGACGCGAAAGTTCTCATCTTCCAAACTGCGAACTAATTTTAAAGCAGCGCGTGCTTTTGCCAAATCTTGAACCCCCCACGTATAACGCGGTGTATTCAACATTATTTGAAGTACAAAAGTCTGAATACCCACTTTCTTCGCCAGTTTTGCAGCCAAGTAGGCTGATAAAACATAGGTCGTGTCATCGGCACCGCGGAATCCAAAGTGATGCGGTGTGTTTGGCTCGAAAGGTTTATTCGTTTTGGCAATGTACTTCATGGTCTTTACATGTTCGACGAGATTCGTATATACATCGTACGGTCCTCGCCCATCCATCTTATTAAACCACCAAAGCGAAAGTGCATGCCAAGCTGTATTGAGATGCTCTTCATAGATCTGTGCCATTTCTGGAATTCGTTTCGTCCCCGAATAAGTCCGTACCAACATCGGACTTGCAGCTGCAGCAATCTGTTCAAACTCTTCCGGTGTGTTTACCGGAACGCCCCCACCGTTCGGTTTATCTCCCCAATCCTCCCCAAAATTCGATTGCGAAAGTTGCGAACTTCCAATGGAGACGATATCCAAATATCCGGTATCTGAGAGGTATTTACACCAATCTTGAAATTCTCGGACATTCTCTTCACGTGTCGCATCAGATGAGAAAGGTCCTACATGGGCACGTAGAAGTGGTGCGTAATTGTCTGTCATCGTTGCATTTATCCGTTTGATTAAAGTGTCCTTGTTCGTGCCTTTATCTGGATAAGACGCCCGACTAATTGGCTTCATATCTAAGTAGGCTTTTTCACGAATAAGTTCAGCGCCAAAATTTAACAGTATTTCATCGTACTTACTGCCTTCTTTCATCTCTTCCGGAATACGCTCTTCAGGAACACCGTATCTATTGAGCGTTTCTTGGGGCGACTCGCTCCCTTGAAAAGTCAAAACGAAGTCGTTGAACTGTTCATTAATCTGCTTACACGCTTTAGGTAACCCCGCAAATGATACGCCATTAATTGGTCCGCCCTGGCTTGCTAACATTTGATTTTCCCTCAGAGCATACAGAACATAACCGACCATATCCACTGCGACCGCTTCATCCAAACGATAGCTTAAGCCGATATGGGTAATTTTATTTTGACGCAACCAAGCAATTAATTTTTCTTGATTCGTTGGGTAGCGAATATCATTTAGTATATTCGCGATTGCAACATCCCCCGTTATAACTTGGTAGCCACAACTGCGTAACAGCTCAGCTGCTGCATTCACGCCCAATGTGTGAGCATCGAGTGAAGGCTTTAAATAGGCAAATATTTCATTATCTTTTACTGACATGCAACAACCTCCTTAATTTAGTATCATTTTTGCTGAAATGCCATTCTTTTCAATCAATTCGTGTAGATTACGGCCTTCTTTACGAAAATCTATTTCCATCAATGCTGATGCTAAGTCAATAATCAAACTGATGGCTTTCATTTCCAACCCGAGTTCCTTTCCAACGGCTTCCAATGGCACAAGCCCCGTCGGAATATCCTCCGTGATATAACGATGATTAAGCGAACGCGGCGCGGATATGGTTGCGTAAGCAGCGTTATTTTGAATAACCGCGTATAAAGTATCGCCTTCTAAATCATACGTGCGCTTCATCCACTCCATCGCCGATTCAATCGGATGTCCCAATGCCTTCGCGACCGCAATCCGTTCGTTATCCATTTTTTCAATATAATGCGCAATCGTTTTACTGATGCCTGTCCGATAGTAATTAAAATCATCATTTTCGCTTTCCACCCAGCCCGTATTGAGTAAAATCGGTGCACAGTGCATAATCATTCCGACATTTCCAATCGATGTTTCAATCATCGAACCAGCGGGAATAAATTTGTCCCGCAATCCTGTTGGCAGTGCTTGAACTAATACCTCGTTATCATCACCACTAATAGTAGATACCAGAACATCCTGTTTCAATGCGTATATCTCCACTTCATTTTGGTTAATTTTACGACACGTATAGAGAATCGTCTGTGTTTCGGCAATAATTGGATTAACAAAGGGATTCTTTTTGTGAAAATTATATTGAAATTCCAAAGCGCCAAAAGTTCGTCCGGGATTTAGTATGATTGTAGTTGGTTTTGTAAGGTAAATCGCAAATTGTGCTGCCAAGTCCGCATGTGAAAATGCAGGTGTCGTCACAAAGATAACTTCTGGATTAGCCAAGGCAATGCGCAAATTATCCGTAACTAATGTAATAAAAGCCTCGCCGTTAATAACTCCTGAACAGCGAATAACTGGGTTGTCCAATAAGTCTTGAATATTCTCTTTCGAGCGATTCCACAGCGTTACCTCGTGTCCTTCAATCGAAAGATGGGCTGCCATAGCCAAGCCAGAATTACCAGCACCAATAACTGTGATTCTCATTTCCTCACCCTGCCTTTCCTCTTTGATGTTAGCGCTATCATCATTTGTTAATTAAGTTATATCACAGTCCGAGAAAGTCGTCCAACTTGAATATATGATACAATAATCGCGAAGGAGGCACGACAAATGAAAACATATCAACCCGTATTAGATTTTTGGTTTCATCCTGAACACGCACCCTATTGGTTCGAAAACAGTACTGCCTTTGATGAAAAAATTCGTTCAGAATTTTATGACCTCTGGCACTCTGTTTCTCGAGCTGAATGTTGGTATTGGCGTGAATCTATTCAGGGCCGTCTAGCAGAAATTATCGTGCTTGATCAATTCTCTCGCAATCTTTTCCGCGATTCCGCTGAAGCATTTTCTCAAGATACGATGGCCTTGGTGCTCGCTCAAGAAGCCATACAATTACCCGAATTCGATGCGCTCTCTTTAGACGAAAAACGCTTCTTATTGATGCCCTACATGCATTCTGAATCTAGCGCTATTCACAAGCTGGCTGTTCCGCTCTTTAAGGAACACACTGATGATTTATCTTATGAGTTTGAATTGAAGCATCAAGCGATTATAGAGCGTTTCGGTTACTATCCGCATCGTAATGAGGCACGTAACCGTAACTCCACACCAGAAGAAATAGAATTTTTGAAAGATCCGAATAATTCTTTTTAAATAGGAAAAAGAGGAGCTGGGAATAATCCCGGCTCCTCTTTTATTAACGAATAATTGTGGCGTAAACGTGCTCAAAAAGGCAGATCCGATAGCCACTTTGTCATGGTTGTTGCTGCTTTAGCAGCTTACAAACATGATACACTTGGGCTTCAGCCCACAGTGCTACTGAAATAATGCGCGGATGGTCTTCGCCCATCCTGTGCTTATTCGCTCCAGTGATTCGGATCTAAATGCCTTTTTTCCCACTCTCCTTCATTAACTTGTTAGTCTATTTCAATAACTTCTCCGGTTTCAGCATCTAGTTTTACATCACGGTTGCTACCTTCGAATTCGATATCGTATTTCGTACGATTATCATCCACATCCAATTCCCAACCTTCTAAGACGGCTGCTTCTTCTGCTAAAGCTGTCTTAGCAATTTCGATTGCTTCTTCCGGTGTAATGATAGTATCGAATGCCAGATAAGCATCATCATCAACGTCATCTTCATCTACTTTAATGATCTCACCTGAAACAGCATTAATTTCAACTTCATACTCACGATTTTCAGATACACCTGTTATCTCATAGGTCCAGTCGCCAGAGTCTTTATCATAATCAACCTTTTGAATCTGTGCGTTCGGATATTCTCCCATATAGATATCTACAACTTCTTCTAAACTTAAAATATCTTCCGTTGCAGTTGTTGAATTATCCACAACACCTGTATCTTCTGTTACAGAACTTGTCTCTGTAGTCGTATCATTTGTCGCAGGAGTTGTATCCGTCGTTTCCGCGTTATTTCCACACGCAGCTAATACCAAACCTGATAAACCAATTAAACTGAGCGCTTTCCAATTCTTCATGACAGATAGTCCCCTTCCTTATGTTTCGCTTTATTCTTCACTGTCGGTCGCGTCATCTTCCATACCATCCATTTCCATTCCCGATTCATCAATCGGATCTTCAACAGCTGGATCATCTAAGGGAGTCTCTGATTCAGTAGTGCTCGCGTTACAAGCTGTTAATGCAAGTGTCGCTACCGCAGCCAATAGGAGTTTTTTCCACTTTTCCATTGAACTTCCCACCTTTCATATCTGACGTCTTTCAACAATAATGTTAAAGGAAACAACAAGCAAACTCAAACGATAACCCTTTTAGTTAGATAGGAGTTTTTCGAACCAATGCGTCACTAACGCTGCCCCGACCACGTCAGCTGGACTTTTACTTTTTCCATTTAATTCATCTACTACTGCTTGAATAAAAGCCAAACCAACATGCTCAGGATCCATCATTTCGTGGACTGTATCATTCAAAGTAACGTCGGTAATACCCGTTCCCGAAAACACCATTTTCCCGGAAGTTCCGGTAATAGTGACTTCATCCAACTCATAGCCAGCTACGTAACACCACGTTGCGGTGCCAATGATGCCCGTTGCAAATTGCAAAGTAGCCACAGTGGTATCTTCAACGGGATATAATCCGCCGTTATTAAGAGCCTGACCGCTCAGGTGGGTCAGGTGTCCGAAAAAATAACTCAAGTAATCTAGCACATGCACTTGGGTATCTAACGCTTTACCACCGCCTGCTTCGAGTTGTAAGCGCCATGGCAAAGGCTGTTCATAATCAGATGCTTCTGGTTTTCTAAAATGGCGAATATCGACAGTCAACGGCTTGCCAATTAATCCTTCTTCCAGACTTGTTTTAATGAATTGTATTTTTGGCAAACTGCGACGATAAAAATTAACAAATACGGGAACATTCAGTTTTTCCGATAGCATAATAATCTCCAGGCATTCCTCATGCCGAATAGCCATCGGTTTTTCAATCAAGACAGCTTTACCAGCTTTCAACGCTTGGATGGCGTAATTATAATGACTCTCGGGCGGTGTCGCAATGTAGACAGCCGTAATAGCACTGTCGGCCAGCATTTCTTCAACCGTTACGTAAACTTGTCCGTGACCGTGGCGCTCCACCCAATCTTCCGCACGTTTGGTCGTACGGTTGAAAACCCCCTTCAGCTGACTGCCCTCTGCTTTGTATAATCCCGGACCTGTTTTCTTCTCGGTTACATCACCGCAACCAATCATTCCCCAGATAACTTCTTTCATTCTTAACGCCTCCCATCTTTCCTACTATTATACCGTTCACGGATGATGTAACCTATTCAAAAATTTGTTATACTTTGAATAAAGATGAATGAAAGAAGGATGATTGCCATGACGCAAGCTTTGATTGTCTATGCGAGCCTAACAGGAAATACAGAAGAGATTGCGGATATTACCGCTGAAATATTTGAGGAACATGGGGTCGATGTAGACATCGTCGAGTGCGTACAAGCGGACCCAGCTGATTACGAAGATTATGATTATTGTATCGTTGCCAGCTATACATATGGTGTAGATGGTGATTTACCAGATGAAATTGTCGACTTTTATGAAGAGTTGGAAGAAATTGATTTAACTGGAAAAATATATGGCGTTGTCGGATCCGGCGATACCTTCTACGAACAATTCTGTACCGCCGTTGATGATTTCGAACAACAATTCGAAAAAACAGGCGCTAAAAAAGGTGCTACAGGCGTAAAAGTAGATTTGGATGCGGAAGAAGAAGACGTTGAAAATTTACGTACATTTGTTAAAGGTATGATTGAAACGCACGATTCAACTGTCGGATAACGAGGAGTACAATTGGAACTGGGGAGATTATCTATGGATGTAGGTATGGAATATGAAGTCTTATTACTTCAGCTCGGCTCCCTCACGCGCAAGCATTATGCTGCTGAGGAAACGTTACGTGAACAGCAAGAAAAGTTAGAGAATGCGATTAAGCGCATGTCCAAGAAAAATGCCAATTTGGAAAAATTGCAACGTGAATCTCTTTCTAACACCATTTTAAAGTTGTTAGGATCTTATCAGCGTCACGTTGCCTTTGAAGAAAATGATATTATTAGTGCGAAACTGACATTCGATAAGGCATACGCGTTAAAAATAGAAGCACATCGAAGCGTCATTGCTCTGGAATATGAAATCGAAGAGAAAAAGCATCGCATACGTGAAGTGAAAGAAGACTTAATTCGTCGTAATATCGCTTTAGAAGACACCGTAACCGAGATCGAACAGCAAATTATTCGTCTGCGCTATGAATATGTCCAAACACTGGAAGCGGAGGAAGCTTCTTACCAGTTATTGGAAATTATCACAGATATTATGGCGACTCTGGATACTTCTCAGACTGTTTCCAATTGGGATCAGATTACCGAAATTGACTACCTGCTGAACCATGTCGCTCCGGAAGAATTAGATGTCGCCGAAGCAATGTTATTAGACTTGGAAAGAAAAACGCAGAATCTCGAACGTGAACTTCACGATTTAAAGTATATTTATGAGAGTGAATATCAAACTCTGACGCAAGCGGGCCCAGCTATTACGAAGTTCTTTAAAGACCTTTTCTCGGAGTGGTCTACAAAAGCAGTCGTGGAAAAAAGCTTGGTACAATTAAAGCAGTTGGAAAACAATGTCACTGATTTACTGGCAAAGATTTCAACTGAAAAATCTCGTTTGGAACAGGAATACGCCTCAATAACAGAAAAGTAAAAGGAATTGATACCATGCACGTTTTGCCCGCAACAACACCTGAACAATTTGATCATATCCATGCACTTTATTTAACTGCATTTCCGGAAAATGAACGTAAATCTTTCACACTGATGCAAGATTTAATGAAAAAAGGATTACTCGATATCGTCTTTTTTGAGACGGACGACCAGCCCTTTATCGGCTTCGCAATCTTAGCGATTCATGACCAAACCATGCTCGTTGATTATTTAGCAATTAACCCGGATTATCGCGGTAAAGGCTATGGCAGCACAGCTATAGAATGGCTCATAAAAGAGTACCCGCGCCATAAGATTTGTCTGGAGATCGAGTCGACAAATGTGGACTCGGACAATCCTCAAGAAAGAATCAACAGAAAAGAGTTTTATTTGAAGAATAAGCTCACGATGCTTCCTTTTGAGGCTGAGGTATTTGAGGTGCGGTTCGAGTTGTTAGCAAATGATACGGCTATTTCACCAGAAGAATTTGTTGCAATTTACCACAATGTCTATGGTCCGCACATTTCTAAAAATGTCAGTATTATTGATGCCGAATAGTCTATGACAATTCGGGGAACCATGTTATAATGGTAACGGTTACTTTCCAGTGATCGCTAATTAAATCCCCCCAAAGATTTAATTATTTCTATTCCCCGGCATGAGCTGGGGGATTTTTTTTTGCTTACTTATGGTATGATAGAGAATATTAATTATAAAGGAGTGTCACATTTTATGGTTTTACCAAATTTTGAAGAAAATTTACAAAAATATGCACGTTTGTTAATTTCAAAAGGAATTAACGTACAAGATGGTCACACTGTAATCATCAATATCGACGTTGACCAAGCACCATTGGCTCGTCTTTTAACGAAAGAAGCTTATGCTTTAGGCGCTGAAGAAGTTATTGTTAAATGGGCAGATGACATCGTAACACGCGAGAAATATTTGCATACACCTGAAGAACGTCTAACAGACATTCCACAATACCGCATTGATGAATCAGAAGATATGATTGAACGCAAAGCAAGCCGCTTGTCAGTTCGCTCTGCTGATCCTGATGCTTTGAACGGTGTAGATAGCTCTAAATTAGCTGCAGTTATGAAAGCTAACTCGAAAGCATTGATGGCACAACGTATTGCAACACAAGCAAATAAAGTTTCTTGGACTGTTGCTGCTGCTTCAGGTGCAGCTTGGGCTGCGAAAGTTTTCCCTGAGTTGGAAACAGAAGAAGCACAAGTAGACGCATTATGGAACGAAATCTTCAAAACTTGTCGTGTTTATGAAGCAGATCCTGTTCAAGCATGGGACGAGCACGAAGTACGTCTACGTTCAAAAGCTGATGTATTGAACGCTGAACAATTCGATTCTTTACATTATACGACGCCAGAAGGCACTGACTTAGTAGTCGGTATGCCTGAAAAACATATTTGGGATTCAGCTGGTGCTGTTAACGCACAAGGCGAAGTATTCGTTGCGAACATGCCTACTGAAGAAGTTTTCTCTGCTCCAGATGGCCGCCGTATCGATGGTGTAGTTAAATCAACAAAACCATTAAGCTACAGCGGAAACATTATTGAAGGTATGACATTTACTTTCAAAGATGGCGCTGTAACAGAAGTTTCAGCTGAAAAAGGCGAAGAAGTCTTGAAACATTTAGTTGAAGACAACGATGGTGCTCGTTCATTAGGTGAAGTGGCATTGGTTCCACATAAATCTCCTATCTCACAATCAGGTTTAGTATTCTTCAATACTCTATTTGATGAAAATGCATCTAACCACTTGGCATTGGGATCTGCTTACGCATTCTCAATCGAAGGCGGAACAGAAATGACTCAAGAAGAATTAGCTGAACGCGGTATGAACCGTTCAAACGTTCACGTTGACTTCATGATTGGTTCAGAAACAATGAACATCGATGGAATCCGTAAAGATGGCACACGTATGCCAATCTTCCGTAACGGTGACTGGGCATTCTAATTAAAGTGTCTGAAAAGCTTCGCACAATTTTACTTGTGCGAGGCTTTTTTAGTTTGTTCTAGGGCATCTGGATGCAAAAACGACTACTCAAATCGAAAATGTCGTTTGAGTCAGCGTTTTGGGCGGAAAACGACTACTCAAATCGAAAATGTCGTTTGAGTCAGCGTTTTGGGCGGAAAACGACTACTCAAATGCAAAATGTCGTTTGAGTCAGCGTTTTGGGCGGAAAACGACTACTCAAATGCAAAATGTCGTTTGAGTCAGCGTTTTGGGCGGAAAACGACTACTCAAATCGAAAATGTCGTTTGAGTCAGCGTTTTGGGCGGAAAACGACTACTCAAATCGAAAATGCCGTTTGAGTCAGCGTTTTGGGCGGAAAACGACTACTCAAACGCGAAAATCGATTTGAGTTAGCACCTCGCTAGTAATTAACGGATATCTTTTTTACATTATTTATTCGTTGCGTTATAATTAACTAAACAAACAGAAAGCTGGGTGAATTCTTTTGGAAAAGAAAAGCGCTAAAGAAACACTAGAATATATCAAGCCAAAACCAGAAAATGAATCGCCACCTAGAAGTTGGTTCTACATTTTGGTTGGCGTTATCTTGATATTTGGGCTAACTTTTATTTTTCAAGAATTTAATGAGCAATCAGATGAGAATATAGACCCTACTAGCTTTGAACAGTTGAAAGATGACGTCCGTAGCTTGAATTTTAAGATTTCCGAGCTCGAGCGTCGTATAGAAGAGATGGAGTCCAGATAACCAGTTTTCCCACTGGTTTTTCTGGACTTTTTACTACTTTAGTGAAATAATGAATACTGTTTTTGGTCCCGTAGCTCAGTGGAGAGAGCACTCGTTTCCTAAACGAGGTGTCGGAGGTTCGATCCCTCTCGGGACCGTTTTTTTTATGAACAGTATGTATTACATGTTATTTTCGAGGGCTTTTTATTGACTGAAAGCGCGCATTAATCGTATGATTGGCTTCTGAAAGTGAGGTCATGCAATGCTTGAGATTGAAACATTTGCGAATGCAAAACAAATTACCATTGAAAAAGAAAATAACCTTTTTATTATAGAAGAGAATGACGGCTTAATATTGATTGATACTGCCGTCGAATCCGAACAAATCAATGACGTTATCGCATTGATAAAAGAAGATGGCCGTCCTTTAAAAGCCATCGCGATTACGCACAGTCATGATGACCATTTAGGGGGCTTGATTGCCTTTAAACAGGCCTTTCCTGATACACCCTTCTTATTCCCCGAACGTGAGTATCAGTTAATCTTGAAAAAAGAATTACTACCTTCTGATAAACAAGTTCCATTAAAAGAAGGCATTCCGAATCAACTACCCTTTGTTCCTGATAAACTATTGGTAGCTGGTGATAAGGTCGGAGAATTGGAAGTCATTTTTACGCCTGGGCATACACCTGGACACATTTGTTTCCACAACCCAGCTAAACATTACCTCTTGGTAGGCGACGTTTTGCAAACTTTGGGTGGTGCTGCTATTTGTGGCGTTCACCGCGATGCTTTTCCAAAACCAGCTCGTTTGAACTGGGATTTGGCATTAAGTATTGATATGGTGAAAGGGTTCATAGACCTGGATCTCGATTACATCGGTACAGGTCACGGAGAAGTAATGACGCGTCCAAATGACGTTCTTCCGCTTACAATTACAGAAGCTGAAGCACTCATCTCTGTTGCACATAACGCTTCATAACAAAAAACGGCTTCCTACTCTAATATAGAGCGGGAGACCGTTTTTTCATTTATCTTAAATTCCTTGTTCCTATTTAATACATTTAAAAAGGCATCTGTTATTTCTGGATCGAACTGTTTACTCTTGTTCTTTACAAGTTGATCCAGCGTATAAGCCATATCAAACTCATCGCGGTAAACACGTTTTGAAGTCATCGCATCAAATGCATCTGCAACAGCTACAATCCGTGCAAATAAAGGAATATCTCTCCCCTTTAGTCCCTCTGGGTAACCCGTTCCATCATAGCGCTCGTGATGGTAACGAACAATATCCAAAACACCATTTTTCCGGTAATCGTCTATGTGATTAATCATTTGATAACCAATTTCCGCATGTGATTGAATGGTTTTGTATTCCTCATCAGTTAACTTCCCATTCTTCATCAGGATGCGTTCAGGAATTCCTATTTTACCGATATCATGAAGAAGTGCACCCGTCCGAATACTATCGATACTTCCTCTGGATAAATTCATTTCTTCAGCAATCGAAACAGCATAGCGCGCAACATTTAGAGAATGATTCATTGTGTAAGTATCCCGATAATCCAAAGCAGTCGATAAAGCTTTGATTAACTCGAGTTGATTATTCTTTATTTTTATAGCATGTTGCATCAAAGCAGCAGAAATCACCGCCACAACATAATAGGTTAAAACACGGGTTATGAATATTCCTAACGTCAAGGATTCAATCGGAATAAAAAAGAAACGAATGGTCACAACCAGCACGTTCACCAAGAATAAGAACACGGGCGACTTATAACTGTAGGCAAGGCCGAAATTTGTAGCTAACAAGATAAATAAAATACTAAAATAGTCGTTATTCCTAAAAATAACACCATTTAAAAGCATACTTGTTAATAGAAGCCAATAAAAACTTCGTCGGAGGAACTCAGGCCTGTCTATTAATTTTTGAATTACTTTATATATTTTACTCTCTCCTCTACAAGATGACGTATCCAAAAAGCGCCTCATTTGACATTGAATCGTACTTCAAAAATTTAACACTCTCATAATAACAAATACCGACAAATAGTGCTAGCCCTCTTCTTATAATACAATGAGAACCGTTTCCAATAAGGAGCGGTTCTCATTTCAATATAAATCCAAGTTCAGCAGGCTGACATTCGTTAGTCATTTTGAAGTGAGTATAAATCGAAAAAGCCTTTAATTCGAGGATTTTTTTATTCAATTATTTTATTTCGAGGGACCAACGAAAAGAAACGACGATTTTCTTTTACTAAAACATCTGACAACAAATGCCTAAGAAACGAATCTAATTTTGGCCCTCCTTTTTTGTTTGCGTATAAACTAATGTTTGACGAAAGTTTATTACACCATCGCCACTTAAATTATAATCTTTTATGACCTATAAATGCAAATTAAAATTTTAAGCAATCTTACGTTTTAATTTGCATTTTACTAAAAATATGTTACTGAATATTATTATAAATATCACTGACAATGGACGAAAACCTAGATAAGATTAAAATTAAGTTAGAATTCATCTCTTTTTAAATAGCGATATATTTTTAAATTTAGTTAAAAATTAGGCAACATTAAGATACGATATTGTTTAATTAAACGACTACTGACGATCAAGTTTAAACATTTGTTTATTTTATTATTTTCTAAACACAGACTTACCGTCTAAATAGGTTTCAAGCAGACCTAAATCTTGGTCAAGTATCAAGAAATCAGCAGGATGCCCTTTCTTGATTTGTCCACAGCGATCATCAATGCCTACACTCTTAGCCGGAACAATGCTTGCCATGTTAATCGCTTCTTCTGGCGTCGCAATTCCCCAAGCAACAACGTTTTGAACCGCGGTAATCATTTCCAATACGCTACCGGCTAAGTTGCCGTCTGATTTCAACCGTGCTGCACCGTCTTTAATCGTAACTTCGAATTCCCCTAACATGGAGTCTCCCTCGCCAATTCCACCACCGCGCATACAATCCGTCACAAACATCGTTTTGTCACGGCCATGCGCATCCATTACAATACCCGCTGATACCGGATGAACATGATGGCCATCACAAATTAATTCTGAAAAGGCATCTTTCAGACTCATTGCAGCACCTACCACACCCGGTTCACGGTGGTGAAGTCCACGCATACCGTTAAATGTATGAACAAAGATGTTTGCGCCCTGATCAACCGCCGCTTTACATTGCTCATAGGTCGCATCCGTATGGGCGATTGCAACGTTAATGGCATTCTTAGTCGCATAATCGATAAATGGTAATGCCCCTTCTCGTTCTGGTGCAATAGCAATTTTACGAACTGATCCATTTGCTAATTCTTGCCATTTTTTCAAGGTCGTAATGGACGGATCGTTCATATATTTAGGGTTTTGTGCTCCTTTATATTTATCATTAAAGAAAGGTCCCTCAAGGAAAATACCTTGTATTTTTGCACCTTTAATTTTATCGACGTTCTCCCCAATCGTCTGACAGACCGCATCCAAATCTTCTGTTGGAGCGGTTAGCGTTGTAGGCAAATAAGATGTTACACCACAAGATAAAATACCTTCGGAAATAATATTTAAACCTTCAACATTATTATCCATGACATCATGGCCGTTATAACCATGAATATGTGTGTCTACAAATCCGGGTGCTACCTGCTTGCCACTGTAGTCCAAGATTTCACCTTCCGGCTTCTCCGTTTGAAATCCTCCAAACTTCCCATCTTCGATCGCTAGATATCCGGGACCTTTAACACCATTTGCACAATAAAAAAGCTCTGCATATACATACTTTTTCACATGATTCGCCTCTTTTTCTTTTTATGTACTTTCATTTTATACTAAAAACGGATATGAAAAAAGCAGATTAGGAAAGATAACCTAATCTGCTTCAGAAAGTGCTATAGAATTGTATCGCCTTCACCAAAGCTTGAACGTCCTGCTTCGATGATTGCTTGATTGGAGCTGTCTCCGTTATAGATAGAGTTTTTAACTAAAACGTAATCACATTTACGGATAGATGCTAAATCATTTCCACCTGCGTATGAGATAGATGATTGTAGGTCTTGTTGCATTTCTGTTAATGTATCGCTTAGTGCCCCTCTATAAGGAGTCAGAATTTTCTTACCTTCGACGTTTTTGCGCTCGCCTTTTTGGTACTCAGATGCGCTACCGAAGTATTCTTTATATTTTTGTCCGTTAATTTCTTTAATGCCACCTGGTGACTCATCGTGTCCAGCGAATAATGAACCGATCATAACCATGGATGCTCCGAAACGTACAGATTTCGCAATATCACCGTTTGTACGAACGCCGCCGTCCGCAATCAAAGGTTTGCGTGCTGCTTTTGAACACCAGCTAACTGCTGCCAATTGCCAACCACCTGTACCGAAACCAGTTTTAATTTTTGTTGTACATACTTTACCAGGTCCAATTCCAACTTTCGTTGCATCAGCACCGGCGTTTTCTAATTCACGGACACCTTCTGGAGTTCCCACATTACCCGCAATTAAAAACGTTTCTGGCATAACTGATTTAACGTGCTTAATCATCTTGATAACTTGATCAGAATGACCGTGCGCAACGTCAATCGTTGTGTATTCTGGGACTAAACCCTTTTCGACTAATTCGGTCACGAAATCAAACTCAGCTTCTTTGATTCCCAAGCTAATTGAAGCAAACAAACCTTTCTCATGCATTCTCTTGATAAACGGAATACGTGCCGCTTCATCAAAACGGTGCATAATATAGAAGTAACCTTCTGCTGCTAGTTTCTCAGCTAATGGCTCATCTAAAATCGTCTGCATATTTGCAGGAACCACAGGCATTTTGAATGTTCTTCCTCCAAATTCTACTGAAGTGTCACATTCTGACCTGCTCTGTACGATACTCTTGTTAGGTATCAGTTGAATATCTTCGTAATCAAATATTTTCATTTTATTAAAATTCCTTTCTGTTAGTGCACCATGTTGGCTTTACACAGATATCAGAACTTGAAATATTAAGTCCCAAAAATAAGTTACACTATATTCATTCTTTTGTCAAAGTCTAGCGCTCATTTAAAATCACAGTTAATTTTTACTAATTATTTTACTTATGTATTGAGTAAATCAAAGAAAAGGTTTACAATGTAAGAAAAATCATGAGGTGACTATAGATGAATCATTTAAGCAAAGCGTTTCTTAAACACTTTAATTACGAACCGACTGCTTCCTTTTTTTCTCCTGGGCGTATTAACTTAATCGGCGAACACACAGATAACTTTGGCGGCCACGTTTTTCCTGCAGCCATCACACTGGGTACTTATGCGGTTGTGGGCAAAAACAATACCGGTCTGTTGCGTCTCTACTCGCTTAACTTCCCTGAAGTCGGCGTCATTACTGTCGATTTAAACGAACTAGATTTTCGTAAAGAAGATAACTGGGCTAATTATGTCAAAGGCATGGCGAAGTATTTGAAAGAAGCGGGTCATGCAATTACTGTGGGACTGGACATTCTAATAGAAGGAACCATTCCCAATGGCTCCGGTCTCTCTTCTTCTGCTTCTTTGGAAATTCTAGCAGGTATCATTTTTGAAAAAATGAACGACCTGACTATTGATCGTTTGGATATCGTAAAACTCGGTAAGAGAGTTGAGAATGACTACCTGGGCTTGAACAGCGGGATTATGGATCAATTTGCTATTGGAATGGGTGCGAAAGACCAAGCTCTACTCTTGGATACAAATACCCTCGTTTATGAAAAAATTCCGGTCAAACTGGGTGAGAACATTGTCGTAATTATGAATACGAAAAAACGGCGTGAACTTGTGGAATCAGCTTACAATGACCGCTTGCGTGAATGTCAAGAAGCACTGAAACGGCTACAGACAAAGCTTCCAATTGCTTCTTTAGGTGAACTGGACGAAGAAAGCTTCAATGCCCATACAAATTTAATTGGTGACCCCATCTTAATTAAACGGGCACGACACCCTGTCTTTGAAAACCGTCGAACGCTACGTGCGACGGAATATTTGAAAGCAGGCGATTTGAAAGCATTCGGTAAATTAGTGAACGACTCACACATCTCTTTAAGGGATGACTATGGAGTGAGTTGTTACGAACTCGATACCCTGGCGGAAAATGCTTGGGAGCAGCCAGGTGTTCTAGGTGCACGCATGATTGGGGCCGGTTTCGGAGGCTGCGCCATTGCGATTGTTGCCAAAGACCAAGCTGATGCTCTTATCAAAAATGTCGGCAAAATTTACGAGGAAAAGATTGGCTATCCAGCTGAATTTTATATTGCTGAAATCGGGGACGGTGCGCGTGCTCTATGATAAAAAGTAGCGATCAAGCGATTAGAAAATTGTTACAGATTGGCGTCTCGAAGGGATATATTGACCCTTTGGACGTCATATTGAAACAAAACCAGTTATTACAGGTGTTAAAAAAAGATAGTTTGCGGACGGATGAAACCTTGCCCTCAGAATTACCCGAAGCAAAAAAACTGTTCCCTCTTTTATTGGCGGACGCAATCGAACACGGGGTTATCACAGACACAATTACCCAGCGCGCGATTTTAAGCGCTCAAATAATGGCAATTATCACGCCGGATACCTCCGTTGTGAATCGTACGTTTTGGGATTTGTATAAGGAAAAACCTCAAGCAGCCACGGATTGGTTCTATGAATTAAGTCAGGTAAATGATTATATACAAACAGAAGCCATCGCGAAAAACATTGCCTTTGATTATGAATCCGACTATGGCACGTTAGAATTGACGATTAATTTATCCAAGCCTGAAAAAGATCCAAAGGCTATTGCGGCGGCATTAACTACTGAATCTGTTCACTATCCTTTGTGTCAATTATGTATGGAAAACGAAGGCTACAAAGGCACTCTAACCCACCCTGCTCGAGCGAACCATCGCATTGTCCGTTTCCAATTGGACGGAGAAACATGGGGATTACAGTACTCACCTTACGCTTATTATACAGAGCACTGTATCTTCTTGTCAGAAGAACACCGTCCGATGCGTATTGAAGAGAAGACGTTCCAAAACTTATTCGGCATTGTTGAAAAATTCCCGCATTACTTTGTGGGATCTAATGCCGATTTGCCGATTGTCGGCGGATCCATTTTATCGCACGAACATTATCAAGGCGGTCGCTACACGTTCCCGATGAACGAAGCAGATGTAAAAGAAACGTTCGTGCTAGCTGATTTCCCTACTGTTTCTTTTGGAATCGTCGCTTGGCCGATGTCGGTCATTCGCATGGAATGCTTGGATAAAGAGGCGCTAACGAAAGCAGCGGTGTATATTTTGGAGCAGTGGCGCGGTTACAGTGATGAAGCAGCTGAAATTATTGCGGAGTCTGATGGAACGCCTCACAATACCATCACGCCGATTGCTCGCCGTAATGGTGATACGTTTGTCTGTGATTTAGTATTGCGAAATAACCGCACTAGCGATGAGCATCCAGATGGTATTTTCCATCCTCATAGAGACGTGCAACATATAAAAAAAGAAAATATTGGACTGATTGAAGTGATGGGATTGGCGATTTTGCCGCCGAGACTGAAAGATGAACTGACGGAAGTAGAAAAATATGTAGCTGGTGAAACGTCCCAGATAGCGGATATACACCGTGATTGGGCTGACGAAATCTGTGAGTCTGGCGAGACCGTCGAGAATGCTACCGGTGCCGTTTTCCAACGTGTATTGGAAGATGCCGGTGTCTATAAAGATTTGGCAGCATTCAAGCGATTTACAAGTAGCTTATGAAAATACGGACATGATTGACTTAACATGTCTGGGTTTACAGATAAATTTGGACATGATTGGCAAAACATGTCTGCGTTTACCGATGAAATCGGACATAATTGACCAAGCATGTCTGGGTTTACGGATGAAATCGGACATGATTGGCTTAGCATGTCCGGGTTTCCAAAATAGTTTACATCGGATAAATAAAAGCGTCACCTCCTGGGCTAGTACTTAACCTGGAGGTGACGCTTTTATTTATTTTTCATCGTTCGGTTGAAT
Source organism: Jeotgalibaca porci (assembly GCF_011299095.1). Lineage (NCBI taxonomy): Bacteria > Bacillati > Bacillota > Bacilli > Lactobacillales > Carnobacteriaceae > Jeotgalibaca > Jeotgalibaca porci. The sequence goes on along the minus strand of NZ_CP049889.1, from coordinate 1,759,478 downwards.
CGTTCTGACATGACAACCATCAGCAATGCAAAGAATGCTAAGTAGAATGGAAAAATTGTGACAGAAATATTATTTGCCAATAAGCCGAAAAGCGGTGGCATGAATGTCGAGCCGACATACGCACCTGCCATTTGCAAACCGATAACAGCTTGCGAGTTGACCGCTCCAAAGTTAGTCGGCGTGGCGTGGATAATGGCCGGATAAATCGGCGCACATCCGAACCCGACAATGACTAAGCCAATGAGAGAAAAAATTTGGATGTCGGTCGGAATTAAAATCAAGACGACTCCGCCACACAAAACCGCTAACCCAATTCGAATCAACTGGCGATCATTGAACCAACGCGTCACGACTCCGGATAAGAAACGGCCTGCGGTGATTCCCACAAAGAATAGCGCACCATAACGCGCAGCCGTTTCGACATCTATTCCGCGTCCTTCAACCAAGTACGTGGTTGCCCACAATGCTGTTGTCTGCTCTACTGCAGAGTAAGCCAAAAAAGTTACAAGCATAAACGATAAGCCTTTCAGACGAAGCGTTTCTTTAAATGGCTTTACCTCGGTCTGATCTAATGTTTCCTGCAGTCCGTTCGCTTTCCAAAGCGGTAAGCTAAGGAATAAACAACCCGTCAAAATAATTTGAATAATTGCTATCGCTCTGTAGCCACCTTGCCAGCCGCTGGCATCCAATAAATAGTAAGCCATGATATTGGGACTGATGGCAGCACCCACACCCCAAAAGGCATGCAGCCAGTTCATATGGCGTGAAGCATAATACAAAGCCACATAATTATTCAAAGCGGCATCTACTGCCCCAGCACCCATCCCATACGGAATCGCCCATAGAACCAACAAATAAAAATGATTTGAAATACTAAAACCATATAATGCAATGGCCGTCGTCAAGACACTGACGGCAGTAATCATGCCCGTTCCAAATCGTTTCGTCAACCGATCCGACATGAGACTGGAAAAAATCGTCCCGACAGAAATCGTCATCGTAATAATCCCGGCATAAGAAAGCGGCACGCCTAAATCACGTTGCATAACGGGCCAGCCTGAACCCACCAAGGAATCAGGCAGCCCTAAACTTATAAAAGCAATATAAATAATCGTTAGTAATAATGCGTACATAAATTAAATATACCTCTCCAAGAATACCGCAATCCCGTCGTGGTCATTCGATAACGTCACTTCATCAGCAATATCTAAAATTTCTTGCATGGCATTCCCCATCGCCACACCCATTCCGGCGTACTCAATAATCGAGCGGTCGTTTTGGCCATCTCCAAATGAAATCACATTTTCCGGCAAGATACCGTGCGCTGTTAAAACCTTGTTCAATGAAAATGCTTTGTCGATTCCTTTATCTGTCAATTCGAAATAGAACGGCGTTGAGAACACACCGGATGTAATGTCTTCAAACGGCGCATGAATCTCTTGATAGACCTTTTGTAAATAATCCGGATTTCCCGCAATCAGTACTTTATTTTGCGGTTCGTCGACGAACGCAGCCAAATCTGCTTGTTCAGATAACAGGAAATGGCACATGCGCGCTTCGTATTCTACGATATTCATTGTAGGACCATCCAAAGTTTGTATTTCATTATGATAAACATCATTCACATACATATGCGTATCACCGTAAATCATTGGAATTACATCAAATTGTTTCAAATGCTCTAAAATATTTTTACTCAAGTCCGTATCCAACGCTTGGTTGAACAATACTTCTTTCGTTTCACAGTCCGTCACACGTGCACCATTAAATGAGACCAGATAGCCGTTATGTTTATCCAGTTCCAATTCTTCGGCCAAATGCCACATACCGCGAGTCGGGCGACCCGACGCAAGAATCACTTTAATCCCATTTTCCTGTGCTTTAATTAAAATATCACGCGTTTTTTTACTGATTACCTTTTCCGTTGTTACCAATGTTCCATCAATATCCAATACGATTGCCTTGATATCCATTCTATTTACCCCCAGTTAATCTCGTAGTCTTATAATTTATAGTACCATACCCGCTAATCCAAAAAAATACTTTCTTCTTTTCAACAGAATCAGCGGAAATGGCTGCAGTTTCATGGTTTTACCGGCGCTCACTGATTTATTAATTTTTGTATGCCGGTGTTTTCCACTTTTTACCGGCATTCAGAATTTCTGTTGAAGCTGTAAGCCGGTAAACGACCAAAAAAACAGGAGAATGCCCTCGTATTCGGGCATTCTCCTGTTGTAATATCATTTATTCTAAAGGTCCCATCCAGCTGCCTGTTCCGCCCATCACGTTCGTCACGTTAAATCCTTGGTCAGACAAAAATTCTGCTGCCATTGCTGAGCGTCCGCCTGATTGACACACGAGGTAGTAATCTGTGTTTTTATCCAATTTCGTGAAATCAGAACCTAGATCGCTCAGTGGAAAATTTACTGCTCCCGGAATGTGACCACGTGCGTATTCATCCGTTTCACGCACATCAACAATCGGTAACTGTTTCTTTTTGGCTTCTTGATAAAATTCGGGCATTCCTACTGATTTATACATATTCTAACTCCTCCGGTCTAACCGTTTTATAAAGTGCAAATGCACCATCCAAGTTTTGCACTTTCAAGCCGGCTTGTTTCATTTGACGCTCCGCAATATAACTGCGTTGGCCGCTATGACAACTGACAACATATTCTTTCGACGCATCCAACTCATCCATTCGTTCTCGTAATTCATTCAAGGGAATATTGAGTGCATTTGGAAACTTACCATTTGCCAATTCGCCTTCATTACGCACGTCCAACAAAATTTTACCGTTGGCTAATTCTTCATTCAGCTCATGCCATTGAACAGAGTCGCTCAATCCTTCCGCAAGGTTCATCGCCGCATAACCTATCATATTTACTGGATCTTTCGCTGCTCCAAATGGCGGTGCGTAAGTAAATTCAAGTTCTGGCAAATCAAAAATCGTTAACTTCCCTTTAATCGCTGTTGCTAAAATATCGATACGCTTGTCGACACCTTTTTTGCCAATTCCTTGTGCGCCGTAAATTTCACCTGTTTGAGGGTTAAAAATTAATTTCAAAATAACATCAGTTGCGCCAGGGTAATAACCGGCGTGGTCTTTACCGGAAGTATGAATCACAGCAAAGTCTAATCCCGCTAGTTTCGCAGCGCGCTCACTTAACCCGGTGGCTGCTGCTGATAAATCAAACACACGGACGATTGCTGTGCCAATGCTGCCTTTGTTGGTACGTTTCAGACCAGCAATCACATCGGCAACTTGGCGGCCCTGACGGTTTGCTGGGGACGCCAGTGAGATAAGCGCATCTGCGCCAGTTATTTGATTCTTCACAATAATCGCGTCGCCGACTGCATAAATATCAGGATTACTTGTTTGATAGTGCTCGTTCACTTTCAAGCCATCACGCAAACCTAACGCTAGTCCAGCAGCCTTCGCCAATTTCGTTTCCGGTTGAACACCTACAGACAGAATCGTTAAATCACTTTTCAAAATCGTGCCGTCTTCCAAAATAATTTTGTTACCCGCTTCTTCAAATGCGGTCGCAGATTGACCAGTAATCACTGTTACGCCCTTGCGTTCCAATTCTTGGGTTACAAATGCTGCCATCTCTTCATCAAGTGGTGGTAAAACATGCGGTGCTTTTTCCACAATCGTCACTTTCAATCCACGTGCGTGCAAGTTCTCGGCCATTTCCAAACCGATAAATCCGGCTCCAATCACGACTGTCTCAGCTGTTCCTTTTTCTTCGAGTTGCTTCATAATCGCATCCAAATCCGGAACATTACGAAGACTGAAAACATTGGTTGCTTCATCTAAACCTGTCATCGGCGGTACAAATGGGCTGGCACCTGGTGATAGAATCAGCTTGTCGTAAGTTTCTTCCAGCGTACCCGCGTTATTTTTTACCGTCACTGTTTTCATTTCTGGATTGATAGCAATCACTTCATGGTATGGACGCACATCTAAGTTGAAACGTGCTTTTAGTGATTCAGGTGTTTGCACTAGCAACTGATCGCGGTCATTAATTTCTCCGGAAACATAGTAAGGCAATCCACAGTTCGCAAAGGAAACATAAGGGCCTTTTTCAAAAATAATAATTTCTGCATCCTCTTGCAATCGTCTCAAACGTGTTGCTGCCGACATTCCTCCGGCTACGCCACCTACAATAACTACTTTTGTCATCTTTATTTTCCTCCTTTGATAGTTCCGGTCCATTGGCTCATCCCGCCGCGGACGTTAATGGCTGTATAACCTTTTTTCTTAAGCATACCTACCGCTCTCTTGCTGCGCATCCCAGATTGGCAAATGACATAAACAGGCGTTTCTTTATCCCCTACATAAGTCGCAATTTTATCCAATGGGACATTTTTTGCATTCGAAATATGCCCCATTCGGTATTCACCAGGTGTACGGACATCTAAAATTGTTTTTTCTGAAAGGTCATTTTCTAACTCTTTCGTTGTGATAGCAGCGTTTTTACTGAACAGTTTGAACATATTTTTATTTCTCCTCATCTGTTTATACCTTATGGGGTATATTAAACCGTATAAAACCAAACTTGTCAACCATGATGTTTCTTGACTTTTATACCCAGGGTAGGTATATTATTGATTTGAGAGGATGATAATGATGGAAATAACTAATAAAAATGTCATCAACCGGTTAAAACGTACGGAAGGCCAAGTCCGTGGTATCCAGAAGATGATTGAAGAAGAAAAAGATTGCATGTCTATCATGACGCAGTTGAGCGCTGTTCGTTCCAGTATTGATCGGGTCATGGGACTTGTCGTTGCCGAGAACCTCAAAGCATGCTTAGAAAATCCGGATACGAATCCTGAAGAACAAGCCAAGAGACTTGAACAAGCCATTAATATGATTATTAAGAAGTAAAATAAGAGATCTTAGCCTCAAGTAGAATTCTTTTTTTCGGGTTTTACTTGAGACTTTTTAGATAAATCGGGCAAAAAACAGTAGGGTCTGCACAAACTTTGAAATTTCAGAAGGGTTTGTGCAGACTATGAGAAAGAGTCTGCACAAGATTGGGTTCATCCGCCAAGTTGTGCAGACAATGTAAAATAACTCAAAAAAACAGACCTGGTCAGCTGACCAGGTCTGTTTCTTGATGTTACTCTAACCAACTTTCAACTTTATCAGGATTGGCATCAATCCAATTGCGAGCTGCTACTTCAGGCGCCACACCTTCACTCATTTCCAGCATGACACTTTGCATATCTGCAAGCTCCCAGTTGAAATTATCCAGAACCTTGTAAACTTCTGGCATATCTTCTTCGAGACCGATTCTTGCAAGGGAAACGATTGTTTCGCCCTCTCCCATTACATTTTTCGGGTCTTCTAACATTTTCAAATCGTAACGTTCGAACATCCAGTGCGGTGTCCAACCAGTAAAGACAATCTCTTCTTCTTTCGCGATTGCTTGACCTAATTCAACGGTCATCGCGCCAGTTGAAGATGTTTTTTGTGTCCAACCAGCCAAATTTTCGTAAACTTCAAAGGCTTCTTCAGTTAAACCAGTAATACCTGCACCAGGCTCAATCCCCGTAATAACTTGTCCTGCTTCGTCAGATAACTCAGCAATGGAATCAACGTCCATGTAAGTAGGGACCGCAATTCCGTTTTGTGCACCCGTTAAGTTTGGTCCCAGATCCACAACGCTATCTTTATATTGTTCAAAAATAGCACCTTGCGTAATCGGTAACCATGGTGCTACAGATCCGTCCGCTTCACCATTGGCAACAGCACTAAACATAACCGCTACATCTAAATAACTGATTTTCACATCATACCCTAAATCTTCCAGGACCTCTTTCACAACGTTCCCAGATGCAATTTCACTGTCCCACTGCAAGCTACTTAGTGTTACTTGACGGCTCTTATCTTGCGAAGCTGTGTAGTAAACTGCTCCACCAATTAAAACAACCGCTGCTACCACGCTACCGATAATATTTCTGCGTTTGCGTGCTGTTTTTTCTTTTTCAGTTCGACTCACGACAGGTTGATTCAAATTTTGTGTCACACGGTCAATGATAATCGCTAGGATAACTAACGAAATACCGCTCACGAATCCACTACCGATTTCGGCACGTTGTAAGGCAGACAAGACGCCTTCTCCAAGTCCTGGAGCACCAATCATAGATGCTGTTACAACCATCGAAAGAGCCAACATCGTCGTTTGGTTGATACCTGCAAAGATTGTTTGTTTTGCTAATGGCAACTCTAATTTGAATAGTTTTTGCCAACCCGTGCTACCAAATGCTTCCGCTGCTTCACTTAAATCTTCAGGAACTTGTTTGATACCCAAATTCGTAAAACGAACAGTTGGCGGTAGTGCAAAGATTACCGATGCGAATACACCCGGTACCATACCGATTCCAAAAAATGCTACTGCCGGAATCAAGTAAACAAATGACGGCATTGTCTGCATAAAGTCTAGAATCGGCGTAATGATTTTATTGGCAATTGAACTTTTAGCCATCAAAATACCTAACGGAATCCCAATAATGATTGAAACTAGACTCGCTACAATCACAAGTGTGACTGTATTCATCAAGTTCGTCCATAGTCCTTGGTTATAAACGAAAAGCAATCCAAGTAACGTAAAGACTGTTAAACCTATTTTCTTTTTCGAGATAATAAACATAAATAGTGCTAGTAAAGGGATGAATAGCAACGGCGGTACCAACATGAGCATACCGGTCATTCCGTTCATCATTGCTTCACCCACTGTTTGTAAGAAACTAAATAGCCCTGCAAATGTGGTCGTTAACCATTCTGTAAATGTATCAATCCAGCTTGCAACTGGTAATGCGTGTCTTAAAAAGTCCATCTTATTTGCTCACCTCGCTTGTTTTGGCTAATGCATCAATAATCGTTCCACGTCGGATAATGCCGAGTAGGCGATTATTTTCCACAACAGCAATTGGCGCTAGTGAGTCATTCATCACTTCAAACAGCTCAGCAACTAATGTATCAGGCGCAACGCGCGTCACATTCGTATCAATTAATTCCATCGGTGACGTATTGTTACGACGCGCATCAACGAGTGTGTCTGCTGGAATATATCCCAACAATTCACGTTTCTTATTGATAGCCATAACTAAACTTGTCTTCTCATGACGGATTTCATTCAGAATCACGTTCGGTCCTTTATTTTCCACAACAGATGCAATCGCAGGAATCATGATATTGGCAGCCGTCAATACTTTCGAACGGTCAACCTCTTCAACGAATTCTCTTACATAATCATTAGCAGGATTCGTCAAAATTTCTTCCCCTGTTCCGATTTGCACGACCTCGCCGTCTTTCATAATCGCAATACGGTCACCGATACGAAGTGCTTCGTTCAAATCATGTGTAATGAAAATGATGGTCTTGCGAACGGTATTTTGCAATTCAATCAGTTCATCTTGCATTTCCCGACGAATCAATGGATCCAATGCAGAGAACGCCTCATCCATTAGTAAGATTTCCGGATCGTTTGCCAATGCACGCGCTAAACCAACGCGTTGTTGCATCCCACCAGAAAGTTGATGGGGATATTGATCCTTGAAGGATAATAGCCCTGAGTTCTCCAAAGCTTTTTCCGCGCGCTTACGACGTTCGTCTTTATCCATTCCGCGAACTTCCAACCCAAACTCCGTATTTTCTAACAGTGTTCGGTGTGGGAATAACGCAAAGTTTTGAAACACCATATTTATCTTGCTGCGTCTAACTTCACGCAAATCTTCTTTATCTAATTCAGCGATGTTCTCACCATCTATATATATAGCACCGGTTGTTGGTTCAATCAAACGATTCAATAAGCGAATCAATGTTGATTTCCCACTTCCGGACAAGCCCATAATAACAAACAATTCGTTCTCATTGATATCTAGACTAACGTTATTGACTCCCACAGTGGCGCCTGTTTGTTCTAGTATCTTTGTCTTTGGTTCGTTATTCTTTACCATTTCCAAAGCTTGTTTGGTTCTTTTACCAAAAACTTTGGTTAAATTTTCTACTTTTAACTTTGTCAAAACCTCTAACACTCCTTTTTGTTCATTTTCTGAAAAGTGACTATAAAACAATAACATCAATAGTCACTTTTGTAAAATGATAAGGATTGATAGAGCAATAAATCATTAGTAATTTCCGAAAAAGAAATCCCGCATTCTCTGTAGCGTATATTCATTTCCGACGAAGTAAAGCGTGTCACCTTCCCCTATTTTTGCGTATGGTCCAGGTGATAAGAATAACTTCTCATTTTGTAAAATACCCACAATTGTCGCCCCTGTTGCTTGCCATACATTGATTTCAGCGATTGTTTCACCTAAATGATTTGCTTCTTTTGTTAGTATTATTTCGTAGGGGATAAAAGGATTTAAATCCACAGACTGACGGGTGTGGGCAACAAGTTCATTAAGAAGTTTGTTGAAATTTTGCCACTCTTGCTGTTGGCGGTTTACACTGTCCTTCAATTTACCACGAACATTTTCAATAGTCTCTTTGTCTTCGAACTGACGCACATACTGCTCTGCTCGTTCTTGAGAGGCGACATAGGTTCCACTTCCGTGATGCGATTCCATAATTCCCAAGTCGTCGAGTATTTGAACAGCCTTGCGGGCGGTTTCTGGCGAAACATTGAAGGCTTTGGCCAAAGTCGAACGGGCGTGCAATTTATGTCCTTCCTGATACGTTCCCACCGCAACACGTTTTGCCAATTTCAAGGCAATTTGTTGGTATAGTGGACGTTCAATTTTATTTTTCACATGGCATACCCCTTTTACAGTAAAATACAAAAAAAGGACCTGTCTGAATTGAACGGGTCCCATTTTTGAGGTTCTATTCTTCTTTAGAATAGGCGTAAAAGACCTATTCCGCAAGCAAAACATTAGAAGGCTGAAGTCCAACCACCGTCAGCTACGATAATTGTCCCATTAACAAACGCGGTATCGTCAGATCCGAGGAATACTGCCACTGAACCGATATCTTCAGAAGTTCCTGTCGCTGGAATGACGCCGTGTGCCAAACGTGCACGACTCATCCCTAATTCGCTGACGCTGGTCATTCCAGAACTAATATTGGTCGCAACGGCACCCGGAGCAATCCCGTTCACACGAATATTCTTTTGTGCGTACATGAACGCGGTATTTTTCGTCAAGGCTACAACCGCATGTTTAGACGCCCCATAGGCAACCCCGGCATGCGCACCATTCAAACCACCTGTCGAAATAACGTTGATAATATTGCCTTTTTTATCATTTTCCAGCCAATAATTTACTGCTTTACGCATTGCACGCATAACGCCTTTTGTATTCACATCAAAGATACGCTCCCATTTCTCATCCGTGACTTCGCCAACGGGTTCAAATGAATCCATAATCCCCGCATTATTGACTAATATATCAAGTGAGCCATACTCAGAAATCGCTGTATCAATCATAGCTGCGATGTCGTTACTGTCAGCAACATCCGCTTTAACGGCCAATGCTGTACCACCCGCTGCAATAATTTCTTTAGCTGCTTCCTCTGCCCCTTCAAGATTGTAGTCAGCCAAAACAACTTTTGCGCCTTCTTGAGCGTACATCACAGAGATAGCTCTTCCCATTCCTGAAGCTGCTCCTGTTACAACCGCTACTTTGTTCTCCAATTTACCCATAAAATAACCTCCTGTTTTATCTATCCACCTTTATGATAGCGTTTTCTTTTTTAAAAATCCAGCTATTTGTGAAATTATTAATTAAGTTATTACTTATGGCCTCGGTCGGCAATAGTTGGGCTTTTTTTACGAACCTTTGCCGACGAATCTCTCTAGGTCGGCAAAGGTGGAGACTTTTTAACGGACCTGCGCACTCAAACGTAAAAATCAAGCTGAGTGCGCAATTCTTACTCCAACCTGCGCACTCAAACGTAAAATTCGATCTGAGTGCGCAGTTCTTACTCTAACCTGCGCACTCAAACGTAAAAAAAGATGAGACACGTATGCCTCACCTTCTCTTTATAGCCCCAACGCGCGTTTTGCCAGTTGGTCGGCCATTTCGTTATATTCTACTCCCGTATGGGCTTTTTCTTTTTGGAAATGAACTGCGATTTGCGGCGCTAGTTCTTTGAACTGTGCAATATAATCTTGTGAGACCGGTTTGTTTGCTTTCCACATACCTGTTGCCCATTGCTCAATCCCCATATAGTCATAGCGAATATTGATTGCTTTGTAGCCTTTCTCAATCGCCCAGCGAATAGCAGCCAAAGCACCAAATACTTCACCGGCAATTTGGAAGCTCTCCACATAGCGCGGATCATTGCTGGCTTCACTAAAAGTTTCAACGACCTGACCATTCTTCACAATCACCGCCCCATAAGCATAGCGGCTGCTGGAACGGTCGAACGAACCATCAACATACGCTTCAATGGTATCATCCGCCAGCCAATCAACGGCTGGCTTGGACGGCGGATTAATAAAGTCACGCGCTTCCTGTTCTGTCATAAAGGACTTGAACTGTGCACCGGAAAAGCCAGCAACTTGTTTTTGTGCATCCGGCCAGGTTTTATAAATACCTGGCTTACGCCCTTTTTTTACTGCATAAAACTTACTCGCCATCTTCTTCTCCTTTTTCTTGGAAGGTTTGTAATTGATACATATCGTGGTAAATACCGCCTTCAGCAATTAAGCTGTCATGGTTTCCTTCCTCGATAATACGACCATGACGCAACACATAAATACGATCGGCATCCCGAATGGTCGACAGACGGTGTGCGATAATAATCGTTGTCCGTCCTTTACGCATATTCTGTAAGCCTTGTTGGATTTTCTTTTCTGTCTCGGTATCGATATTCGCTGTCGCCTCATCTAAAATCAAAATCTTCGGATCACGTAAAATAGTCCGTGAAAAGCTCAGCAGTTGTTTTTCTCCGGTTGAGAAAGTACTTCCCCCTTCAATAACTTTTGCATCGTACCCGCCTTCTAAATCGGTAATAAAACCATCCGCGTTAACGAATTGAGCAGCTGATTCAACAGCTGCGTCAGCGTAATTTCCGTGTAAACGAATATTATCTGCAATGTTTCCGAAGAACATAAAGCTGTCCTGTAGCACAAGACCCATTCGCTCACGCAAACGTTTCACAGGAATAGTGCGAATCGACTGGCCATCCAACAGAATCTCGCCTTTTTGAAAATCGTAAAAACGCATCAAAACGTTAATAATAGAACTCTTACCCGATCCCGTTTGCCCCACCAACGCGATGGTTTCACCCGGATTAGCCGTAATTGACACGTCATGTAAAACATCATTCACCCCATCATATGAAAAGGACAGGTTCTTAATTTCAATTTTACCGTCTGTAATTTCTCCCGTTGCTCCTTCATGCGCTTGCGGTGCATCATCGTCACGGTTCAAGACATCCATAACCCGTGAACCTGAAACCAAACCATCTTGGAAGACACTCAAACTATCCAGCATACTTCCAATCGGATGGAAGAACGACTTCGAGTAAGAAGTAAAGGCATAAACCACCCCGACATCTGTGGCGGTCATATCCAAGAACTGCATTCCGAATACCCACAACACAATAAACAATGCGACTGCTTCAATCAAATTCACAGCTGGCATCAAGAGGAGTGCATTCATACGGAACATACTGATACGTGCTGAAACATACTCTTGGTTCACTACATCAAACTCTTGCTTCATTCTTTCTTCTTGGTGGAAATGTTGAATAATCGACATACCGGTAATGGACTCGCTTAACTTCGCATTTACTTGACTCAACGCTTCACGCATACGTCCATAAATAATCGTACTGTATTTTTGGTAGATATACATTAAAACAATTACAATAGGAATGAACGCCATAAATATCCAAGCAAGACGCGCGTTTAACGCGAACATCGCAATTCCGATTGAAATAGCATTTAACAAGCCATCCACAAACGTTAAGAATACATTCCAGAATTCTTTGATTGTTTCCGTATCGTTTGTGACCCGTGAAACAACGGATCCAGTCGGTGTTTGGTCAAAATAACGCATGCCCAAATTAACGACTTTATGATAAATCCGGTTCCGCATACTTCCGACAGTTTGCTCGGAGGCCATTTTGAATGTGTAATCTTTGAGATAGACCAAAATTAATTTCAAAATAACGAAACCGAGATAAGCTAATGAAATCCGAATTGTCAGTTCCATCGTCGCATTACCAACTGCTAGATAGTTATCAATATACCGTTGAATCATGACCGGTAAATAGGCGTTAATAGCTGATACAGCTACCATTCCGGCAATAGATAAAGCAAATAATTTCCAGTAATTCTTCGTAAATGAGAACAGACCCTTAAGGATGTGTGCTTGTTCTGTTAAAGTAAAATTCGTTTTTCTTTCAGCCAAGCGTCTCGCCTCCTTGGTCTACTTTTTGTTGCAATTGTTGCTCTTCGTACATTTGGCTGTACCATCCTTCATTCGCAAGCAATTCAGTATGCGTACCGCGTTCAACAATCTGTCCTTTATCCAGAACGATTATTTCATCCGCATGCATAATGGAGCTGATCCGGTGTGTTGCAATAATGGTGGACTCATTACGACGAATATCGCGTAAATTCTCTAAAATACGCGCCTCCGTTTGTGCATCCACCGCTGATAATGCATCGTCCAAAATTAAGAACTCTGCTTGTGTTGCCAGAGCACGTGCAATCGCAATCCGTTGTTTTTGCCCACCCGATAAGGAAACGCCGCGTTCGCCGACTTCCGTGTCATAACCTTCTGGAAACTGTTCGATATCGTCATGGATATCCGCCAATTTAGCAAAGTGTTCCACCTGCTCTTGTGTGAGTTGTGGATTTACAAAACAGATATTTTCACGAACCGTTGTGGAAAACAGAAATGTGCCTTGCGGAACATAACCGATTCCTTGCGAAACGGCATCTAAACTATAATGCTTTATATCTTTGTCATTATATTTAATTTTGCCTGTGTAACCGTCATAATCGCGAAGTAACAGTTTAAAGATGGTACTCTTACCGGATCCGGTATGACCAACTATTCCTAAAGTATTGCCTGATTTCAGTTGGAAATGTGCATTTTGTAAAACTTCATTCTTTCCATCCGGATAAGTAAAGGAGTCCACCGTAAAGGCAATATCTCCCGCTACTGGTGTCTGGATTGGATTTTTAGCTTCTTTCAAGCTAGATTTTTTAGATAATAAATCTGTCACCCGATTGTAGCTGGCATTCCCTCGCTCCAATGTGTTCGCTACCCGACCAATTGCCAACAGCGGCCACGTCATCATGGATAAATAACTGAAATAGGCAATTAATTGTCCCAACGAGATACGATCGATTGAAATAAAATAAGAACCGAAAAACAGAGTCAAAACATATGTCAAACCAGTAATCCCTTCGATAATCGGTGAGTAAGCCGAGTCGACCTGATAAACAGCCTTATTACGCGCAATAACATTCTCAATATCGCCTGTAAAATCAGCGTAATGTGCTTCTTCTTCGCCAAATGTCTTGATTACTTTCATACCGCCAACACTCTCTTGGACACGGTTGTTCATTTGAGAAAAGGATTCTAAAGATTTACGGTAACGCTTGTTGATCGCTTTCCCCATGTAGCGCGCTGCTACGATTAATAAAGGGAATGGCAATGTTGTGAATAAAGTCAATTTCCAGTCTACGAAAAAAATCATACTGAATAATGTGGTCCCACCGATAAAGATGGAATCTGTAATGGATAAAATCCCGCCGCCTGCTACGAAACGTAAAGCAGCCAAATCATTGGTAGCATGTGCCATCAAATCCCCGGTCCGGTACTCATGGAAGAACTGACTATCCATTTTAGTAAAGTGGGCGAATAGACGATTACGCAGAATCGATTCCAACAAAGTAGAATTCCCAAAAATCGCAACGCGCCAACCATACCGGAGGCCGTACATCGCAATTGCAAAGACCAAAATTGTCCCTGACTGCAAAGCCAGACTTTGGAACGTCAAGGTACTATTTACCATTTGATCAATGATATTACCTAAGATCAAAGGTGTCACTGCGGAAAGAATCGCAACCGCAATTAACCCAAAAACACCGAAAGTATAACTCTTCCATCGCAGCTTAAAAAACCAACCTAACTTCCTTAATATTGAAAACATAATTTCCCCCTCTAACGTGCTGAAAAAGAAACTCTCCATCGTGTTGGAAAGTTTCTAGTTTTGCATACACTTATTTATGTTTATTGTAATTGATAAAATCGTATTTTTCCGGCTCTTTCTCAAACTTCCTGACAACGTACGGACATAGGGGCATTATCTTTTTCCCCTGTTTATCCATTTCAGCCACCAGATGGTCTAATATCTTACCCGCTATACCTTGGCCTTCCAATTCTTTGGATACATACGTATGGTCTGCAATCACAAACTTTTCCCCGGCAGGTGAATAGGTTATTTCTGCAACTTTATCGCCCTTGTCATTTTTTGCTATATAACCATTTCCAGCTTGCTCAAATTTCATACTCTAACCTCCTCTTATAATTCAGTAATACGTGTTTTCTCTTCTTTCGTTAACTCAAAATCAAATAAGGCTAGGTTCTGTTTTTGACGCTCGCTGTTATGCGATTTAGGAATGACGGCAACGCCACGTTCGAGTTGGTAACGTAGTGCAACTTGCGCCCAGGTCTTTCCATACTTAGCGCCAATTTCAGTTAGCATTGCACGATCAGAGTCTTGAACACGTGAAAGTGGTCCCCAGGCAACAGGTGTAACGCCATTGGCCTGGCAAAATTCTATTATACCATGATTCCAGTGTCCGGGGTGTGATTGAATTTGATTCGTAGCGGGTTTAATCCGACCATGATCGAGTAAATATTGCAGTTGCGTTTCATCAAAGTTGGAAACGCCAATCGCTCTTAGAACGCCTTCATCTACATAGTTTTCTAAAATTTTCCAAACATACAGCATTTCCTCCAGATTGTCCCATGGATGGTGAATTAAATAAAGGTCGATATAATCGGTTCGCAGGGCATTCAGACTGGCTCTCACTGCGTTATGGACTGCTTCATCGGTCCCCACATGTTCCGGACGCCCCGGAATTTTTGAAGTGAGGAAGAATGCATCTCGCGGTAGACCACTTTTAACCACTGCGTCCCCTACAACCGATTCATTGCGATAAGAAATCGCCGTATCAATATGACGGTATCCGGCTGCTATCGCTTGGTCAAGTTCTGTTGTATCTCCGGTAATAGTGCCATCATATTTATTGTTCTCTTTCCCGTATGTGTTTGTGCCTGTTCCGATAATCGGCATCTCTGCTCCGCTTCCTAAATAGATTGTTTCCATTCAATCGCCTCCGCACATTAATAGTGTCTCCATTATAACATTCACAAAGCAATAGCTCATTCATTGTGACTCCTCATTTAAAATCGCTTTCATTGTAACTATATTTTCTGTTCTTACCATTATAGGTCATGGAGTTACCACTAAATAAGTTTTTTTCATGATAATATAGATTATGAAAGTAAATTCGGAGGTGACTTTTTTGAGTCAGCAATTAATGAAAAGGGTTTTTCTGTATGTCGTTGGTCTTTTTATGCTTTCTTTCGGTGTCAGTTTGTCTATCTACGCTAATTTTGGCGTCTCCCCTGTTTCGTCTCTCGCCTATGGGTTGTCTTTGATTACCGGGGTTTCAGTCGGCGCAACTACCATTTTTACGCATATCATCTATATTATTATCCAAATGATTATCCTTAAACGTTTTGATATGAAATACGCACTCACGCAATTGGTCATCGCATTCGTGTTCGGTTTCTTTGTAAACGCTACTATATCAATCAGTACATTGCTCTTACCAGTAGCCGGAACAATCGTTTTGCAGTGTGTTTACTTAGCTCTCAGTCTGTTGCTGGTTGCTTGTGGCTTGTTCATTTATACGAACGCACAGTATACGTTGATGCCTTATGACGAACTCACTCAAGTAATTAGTACATCCTACAAAATGCCTTTCGGAAAAGCAAAAATTATCGGTGACGTTTCAAATGTTATCATTGCAATCATCCTTTGTCTCACATTCTTGAAGACAATGGGATCCATTGGTATTGGAACAATCGTAGCAGCTGTTTCGATTGGTAAAATTTTGGGTATCGTTGCTAAAAAATTCCAACCGCAGATGGATTTATTCTTGAAAAGGGAAGAACTTATTTAAATGAAAGTCGATGAACTCAAAAAAGCAGCACCTCGGAAATGAGGGGCTGCTTTTTTTATATTTTTACTTATCTGATTTTAGCTTAATTAACTCATCCGCTACGAATTGAACTTCAGTTCCGACAATAACTTGTAAGTCATGTTTGCTCACGCGGTTCAAGCCTGGTACGCCGGCTGATTTAATTTTGCTTTCGTTAATTTTATCCATATCTTCGATTTCCAAACGCAAGCGTGTTGCACAGTTATCGATTGAACGGATGTTATCAGGACCACCCAAACCAACTAAAATTGTTTCTGCTTGTTGGCGGAAACGTGCTTCTTTAGTTGTTGGTGCTGCAGTTGCAGAGTCCGTCTCTACTGCTTCCTCCAACTCGTCGTCACCACGTCCTGGTGTCATCAAGTTGAATTTTGTAATCATGAAACGGAACAAGAAGTAGTACAATGCTGCAAATAATAACCCTTGTAGCAATAACATAAACGGTTTATTTGCCAATGGTAAGTTGAAAGATAGAATATAGTCAACTAAACCAGCAGAGAAACCAAAGCCTGCTGTCCATTGGAAAGATGCAGCGATAAATAGTGAAATACCTGTCAATACCGCATGCGCAATATACAATGCTGGAGCAACGAACATGAATGCAAATTCAAGCGGCTCTGTAACCCCTGTAAAGAATGAAGCAAATGCTGCTGCAATCATCAAGGATGCCGTGAATTTTTTCTTGTCTTCGCGTGCAGTATGGTACATTGCCAAAGCTCCTGCCGGCAGACCAAACATCATTACTGGGAAGTAACCAGCTTGGTACATACCTGTTACACCAAGTGTTCCGTTTCCAGACCAGAAGTTACCAATATCATTGATATTCGCAACATCGAACCAGAATACAGAGTTCAAAGCATGATGTAGACCTGTTGGAATTAACAAACGGTTGAAGAAGCCGTAAAGACCCGCACCCAATGCACCCAATTCTGAAATAGATGTACCGAATGTAACAAGTGCATTATACACAGGTGGCCAAACGAATAATAGGACAACTGAAACTGCCATCATTACAAATGAAGTAACGATTGGAACCAAACGTTTTCCACTAAAGAACGCCAATGCTTGTGGCAAGGTAACTTTATGGAATTTATTGTATAGAGCTCCTGCTATCAAACCACAGAGAATCCCGATAAATTGTGTTTGGATTTTACCAAAAGATGGATCCACATCTTCAATAGCAATACTTTGAAGCATTGAAACTGATCCTGGCGATAAGAGTGTTGTTACAATCTGCCAAGCTACTAAACCACTAATTGCGGCTGCGCCGTCGCGGTCTCTGGACATCCCCAAAGCAACCCCAACAGCAAATAAAATACCCATATTATCAATAAGTGCACCACCGGATTTAATCAAAAATGCCGCAACGACACTTTCGCCATCCCAACCACTCGGGTCAATCCAATAACCAATCCCCATCAAAATTGCCGCTGCTGGCAAAACTGCCACTGGCAACATCAATGATCTTCCTAAACGTTGAAAATAAGTTTTCATTATTATTCCTCCCATTCTTCGCCCACAAACGAAATCGCTTTCATTGCCTTTAGGGCAACAAATACTCCTTTCCTTATTAATAAACTAATTCTATCAATTTGCAGGGTGTATAGTCAACTATTCGTCAAAAAAAATAAATAGTTTTACAAAGAACGAACCTGGGTAATGAAGCGCCAATCATTACTCGCTTTACGAAAAACTGCGCACTCAGACCCATTTTCCCGTTTGAGTGCGCAGGTTGGAGTAAGAACTGCGCACTCAGATCCCTTTTCCCGTTTGAGTGCGCAGGTTAGAGTAAAAACTGCGCACTCAGATCTATTTTCCTATTTGAGTGCGCAGGTTGGAGTAAGAACTGCGCACTCAGATCAAAAATACCGTTTGAGTCGGCGCATAATAAAAAAACTGGCAGCAGAGTTACTCCTCCGTCGCCAGTTGTTTCATTTGTAATCTCTTTTTGGTCAAAATACCTATTACTTGGTAAACAGTCGCAAACACCGGAACCCCTAAAAGCATGCCGGCAATTCCACCAACACCTGCCCCGATTGTAATAGCAACTAAAACCCAAATACCTGGAATACCGATACTATTTCCCACAACACGTGGATAAATTAAATTCGACTCTAGCTGTTGTAAAATGATGATATAAATAATGAAGAATACAGCTTGTGAAAGATCTTGGGAAGCAATCAACAAGAATCCGACTGCTGCTCCAGCCCATGCCCCGAATAACGGAATCAAAGCCGTAAATCCGATGAATGTTCCGATTGTCAATGCAAACGGTAAGCGGAATAACAGCATCCCTACACCACACAAAGTTCCTAAAATAACAGCTTCCAATGTTTGTCCCACAAAAAATCCTGAGAAGTTATGGTCAGTTATATCCAAGAGTGTCGCCACACGATTATACGTTTTAGGCGACAAAAATGCTCTGCCCAGCGTACTCATTTGCTTCGTTAAGCGTTCTTTCCCAAATAAAAGATACATAGCAAATGAAAAAGCTATCACAAACGAGAATAACGCTGTCGTCGCACCACCAACCACTTGCATCACGGATGATAATAATTGGTTCACGCTTGTGGTGGCAAAATTCAAAATACGTTGGCTATAGTTATTAAAGTCCGAAATCAAGTTATTACCGAAAAAGTTAAAAACTTCAGAAGCGTCACTATCTTCAATAAAAGTTTGAATCTGCGAAACTAATAACGGCAACCCTTGAACGAGCCCGGTTAAAATGGTTAACACTTGTGGCACAATCAGCTTAATAATCAAATAAATGACCAACCCAACTATAAATACCGCCGATACCACACTGATTACACGGGCTATAAAGGGTTTCGTTGCTTTAACCTTACGTAGCAGCGAACGTTCCAACCGCACGACAATAATATTAAGTAGATAAGCAATTAAGCCTCCGATAATTAACGGGCGTAAAACATTTAGCATGAACCCCATCAACACTACAATCGTTGATGAATAATTGTAAATGAGTAATAAACCAAAGATAACTAATAAATACTTGATGATTGTTGCATCTAATTTTTTGTCCATTCCGTTGGATCTACCTCCTTTTTATCGATTGATTGAGCGCGCCATCCGAGAAACTGCATGACGCTGACCCCGGATTGCTTTGCTCAAGGCAAAGATATTTTCGACCGGAGCTAACCCACCGTAGCCGGAATCGCCAATATGATGCATATCGACACCACAAATTTTATTTTTAATCGCAATGTCCCGTACCATCTCTGGCTCAGAACTTTCTTGACTTGTTCCCATGGCACTCAACACAAGCGCACCTTGCGCATGGACTTCTTTAACAATGGCTTTCATTTGATCCTCGTCAAATCCTGGAACCGTTCCGACCGCCGGAACCAGAATAATATCCGCTCCAGCTACTAAAAAGTGCTTTACATCTTCTAAAGTCACAACCGGCTCATTTACTCCAGAACTGTGCATTTTCCCAGCGATAATAATCCCGCTGTAATGCTCTTTCGCTAATTTGATTGCGGAAATAATCTGCGTATTGCTGACACCCGTTGCCGGATTGCCCGTCAAACAAACGAAGTCATACTTATCCGTTTCGATTCGTTTGAAAGCCTCCGCGTTGGCTTGACGACCATTTCCGATTTTTAAGGCCTCTTCCGTCATTTCCGCATCTAAATCGATCGGTTCTAAATTCACTCCGATGGGTGCTCCAACGAGATGATGCAGGCGCTCAATCACTGTCTTTTCTTGTAAATCCAATCCAAATATTTTTGGTTCCAAAACATCCAACGTATTCAATAAAATTAAATCGGCCCCAAAAGATTTCGCAATCTCAGCATTGGTTACTTCAGCCACAATCGTTTCGCGCGTCACTATGTTTTCGGAAAGTACGACCCGACCATCACTGGCGTGGATACTTTGTAACAGTTCTTCCCGGCTCATTGCCATAATTTCAGACGTATTTGCACTAATTAATCTCTTTACCATTTGGAAGTCCCCCTCGACTGATTGTTTTCTTTATTTTAACGTAATGGATACAAAAACTCTCGTTAAGTCTTTTAAAAGAAGCGTTTATCCTCAGCTCCACAGCTCCGTGATAAACGCTTCTTCCATTCATAATTAATCTTCGCTATGTAAGGATCTTTCTTCATAGACACACGTGATGGCATACGCGATTAAGTCTGCCACACTGATTTGTGTTAATTTGTTAAAAACCTTGTCTTCCGGCAAATAAATAGAGTCTGTTACGATCACCTGCTCGATACTTGATTTTTCCAAGAAGTTTGCTGCGTCTCCGGAGAAAACAGCATGCGTTGCTGCAACATAGATTTTTGTTGCCCCTTTTTCTTTTAGAACTTCAGCGGCTAATGCTACGGTGGTTCCCGTATCAATTAAGTCGTCAAAAAGGATACAAATTTTATCTTTCACATCACCGATAACATTGACGGACTTAGGTGCGCGCGGCGTATTTGAGCGCTTATCCACAATCGCAATCGGAACTTTCAGGCAATCTGCCATTTGGCGACTGCGGCTGACACCACTGTGATTCGGAGCTACGACAACTGTTCCTTCTCCCCCCAAGCCAAGATTCACAAAATGCTCTGCCAGTAGCTTGGTTGCGGATAAATGATCCACTGGAATATCAAAGAATCCCTGGATTTGAGGTGCATGTAAATCAAGTGAAATCACCCGATCAGCACCAGCTGTCTGCAATAAGTCTGCGACTAATTTTGCCGTAATCGGCTCTCTTGGTAGTGCTTTACGGTCTTGTCTTGCATAGGCGTAGTACGGCAAAACTACGTTGATTGTCAGAGCGCTTGCACGCTTGAGCGCATCCATCAAAATGAGCATCTCCATAATATTCTCATTTACCCGGTGGCAGTTTGATTGAATTAGAAAAACATGCTGTCCACGAACACTCTCTTCAATAACAATCTTAGTCTCCCCATCACTATGTTGGATAACAGAAGCCTTCCCTAATTTCACATTAAGGCTCTCTGCAACTTTTTCGGCTAACGGTCTGTTCGAATTAAGTGAAAATACGGTAAATTGCTGTTCTTCTTCAATATTCAATAACGTCTCCCCCAATTCCTTAGTTACTTCTAGTTTAACATGTTTCACTGAATTATCTAGAGACATTAAAACAGTTTCTGCATTCCTTTTTCATTCCGCCAGTTCTTGAAAATAAACAAACTCATGGTAACTTATTTTAACCTCTTGATTTTGGTAATGTTTGGCTAAAGTTCGGAAATTCTCGTCTACTTTTTTCAGTCCTAAATGATAATACGTATTTATATCTTTCAGATCATGTTTCCCGGGTGGCTGCAGTTCATAGATTGTTTCCAAAGTCTTCTGGTGAAGGTGGCAGAGACTCGCTTCCGTCTCTATATGAGGGATTTCTTGCCCGCGGTAATAATTCATAATGGTTACTCCGTCGCAACAGTCGCGAATCAAGACTTCCAATTCTGCGGTAAATCCCAGAGAATCATAAAAGTAAGGAATACACAGAATGAAGGAAACTCCCAGACTATGGGCTTTTTGATAGGCATTTCGCATCGCTGACACATAAGCCGCCATGATTTCTTTGTTGAAGCCCTTCAGCAAATAAGGTTCCACATCAACCACAATCCCGTCCCATTTAGTAGCTTGTTCAATGTGACGGTGAAGGTCTTTCGGCTCAAGTGCCCAGTTCGCTTCGCCTGCCAATAAGAAGACTTTTACATTGGCTTGGCGCCCACGTTTGATAAAACGCGCAATTGTTTCCTGCATATCATTGGGGGTCACATGTTGGTAAATCGCTGTGATACCATGTTGTTGTAAAAATGAAAAAAATGCTTCCGGATGCGCCAACTCTTTGGAGAACCATGAAAAAAGTGATTTTTGTAATTTCATCGTCATTTCTCCCCGTTTTTATTTATATTATGACAGATTTCGACGTTGAATGTTGTATATAATTGTGAAGACCAAGTAAGAAGCGGACTCTGAAATAACAATCCCAGAATTATTTTATGTGACGTTCTTACCGTGAACCATTCGAAATCAATCTAAAACGCACGCTCCGGAATAATCGGGCGTGCGTTTCTTTTGGTTATTTAGTTAAATCATGACGAACCACTTTACGCGCTTGCTTCATCAAAAGATGCGCGTTGTTGCCATATTGCAGGCCGATCACTAACTGCCCGTGGACATACAAATTATTCAAAACGCCATAACGTGGGCTGATCGCCTCTGCTCCCGGCCAAAGAACTTGTACACCACCGAATGTTTCCGGCTGCAGAATCCGTTCGTTGATAAGTTGCCTCAACAAATCCGTCGGCAGTTCACTGTTCGTTAGAATCTGATTCTGTCCAGTTGCATTGATTAAGTAATCAACTTCAACCTCTTCATCCTCCAATTTCACTTTGAAGCGTTCTTCAAGCATCTCTACGGCTTCCATATTTTCCCATACTTGAATTTCCCCTGTGTTCCAGGCATCCATCAAACGCTCCAATGATTCTTTGGGCATCGGTGTTCTGAAATGACGGAATAGCGGTTCATAGTCTGTGTAAAATAGTTCCCGGTCTTCTTGAGTCAACGCAGCCATCAAATCTGCCAAATAGAAGTCCAGCTTGTGGATAATTCCCTGTAGAACACCCAAGTCTGTATTTTCCTCTAATAAATGATTTAATTGCTCCTTCGAGCCTTTTCCGAAGCGGTACGTTAAATCTTGAAAATCAATCCCTTTATCTTGGCATTCTAAATGGAACCATTCCAATATCTTTGAAAAAGTAACAAATCCACCGTGCATTTGCTTCTCTTTCTCCAAGTTCTCAAGAGTTAAAAACTTCAGGTCTTTATCGTATTCCAACCCGCGATATAAAGAAAAATGGGCGTTTCTGGCAAAGAAGCCAAGAGTAAGATTTTTGTTTTGATTTCTTAAAAAACGCATCAAATCAATGGATGTTAAACCCGTTCCAATGACACCAATCCGGCTCCCTTCTGGAAAATGACTTAATTTCTCTTCGACCGGATACGGATGATAGACGAAATGCGGATGGTCCTTCAAATGATACGGGTCTTGATAAGGTAATTGTCCCGTACAAAGGTGAACCTTATCGAATTCTCCTTGCGTGGTCGCTGATTCAATATGATACGTTCCATCTTTTAGAACACGGATGACTTCCACGTTTTCCTGGATGATGGTCGGATTCAAAATAGCCACAGCACTCTTCAGCTTCTCTTTTAAGTATTCACCGTACCATTTCCGTGGAATAAAATCCTTGTTTCCAGCGGTAGAATCCTTATTCACTTGGACCCATTTCACAAAATCGTACTTGTCTTCCTCTTCTAAACTCATCGTATCTGCAGTTTGATTAATCAAAAGCAACTCTGAATCATCTTGATAAGGGACGCCTGTTCCAAGCGTGCGCGGTTCATTAAAAAGCACAATTTCAAAATTTTGGTAGTAGTCGTGGGCAGCCATTTCTTTCAAGACACTGATGCCCGTTACCCCCACACCAACAATGGCAATTCTTTTCATATTCATGTTTCCCCTTTTGAATAGAAATTCTTATTTAATAATCATTCTAATGTTCTTGTTGCTATTATAACCCATTTACATTCAAGGTGCCTAGACTTGGTCTTGGGATTGTTCTTTAATTTTGTATCGGTCGGCAAGAGTTGTTTGTTTTGAATAGACCTTTGCCGATACAACCCCTTTTCCGCAAAAAAAGACTGGAAACAAACGCTTCCAGTCTTTCAATCGTTATTCAGTTGCATCGTGGCTGTAAAACGTGACGCTAAATGAACCACTGTATGCTTCTTGGGTATCTTTTTCAAAATGAAACGCTTGGATGTTCCAGACGCGTTCCATGGTCGTCAATTCCTCCAACAAGTTAATCATATTATCAGGGCTGGCGCTTGTCAGCGTTACTTCATACACGCTGGCACGGTAACGCGGATCCATGCCTTCAATTGCTTCCGGTTCCGTACTACGCGCGAAGCTTGTGACTTTCACATTACTTTTGCCCGCTGCTTTTTCCAACGCAACAACATCATTATTCACCTTTTCGCCTTCTGGTAAAAAAGGTTGTGTTGCATCATACTCTGTTTTTTTCTCTTTTAATAACGCTTCATCGGGCGGGTAAGCTACCAATAACGCTTTTTGATCATCAACGGTGTTTGCGACCACTTCGGTTTGCTCCTTAAGAGGCGTCATGACATATAACTGCCCGTATGCAAAGCTTCCTAGCGCCAGGGTAACCATACTAAAGACAATGATTAAGGCCGTACGATTCCACTCTAATTTCATTGCGCCGCCTCCCCTCTCAAAGTCGCTTCATCAAGGGTAACCCAAATTTCCGCTAACGAACCAGTATCCTCAGCATCAGACTCCACCCGGATTAGTTGTACATTCGCGACATAATCCTGTTTACGTAAATCCAGTACTGTTTCATCAATCTGCGTTACGGATAGATTTCCCAAAACTAACGTCAGTTGATTTTCAGCGGACAAATAAAAGGATGTAATATTTCCAGAACCGCCCGGAATACGCTTAACGAGAAGTTCCGCAGCTGTTGCCATCGGATATTCCATTTCTTCAAAAAGCGATTTTTCATCATTCAGTTGCATTGTTGTTTCTGCGTAATTCTTTATCTGGCGCGAAACCAGAACCTGCTCCGCTTCAGTGACCAACCATTCTTTATTCCGTTCATCTTGACGGACCAGTGAGGTGTAGGCAGTGAAAAAATACAGACCGATCCCCATTATCATTATAAGAGTAAAGGCCCCTAGCAAAGCAGGAAGGTAATTCTTTTGTTTCTTTTCAAAAAAATTGACTTCAAACACTTGGCTACGCCTCCTTTACCACTTTTCGTTTCGTTTTATTCGTGCCTTTTTGTTTCATTGAAAGACCATATAACGGTAGATATTTTGATTCAACTTCTTCCACTTGCTTAATATGATGAATTGGCAAATAAAAACGGTTCTCCATATTTTCTTTCAATTCTTCCATATAAGAAAAATCACCGGCTAGAACAATTTCCGTAATCCCATTTTTACCATCTAAAACGGAGTAACGGTAGAATTCTAAAAAGCGTTCCAAAACATCCAATGTTTCTTTAATCTCTCCCAGCAAAGACTGCTGGTCTTTTTTCCACAGCCATTCACCCTCAGCTGTCAATTCCCAGTCTTCAAAAACGTTTGGATTACGTGAGTTTCTCGCAAACTTCGGCAAATTCTGGTTAAAGACCATATTCGTTGTATGTGTCGGGGTCCATTGAAACACAAGCGTGTGGTTGTCATCAGCCAATTTGATGTCATTATTACTTTCAATCATACGATACAGGCACAAAGAAGAGATATCTGCGAACTGTGGGTCCAAATTCGCTCCCGTCAAAATAGCTTCAAACTCACGAGTCGTCGCTGTGGGATATAACATTAAAATTACTTTTTTCTCCGTCTCACTCTGCCAAACAATCTCGTGATGAAAGCTCGTTTCCTTAAATGGTGAACGAATTGACTGCCCCATGTGCAGATTGAGATAGTCTTTCACTTCCGCCTCAGTCAGTTGCCCCGGAATAATCTCTTCCCGAATAACCACCGAATCATCCGGCAATAACAATGACGCTTTCGCATTTTTCCATTTTTTCTCTGTAACAAGCGCATGCAGGCGGTTTTGAATTAATGACGGATTCGTAATTTTACCTTCATTAATAATTTTCGTTTCAAATTGTATTTCAGCTTTGTCGATAACCGCCTGGCTCTGAGGATCCGTCACAACATAACGGATTCTTGTTTCTAGAAATTCAAAGTATAGATTTGGTTTCTTTTTAAATAGCATATTTCACCTCATTATGACTTGTTCAAAATCCAAGCAACGATACATACCACGTAATAAGTGCATCCCCATAAAATAAAACTGTCATGGCGGCTAGACCGATATACGGACCAAAAGGAATCAGCGTTTTCGCTCCTTGCTTTGTGCGCTTCATTGTAATCAGTCCACCGACCAATCCGAACAGAACCGCCAGGAAGAACGTTAACAGAAAACCTTTCGTACCAAATACAAACCCCAAGAGTGTAAAGTACTTCAAATCCCCTGCGCCCATGCCGCCTTTTGATAGAAAGAGAATGAGAAGTAGCAAAGTAAATGCAATCCCTGCGCCTAAAAGTGCGTCCCAAAGCGGCGTCAGCGGAAAGACCAGATGGTAAATCAAGAACAACGGGAAGAAAAAGAGTAGGATTTTATTCGGGATCCGGCGATACGCAATATCCGAAACGGTAATCGGAATGACCAGACTAATTAATAATAAACCTAACAGTAACGCTGGACTAAAACCGAATCGGTAATACGTGAATGCAACCAAAATTCCAGTCGCAAGTTCCATGAACGGATACAGCGGCGAAATTTCCTCTTGGCACTTCCGACATTTTCCTTTTTGAATCATAAATGAAAAGACCGGGATTAATTCCTTCCAAGTTAAAGTGCGCTCGCACGTGTCGCAATAGGAGCGCGTTTGCGAAAACAAGCTTCCTTTCGGTACTCGCAGCCCCACAACATTAAAGAAGGAGCCGAAAATGAGGCCATAAATGAAAAAGATTAGGGTGAATATAACGTCCATTGTCAGGCTCCTTTATTAAGAAAGAAAGACCCCGAGAAGGAGTCTTTCAGATAGTTAAATTATTTTGGAGGAGTTGTCGATAATGTATAGACTTTTTTCCCGTCAGTTCCTGTTGTAACTGTAAGAGTTTTTCCCTTTAACTCTGGATCAGATTCCAAATATCCTGCATTTACTAATGGGTCTATATCTATTGCTTTACTAGCATCAAATTTAGTACCTGCTTCTACAGCCTGCAATTGTGCAGCATTAACGATTAGCTCACTTTGAGCTGCATCAGCCTTAGTTTGTGAATTACTAACCACATTCCCAATCATCGGAACAGCAATCCCCACAATAAGTGCTAAAATCGCTAGTACTGCTAGTAACTCTACCAATGTAAATCCTTCTTCTTTGTTTAACAATTGTTTGATTTTGTTTCTCATTTCCTTTTCCCCCAACAATTTTATTTGACCTTAAAACAACGTGTGACTATCAAGTAACTTGAATTTTAGTACAAATGTTTGATTCATCTTATTATACTCACTTATTTATATATAAGCAACATCTTTTTATCAAAAAATTGCCTTTAAAACGTCTCAAACATTCCGAACATCGGAACGACAATTGCCATTACAATAAAGCCAACAAATACTGCCAATGTGACAATCATAATCGGCTCAATCAGCGACTGTAATTTATCAGAAGCTTCTTCTAATTCCTGATCATAGATATCTGCTACTTTTTTGAGCATGGTATCCAATTCCCCACTCGACTCACCTACCTGAATCATCTGTGTAATGAGTGGCGGGAAGAACCAGTGACCGTCCATCGCTTTCGCTAAGGACTCTCCTTGTTCCACATCTTTCCGGGCAGCCTTCAACACTTTCGAGACCACTCTATTCCCCACAACTTGGCTCGTAACATCAATCGCATCCAAAATTGGAACGGAACTATTCAGCAACGAACTCAGCGTTTGCGTCATCCGTGCCAATAACGTTTTTTGCATAAACAGACCAATAAGTGGAAAACGTAATACAAAAACATCTTTCGAATACGCATAGCGTTCTTGCTTCAAAAGCCGCTGTGAAGCCAATATGAACAACAAAACTACCAAGACCATAAGTATCCAAAAATCTTTGAAAAAGTTACTCAAGTTGAGAACAAGTTTGGTAATGGCTGGCAACTCGCCCCCCATTGAAGCAAACATGTCGCTAAATATCGGTACGATGAAAACCAACAAAAATATCGTAATACCGATTGCCAATGTTCCGACGACCAACGGATAGGTCATGGCCGTTTCAACCTTCTTCTTAATCCGGTATTGTTTCTCGTAGTAAGAAGCCATTTGATCCATAACCTCTTCCAAACGTCCACTGACTTCAGCCGAATGTGTCATATGTACTAATAAGTCCGGGAAAACTTTCGGCTGTTTTGTCATTGCGACAGACAATGCTTCACCGTTTTGAACATCCGAGGCCAACGTTTCCAGCGCTACCATTAAAACGGGATCCGTGGTTTGCTTGGCTAAAAGTTCGACACTATCAACCAATAAAATACCGGCATTCAAAAGCGTTGCGAACTGGCGCAAAAAAATGATAAATTCTTTTTCTTTTAGCGTTTTTCGTAACGTAATATCTTTGTTTAAAAGTGCGTTCATTGGTTCTACTTTAAAGACAACTAAATCCATACTACGGAGTTCTTCCATTGCATCACGTTTCGTCACACTTTCAATTTTACCTTTAAGTTTTTTGCCATCTTTCGTTTTCGCTTGATAGGAAAATACCGCCATCCTTTACCCCCCTTTCGTTCACCATACTTGCTCCGGACTAATCTTTCCTTCATTTACTAACTGTCTCAGACTCATTTCCATGGTGTGCATACCTTGGTCTCCCGAGGTTTGTAAAATATTAGGAATCTGGTGCATTTTTTCATTGCGGATAAGATTTTTGATGGCCGTATTATTTATTAGCATTTCTGTTGCCGGTACACGCCCTGTCCCATCCCGCCTCGGCAAGAGTCGTTGTGTTAAAATCCCTAACAGTACATTGGCCAACATCAGACGCACTTGATTGCGTTGATCACCCGGAAATACATCTATCATCCGCTCAATACTGCCGGTCGCACTGGATGTATGCAAGGTTCCTAAAACCAAGTGTCCCGTTTCCGCTGCTGTAATTGCAGTGGAAATCGTCTCTAAATCGCGTAACTCACCCACTAAAATGACATCCGGATCCTGACGTAAACTGGCTCTTAATCCAGACTGAAAGGATGCAGCGTCAAATCCAATTTCACGTTGGACGATGATTGATTTTTTATGCGTATGCAAATATTCAATCGGATCTTCCAGAGTGATAATATGCCGGTTTTGCGTTAGATTCAGATGATTAATCAGCGACGCCAACGAAGTCGTTTTTCCGCTTCCGGTTGGACCAGTCACTAGAAAAAGGCCATGTGGTTCTTCAACCAACTTACGGGTAACCGTGGGAATACCCAGCGTTTCCAGTTTCGGTATGTCCATCGCGATAATTCGAAAAGCCATTGATAACGAATTTCTTTGATAAAAGACATTCACGCGAAAGCGGGTCAAACCATTGATTCCATAAGAAAAGTCGATTTCACGTTTTTCTTCTAGAAATGCCACCATTTCAGTGGGCAAAATCGCATGCGCAAATACTTTAATGTCTTCCGGACTCAGTCTCTCACCAGGTTGTGGAATGAGATTGCCATCAACTCGAAAAACGGGAGGCGTACCCACAACTAAATGAACATCAGAAGCGCCAGCATAGAAAGCTTTTTTTAATATTTCATTTAAATTTTCCATCATTCTCCCCCCTTAGTCATCGAGAGAAGCAACTCGAAGAATTTCTTCCAGAGTCGTTTTTCCAGCTTTTACCTTCAACAAGCCATCATCTATTAATAGACGCGTGTTTTTTTCAATCATATGATTTTTTAATTCTTGGAACGACGCATTATTCATCATCAATTTCTTCATTGATTCATCCACAACCAGCAATTCATGAATAGCCATTCGGCCCCGGTAACCCGTTTGACGACAGGCATCGCACCCTTCACCGTTTGTGATTGTTTCAATCGTTTGCCCACGACGCTCAAAAATCTCTTTTTCAACCGGCGTCGCTTCTCTTGTATACGAACAGTCTTTGCAGATTGTTTTAACCAAACGTTGTGCAACCACTCCACTCAATGCGGAAGTGATCAAGTAGGATTCAATTCCCATATCCATCAACCGTGGAATCGCCTCAATCGCGCTATTTGTATGCAGCGTACTAAAAACTAAATGCCCAGTCAGTGCGGCACGGATACTGTTTTCAGCTGTCTCCCCGTCACGGATTTCCCCAACCATGATAACATTCGGGTCTTGTCGCAAAATAGAGCGCAATCCCGCCGCAAATGTCAGACCAATCTGTGCATTCACTTGTACTTGGTTAATCCCTTCGAGCTGATATTCTACCGGATCTTCAACCGTAATAATGTTCAAGTCCGGCCGATTCAGTTCATTTAGCGAACCGTAAAGTGTCGACGTTTTTCCTGATCCGGTTGGGCCTGTTAAAAGAATTAAGCCAGATGGTTGCTTTAACAATGCTTCATAGTCTTCTAAAACATCCGGCTCGAAGCCTATATCAACCACTTTTGTGAACAGATTCGACATATCTAAAATACGCAGAACAACTTTTTCACCGAATACAGTTGGCAACGTGGCCACCCGCAAATTCGTTTTTTTACCGAGTATTTTAGTACTGATACGCCCATCTTGCGGCAACCGTGATTCCGTAACATTCAATCCCGCCATAATTTTAATGCGGGCAATCAATGAGTTCATTAATGATTTGGGTAAAGGTCGGTCCGTTCTCAATACACCGTCAACGCGGTAACGAACAGTTACTTGATGTTCCGTTTGGT
The DNA here is from genome assembly GCF_011299095.1 of Jeotgalibaca porci. Classification (NCBI taxonomy): domain Bacteria; kingdom Bacillati; phylum Bacillota; class Bacilli; order Lactobacillales; family Carnobacteriaceae; genus Jeotgalibaca; species Jeotgalibaca porci. The sequence goes on along the minus strand of NZ_CP049889.1, from coordinate 1,728,787 downwards.
CCAAGTGAATATCGGAAGCACGCAACGTCACGCCCGTTTCCAATAATTGCGTAAAAATACGAACTGCCGGCGCGTCTTCGCCTTCGATATGCTCCACATTCACTTCTTTTGAATCATACACCCTGTTCATTGTCTGCAACAAGTCATCACGTGTGGCGATAACCGGTTGAACAACGTACCCAGTCGCGAACTCCAATTCCTCGATTGCATAAAAGTCCAACGGGTCATTCATCGCAACCAAAAGATGTGAGCCTTCAATCTTAATTGGAAGCAACAACTTCGAACGGGCGAACTCTTTTGTAACCACGTCAGCCAATGCGGGATCTAAAGGATACTGGTAAAGCGACACACTATCCAATTTCAATTGGATTTCTAATACATCCAACAATTGTTTTTCAGTAATGAAGCCTTGTTCAACCAAAGCATTTCCCAATTTTTGATCTGCTTTCTTACGCTCAATCGCTTCAATGATTTGCAGCTCCGTAATCAAGCCAGCTTCTTTCAGTAAATCCCCAAGTTTCTTTTTCTTGAAATCTGCCAAGCTTTCACGTCCTTTCTAGTTTGGTTCGATGATTGGAGTGGAAGTAATTAAATCTATAGCTTCATTTTCGGCACCACCATCAAAGTAGAACCCCGCTGAATCAATTATCTTACTCATCAAATTACCTCCACCGCTGAGCGTTACTTTATTTCCAATCAATGTCCCATTTATATAGTAACCTTCTCCTAAAGTGATATCGGCTGCTGGAGCGATCATAATCAAATTTGACTCTCTACTTGCATTCCCACCAGAATAAGAAACGGACTTGCTATCTGTAACGAATATACCATTGATACTGGAATTTTTTATTGTTAGGGCGTCACTATTATTTATAGAAAATACATTAGCGTTCATATAAGTAAGTTCACTAAAGTTTGGTGTACTCCCTCTATATACAAATAAGAGTTGTTTTGAACTTCCGGGGTTGTTAATCATCGATTCATTATTAAATTCTAGGGACTTATTAACCACTATTGTAACATTATTGCTATTTTTAATATTAATTTTGCTTGACAAAACTTTCAAATCGTCTACCCTTATCGTGACATGTCCATCTACCTCAATATCAAGACTCCCCGCCGGTTGTATCGTTAATTTATTTAAGTAAATATTTATATTTCCAGAGCCTTTTAAAAAAACTTTGCTTCCAGATCCGATGCTTATCTCATCAATCACAAGGGACTCTGCGCCGCTACTGAAAGTAATATTAGTAGATTTGTCCGAATCGAGTATTAATTTAGGAATATATTTGTTGTTATTTACTTTAATATCATAGTGGGAAAACATCCAGTTATTAACTAAAACACTCCCATCCGAAGTAACAACTTGGTATTTATTATATTGATCTTTTTCAAAGTACTCTTCAGGTAATCTTTCAAATGTATTTTTATTAATTGTCACTGGCTGATTAAAATCTTTTTTAATCGCATTTAATAGATCTTCATAATTATTCCAATAAAATTTCTCTTCTCTAGAGATTAACTTCGGATAAGGCTCATAGATTTGGGATTTATCTAATATATCTTCTTGCTTAACTCCTAATGGATAAACAATAGTACCTGCATATCCACCTTGGCCACCTTTTAAAAAGATGGCATTTTTCGCCTTGGAGTCAATATAAGCCGTACCATTCAATGTCCCATTAGTTAATGATAACTTGTTCCTGGCTACTATTGCCGCATTTGGAGGAGTGGACGGTAAGTTAATCGCTTTGCTCTTTTCTATCCAGTTAATATTAAATTCTTTTTTTACCACTCTTTCATTTCCACTGACTTTCCCAGTGGAAATGATAATATATTTCATTTCTCCGGTCTGCTCAATCTTTACATGAGCTTCCGGTTGGCTATTTTTCTGGTTTTGAAAGTTTTCAACAATCTTATCATCAACGCTTCTCACTAAAGTATTTATTGCGGATACATAAGCGTTTTTTGTAGAACTGGACTCATAAACCTTAGAAACTTGACTCTCGATGTTTCTATAAATAGTTTCAGCACCAGCTTCTGCTATATAATATGCAGAAGTACTATCCTGAGTTTCACTTGCGAGGCGGTAACTCCCCACAGTAACCATCCCGACAGACATACCTAATAGCGATAACAGTAAAAGTACCATCAAAGTGTAGACTAATGCACTGCCTTGTTCGTTTTCAGATATATTTTGTGGTTTTTCAATGCGCATTGTCATCACCTTCTTAAGTAGATAGTTGTCTCATACATTTTTTGCTTGACATCCGTTTGGGCATTTTCTAAAGTAATTCCAATTGTTTTGTCTGTGTTTTCGACTACTTGAAAGCCACCAGTTTTGACATTATCTGCTAATATTTCTTTCCCGGATTGCGTCGTCTTAACTAATTGAGAACCACTTTGTGCGAACACAACTCCGTCTACTGTGATTGATCCAGCAGAAATCACTACCTCTTCTGCGCTTCGCACTTCCTTTGACAGCACTGTTAATGCGTACGCATAATCATTCGACTGCTCTGCGACATAAACTTGCTGATCATACTGCTTGAGTCCAAACATGGTAACGGAGCCGATTAATCCGATAATGAGCGAGAGCACCGCTAAGCTCGCTAACAACTCCACTAATGTAAAACCGGCTTCATTTCTTAAACGGCAATCTTGTTTCCATCTGCGCAAGAGGCTTCTCCTCCTTCGATACAATTACCATAACGGCCTGTAAATCATCTTTTGGTTCAAAAGTTACGTGTATGTTATAGCCATTTTTACTAGTGGCTAATTTCTTTTTTGTGTCGGCCACTGTCAGCTCTTCTGAATAGCCGGTAATAAGTTCCAGCTGCTCCTGGGCAATGAAAGTTGCCTCGTTCATGTCATCAATCCGGTTATTGGTGCGGCCTGCCTGGACGAAAAAAGTGAGAAATGTTGTGACGATAATCGTGAGCAGCACAATAGAAGCCAGTAGTTCCACCAAAGTGACGCCACTCTCTTGTTTTAGCAATTTCTCTTTAATTTTTTTCATCATCTCTGCCATATTCTTTACCTATTCTAGTGTGACTTATTAATTCAAAGTATATGCTTTAGCTCAAAAACTGTCAATAACAGAAGTTTACTATTTTTTAAGAATGTAAAATATGTAGACAGAAAACCCTTTCTTTCCAACGTTTAATCTTTCTTGTTTCAAACATTTGTTTTTACTTAGCATTTTTATTGCTTTTAGGATGAAACATTTTAAACATATTTGACCATATATTCTATTATTGTATTTTCCAAGGTGGTTTTTCACAAACTTTGCAAGATACAACAAAAAAAACACGCAATGTAAATCATTAAGATATGCTCCCCCAAAAGTAGACACTTGAAAAAGTAAAACTACTTTTGGGGGATTTATTTTGCGTTTGAACCGCGAACACAAAAACCGAAGAACTTGAAAGGTATATCAGTTTATATCCCGAAGAAGGAACCCGCGTAAAAGATGACTCTATCATGGTTATTCTGGGTATTCTTCTCAGAAATCCCGGAGGACATTTCCTTCACCAACCCCGAATCACCTAGAACCAAAGTGGGGAATGAATCGGACATCATTCCCCAGTTATGTCCTAAAATGGGCAATCAATCGGGCATCATTCCCCAGTTATGTCCTAAAGTGGGCAATGAATCGGGCATCATTCCCCAGTTATGTCCTAAAATGGGCAATGAATCGGACATCATTCCCCAGTTATGTCCTAAAGTGGGCAATGATACGCCATTCATTACTCACTTTACAAAAGGCAAACCCGATACAACAAAAAAAACACCTCTCTTAAGAAGTGTTTAGTCAATTTTTATTCAGTTGGAGCAACAGTTAATTGATTACGGCCATTCTCTTTAGAATGATACATCGCACGATCCGCTAATTTCCACAGTTTATGCAATGTTTCACCTTCTCTTGAAAATGCCAACCCGACGGATAAAGTAACAGAAACTGATTCCTCCCTATTCAAAGGAATAGGACGGTTTACGACATTATCCATAATGTCTACTATAAAAAACTCTGCTTCTTTCTTCGACATGCCTACCATGATAACAGCGAATTCTTCGCCCCCTATGCGGTACACAGTGGCATTCTTAGATGAGTATGCTGCAAATACCTGCGCCACTCCCCAAAGGATATTATCCCCGGCATCATGGCCGTACGTATCGTTGAATTGCTTAAATAAATCTAGGTCTAACACAGCTATGCTGACATGTGCATGCGAAACTTTGTCTAAAGTGGTTAATCGTTCTTTAAACTTCCGAACATTTAAGAGTCGCGTTAAGTAATCAAAATCAGAACGTTCCCTCAAAATGCGTAAATCAGCCATCTGCATGAACATCCCAGTTGTTATAAGCAACGACAGAGTCACGATGACAAGAAAGAACAGGAAGGTTCTTTGCACATCTTGAGTAGTTCTGTAAACCAACACAGTTTTGAGTACGGCGTTGTACAGAACAAGAGATAGCAACTGACCATAAGCTTCAAAGCGCTTTGCGGCCAATTTCGCTACAAAGTAAAGCGACCATGCAAAAAGAAGAGTAGTAACGAGTCCCACTAGCATAGTCGCATGTCCGGTATGAAAGATATGCACTACTTCTGCAAGCAACATACTCGGAATAGTTATCTTCCAACCAAAATAGGTCATCGAAATACTAAAAAAGAGGATACGCGAATCTACTGGAATGCCCACAAAGTCCCAAGATAAGTATACGAGAGCAATCCCTACGAGTGACTCTACACAGACGAACAGCAACCATTTTTGAAAAGATAATTGTTTGATATCTGCAATCGCGTAGTTGCTGCGAAAATACAAATAAATTGGAATAAAGATAATAGTCACGTTGGCAATCATTGTAGCAAACATAAGATTCTCCTATATATTTAACTTTGCACTATAGAACTTTGCCTCTGCCCCAGAAATAACCTTGCTGATAAACGGCTCCCAAATTACTGAGCTCGTTTGCCAGCTCTTTATCTTCAACTGCCTCGACTACTAATGCAACATTGTAACGCTCCGAAATCTTAATCCAGCCTTCGATAAAGTGTAGAATAGTCGGACGATCCATCATGCGAAATGGCAGCAATGAAAATTTGATAACTTTGATTAAATCGATGTGTTCCATCACAAACTGAAGACTGTTCAGTCCGCTATCGATATCATCTAATGCAATGCGATAGCCGAGTTTGTTAATAGCACACATCCACTGACGTGTCGAAAAATTATTTCGAACATAACTGTCAGGAACAAATTCGGTGAATTCAATCGTAATACGATTACTGAATATTTGGATGTCCTTTAAGAACTTCCAAGTTGATTCATGAACAAGCTGTTCGTGATGGACATTCAAGGATAATCCAATGTCCGGACAACTTTCCATAAAATGATAGACCATTTTTTTATATTCGTCCAGAAGAATTTGATTACTTTCTTCGTCACTGATTAAATCTAGAAATAAATCTATAGGAAAACGTCCCTCTTTACGGGAACGTAATAATACTTCATAAGAACTGATAGTATGACTTTTTTCAGACTGGGTCTTTACGATAGGTTGAAATACAAAGTATAAATCAGCCACTTTTTCTTTAATGACATATGCAGTCAAATTAGGAAATTCTCCTTCTTATCACCTTATATTTAGGTTTACTTTTCATACATTGTTATTATCGAGTATTTAATTTCACATAGCTACTACGATAGTCTATATCGGCAATAAGTGAATATATTTAAGTTATAGTTTCTAATTATATTGTGCTTATGCTAGAAACGTTCCTTATATTCTTAAATCAGCCAAGAGTCCTTAAATGAACGCAGAAAAAAAAGGGAGACAAAACATGTCTCACCCTTTTAAAATTATGTATTTGCTTCATATAAATAATTTCAACTATCCAATATTTTTTGAAAATATGCGACATCCAAAAACTCAACAGATTTGCGCGTCATCGAAATCCGTTTTTCTTTCGTCAGCATTTTCACGACCCGGCTTGCTGTTTCTCGGGTCGTGCCTGCTACTACGCCTAAATCACTGATTGTCATGGGATAGTGAATCACCCGTTTCCCAGACCGTTCCACGCTCAAATCTTCCATCCAAATGGCCAACGTATGAATCACTTTTTGGGTTGCATTTGGAATAGTGGTCATCTGAATACGTCTTTCCAAAAAGCGTATAATTTTAGTTGTTTGCTGATACATATAAATCAGTTGTTCAGAATTTTCTCTAACCAAGTCACTGATAACGTGTTGGGGTATCAGCATCAGGTCTATATCGGTTTGCGCATAACCGGTATAGGTGTAGGTTTTATCGCGTAACACTTCTCCATATGGGAAAAATGTATGATCTGAGATATAGTCTACATACGCAAATTCGCCGGTTTCATCCATCTTCTCCAGTTTAATCAAGCCTTTGAATAAATAATAGGCATAGCGATTCGGATCCTCCTGGAAGAAAATGATTTGGCCTTTTTGATACTGATGAAAAAGAGATTCGGATGTAATCTTTAAAATCTCTTCGCTCGAAAAGCGTCGAAAAAATTCTTCCTCTTGAATATTTGAAACATATAACTCTACGTCACGGTTAACCAAAAAGTGCCTCCTATCTAGATAGAGCTGCAGCTCTTACATCTTTTCAGGAACTTCTATACCCAGTAAATGCAGACCATCTTTTAGAATAACTGATGTTGCTTCCACCAATGCCATACGTGATTCCAATTGTGCATTATCTTCTAATATTCGGGTATTTCCGTAATACTTATTGAACATTTGCGCCAGTTGGATGAGATATTTCGTCACGACTGACGGCTCATAAGCAGCCGCAGCTTGTCTGATTGCCTTCCCGTAGTCTTCCAATTTCTTGATAACTTCCCAACTGTAGTCATCTTCTAAACCAGATAGACGATCCAGGTTGATTTCTTTGCCGTACTTTTCTAAGAGACTGCGTGTTCGTACATAGGAATATTGTACGTAAGGTCCTGTTTCACCTTCGAATTGTACAATCTCTTCAATTTTGAAGTCAAAACTGTTCAGACGGTCTTTTTTCAAATCATGGAAAATAACGGCTCCAACGCCAACTTGTTTGGCAACTTCGTCCTTATTCTCCAAGTCAGGGTTCTTAAGGAGTATTTGTTCTTCTGCTAATTTAATTGCTTCATTCAAGACGTCTTCCAGCAAGATGATTTTCCCTTTACGCGTGGATAATTTCTTACCGCCCAGTGTAATCAAACCAAACGGAACATGGTGCATGTTTTCCGCCCAATCATGGCCGAGACGCTTCAAGACAGCCTTTAACTGTTTAAAGTGGTTAGCTTGCTCATTCCCCACCACGTAAACACTCTCTACAAAATCATACGTCCGTTTCCGGTAATAAGCCGTTGCTAAGTCACGTGTGAGGTAAAGGGTCGCGCCGTCAGACTTTTTAATTAATGCCGGTGGGAGTCCTTCTTCTTCCAAGCGTACAATCGTCGCACCATTTTCAATCGTTGAAATGCCCTGATTTTCTAATTCATCCAAGACCTCTTGCATCTTATTATTATAGAAAGATTCGCCGTTATAAGAATCGAATGTGATACCTAGAATTTCGTAGATTTTATTGAACTCTTTCAATGATTCTTCTTTGAACCAACTCCACAGTTCATACATTTCTTCGTCGCCCTCTTCTAACCTCTTGAAGGCAGCGCGGGCTTCTTCTTCTAAGGAAGGATCTAAATCAGCCTTGTCATGGAAGTCGACATACAATTTCACCAGTTCATTAACAGGATCCTGTTTAACAATTTCCTCGTCGCCCCATTTCTTATACGCGACAATTAATTTACCAAATTGCGTACCCCAGTCTCCTAAGTGATTAATACGGATAACCTTGTAGTTCACTTTTTCAAGAATATTTCCGACTGCATTTCCGATTACTGTCGAACGCAAGTGGCCCATCGACATCGGCTTGGCAATATTAGGGGAAGACATATCAACAGGAGCATTCCCGCCTTTTCCAATGTCTTGCGCACCATAATTCTCGCCTTGGGTTAAAACCTCTTTCAAAACGGTTTTGCTGACAGATTCGCGATTCAGCTTAAAGTTAATATAGGGTCCGATGGCATTCATTGATTCAAAGTTACTCGCATCGATTTTCTCAATGAGTTCCTCGGCAATTTTATTTGGTGCCTGACGGTAAACTTTCGCCAATGAGAACACAGGAAAAGCTAAATCACCAAATTCAGAATTATTCGGGATTTCAATCAAACTTTCTATTTCTTCCTCGGATAGATGTTCCCCCACTACAGGCAATAGCGCTTTCAATATACTTTTCTTATATTCCATATCAAGAACCCTCTCTATACAAATAATACCAATAACCTCCAGAAACTTCCATGTAAATATGGGAGGATTCCAGAGGTTTGGTTTGCTATTTGGTAATAATCGTCCCAGCATTCGAATGAATCAAACTTCCAATGTTCTCTAAAGAAGTAATGATTGCTGTATTCGCTTCGCCACTCTCTACAAAATCAATTGCTGCCTCCACTTTCGGTAACATGCTTCCAGGCGCAAATTGTTTTTCCTCAATGTATGTGTGTAAGTCAGAAACTGTTACTTGTTCCAACTTCATTTGATCTGGCTTGTTGTAGTTGACGAAGACGTAATCCACTCCGGTCAAAACGACAAATAAATCGGCGTTCAGTTGCGTAGCGAGTTGTTGGGAAGCGAAGTCTTTATCAATAACGGCTTCAATTCCTTCTAACTTGCCTTCTCTTTCGATAACAGGAATTCCACCGCCACCGCCTGCAATAACAATGTGTCCCGTTTCAACTAAGTTACTAATTGTTTTAATTTCTTTGATGGTAACTGGTTTTGGTGATGGCACAACTTTACGCCAGCCGCGGTTTGAATCTTCCTTAAATGTTCCTTTACCCTTTTCAATTTCTACTTTTGCTTCTTCCTCGCTGTAGAAAGGCCCAATAGGTTTCGTAGGGTTTTCGAAAGCTGGATCCTTCTCATCCACAATAACTTGCGTCACAATCGTCGCAACTTCCTTGTCGATATTTCTTTCTGCCAAAGCGTTTTGTAACGCATTTTGTAACCAGTAGCCGATGCTGCCTTCAGTCATCGCAACCAGACTGTCGAGTGGAAAAGCTGGATTTTTATCGGAGTCAGCTTCCAAGTTTTGCAGCAAGAGATTCCCAACTTGTGGGCCGTTCCCATGTGTAACGATTAGCTCATCACCGTTTTCAATAAATTTAACTAAATGCTCAGCAGTTTGTTTCACTGCTTGTTTTTGTGCTTCTGCTGTTGGATTATCGACTAAAATCGCATTTCCACCCAATGCTACAACAATTTTACGTCCCATATACTCTCTCCTCTTTCGTTAGTCACATGTGAGTGCTTTTATTGCATGCGCGTATATTTCCATCGCTTCATAGAAGTTTTTAACGGGCATGTTTTCATTTACTTGATGCGCAGTCATTGGAACATCTGCCGTCCGAGCTCCGAACGCGACACAGTTATTCATGGTGCGTGCGTAAGTAGCACCACCTGAACTGATCGGTTCACTGTTATCGCCGGTTAAGCCACGATAGACTTCCAATAATGTTTGAATCAATGAATGGTCTAAAGGCACATACAATGACCGTAAGTAATCATATTCTTCATATTCCAATCCATAGGTGGTAGCTGCTGCTTTAAGGTCGGCCACCAATACTTCTTTATCTGCTGTTACCGGCAAACGCAGGTCAATCGCCACGACGGATTCGTCAGGTGTGACAAGCAACTTGGCGATATTTGCAGTAAGGGCGCCGCTATCCGCGTCAGCCACTTCTCCAAATATTTGTTTTGCATGTGGATCGTTGACAAAGTTATCAGCAATAAACGCTAGCGCTTCATGCTCGTAGTGTTCTTTTAATAAATCTGCCAGATTCACGACAGCATTGACGCCATCTTGTGCGTCTTTCGCATGAACGGACACGCCAGTCAAAACGAGTTCATCGGCTTGATCCAAGTAGGAATAGCCGCGCGCATCTGCCAATGCCTTCATTTCTGCTACTTTTTCTTTTTCATTGTAGACAGCTTTATCCGGTACCACGTTAAAAGCACCATCGTTATGCGTCTGAAAATCCTTACTTCCTGGTCCATGTAACTTCACTTGTAACAGACCTTTTTCAGCATAAGTTAACGGGAAATCGGAATCCGGTGCGAAACCGTATGTCGCTTCCGGTTCTTTCTCGTTGTATTTATCCATACAGCGCCATAAGTTTTCCTCGTCTGTACCGAAAATAAAACGAATTTTTTTATTGAAAACTTCTCCTGCATCCACCAACGCTTTGACAGCGTAAAGTGAGGCGATGGTTGGTCCTTTGTCATCCTGTGTCCCACGTCCGTAGATTTTACCTTCGTCAATGGTTGCCGTAAATGGTCCAAATTTCCAAGCAGCTTCATCTTCGGCTGGTACAACGTCAATATGGCATAAAATCGCCATTGTTTCGGTACCTTCACCAATCTCCGCATACCCGTAATAACCCTCAGGATCCATATACGTCGTCATTCCGAGTTCTTCACACGTTCTTAAGGTGAGTTCCAGCATCCGCTGAATCTCATCTCCAAACGGCCACTTTGAGGATGTTTCATTTAAAACTGAAGGAATGGAAATCCATTCCTTCAGTGAAGTTAATGCTTGTTCTTGTACATTTTTAGTTAAAGTATACGCCACACTCATTACCCCTTTCGAACATCGGGTTGTCTTACATACCCAATAATGCGAATACTACCAATAGAACTGCTGAAGCCGCGAAAATCATAACAAGGAGCTTGCTCATAAATTTCCACCATGTTGTAATTTCTAAGCCTGCAATTGCCATCGCACCCATTACCACACCGGATGTTGGCGTAATTAAGTTTACCAGACCAGATGCTGATTGGTAAGCAGTAATAATCAAGCTTTCTGCTACTCCAGCAAATGTTCCAAGTGGTGCCATGATTCCCATTGTCGCTGCAGCCAATCCAGATGTGGATGGAATCAAGAATGACAATGGAATGTAGAAGATATACGTTACGACGATAAAGATACCTTCAGATAGGCCGCTTAAAAGTTGTTCGCCCCAATAGAGTACAGTTGCGGTAATTTGACCATCGTTCATTACAACTTGAATTCCTCTGGCAACCGCACAGATTAAAGCAACACTTAACAAGTCTTTGGTACCTTCCAAGAACACATGGATATAGCGATCTTCAGGAATACCATATACAAAGGCGATGATGATAGACATGACGAAGAATAATACTGTGATTTCATTCAAGTACCACCAACCAAACGGTAGGAAACTTTGCCCGATTAAGGCACCAATGACTGGTGTATCCTGCATGCTGTAATAAATATCTTCAAAAAATGTGAAACTTGGGAATAAGTCGCTCCACGGAATAAGTCCCACAATCATGATTGCAAAACTCAAGCCGAACAAGATAAGGACTGTTCTTTGTTTAGAAGTCATCGCTTCCATATTTTCTTTTACTGCGAATTCTTTCTTTTGATCTTCCATTTTTTCATAAATGAGGGAATTCTTAGGATCCGCTTGTACACGGTTTGCGTAGCGGGATACGTAGGATGCTCCCAAGAAGTACATTACCAGGAAGAAGACAAGACGTGGAACAATACCTTCTGCTAAACCAATTCCCGCCATTGCGGAGGCAATACCCGTTGCAAATGGGTTAACAGTAGAAGCTAATACACCCATGCCTGATCCGACCAAAACAACCGCAACAGCAGTTAGTGAGTCAAATCCTACGGTTACCATCAACGGAATAAGTAATGCGTAGAACGGCATTGTTTCTTCCGCCATTCCGTAAGTCGAGCCACCAAGTGCAAAGATGAACATTAGAATCCAAATTAAGCGACCCATGTTCTTTTCGTTCTTTTTAATAACTGCTGAGATACCCGCATCGATCGCGCCTGTTTCGGTTACAACAGCCAAGAATCCACCGATTACCAGGATAAAGAGTGAGATTTCAATCGCGCCGCCCGTTGCTTCGTTACCGATCATTCCGATAAACGGTGCCGCTAGAACATCCCAAATCCCTTGTGGTGCGGCATCCACTAAGTGGTAAGTACCACTTAAAACTTCGCCGTCAGCGTTCAAATCATATTGTCCAGCAGGAATAAGCCAGGTCAAAATTGCAGTAAGTACAATGATAATAAAAAGTATGGTAAAAGATGTTGGCATTTTAAATTTTCTTTTCTTCGTTTCCGCCATTTTATTCACATCCTTATAAGTCTAGGATTGGGACGGCTGACCCCAATCCTAGCTTTTTATTTTATATTTTTATACTTTAGGAATGAAGAGATTCCCATTTGTTACAGCCATAATTGCCTTGATCGAGTGCATACGGTTTTCTGCTTGTTGGAATTGACGCGCTTGTGGACCTCGGAATACTTCATCCGTTACTTCCATTTCGCCGATTCCAAATCTTTCCAAAATATCTTTTCCGTATAGTGTTTCAGTATCATGGAATGCTGGCAGACAGTGTAATAAAATCCAGTCGCCTTCGATATGATTTGTTAGTTCTTTGTTGATTTGGTATGGTTTCAGTAAGTTCACGCGCTCTTCAAACTTGTCTTCCTCACCCATGGATACCCAAACGTCTGTGTATAACGCATCTGCATCTTTCACTGCTTCAGCTGTTTCAGTTGTAATTTCGATCACTGAACCAGATTCTTCCGCATATTTCTTAGCCATATCCACTAATTCTTGTTCAGGGAATAGAGATTCTGGTGTAGATATCGTAATGTTTACTCCCAGAATCGCTCCTGTAATCAATAGACTGTTCGCCACGTTGTTACGGCCATCACCTAGATAAACCAATTTTTTCCCTTTTAATTCGCCGAATTCTTCTTTTAATGTCATGAAATCCGCAATCATTTGTGTTGGATGCCATGCATCGGTCAGACCGTTCCAAACTGGAACGCCTGCATATTTACCTAAGTCTTCTACCATTTCTTGGCTGAAGCCACGGAATTCGATGCCGTCAAACATACTTCCCAATACTTTCGCTGTATCTTCAACCGATTCTTTTTTACCCAGTTGGATATCGTTTGAACCTAGGAACTCTGGCGCTGCTCCAAGATCATTCGCTGCTACAGTAAAGGCTGCACGTGTCCGTGTCGATGTCTTTTCGAATAGCAGAGCGATATTTTGACCTTTTAGGTATTGATGTGGAATACCGCGTTTCTTCAAATCTTTCAAATGGATAGAGAAATCTACTAAGTAATTCAATTCTTCTTTTGTAAAATCAATCTCTTTCAAAAAGTTTCTTCCTTGGAACATGTGTGTCTCCCCTTTTCTATTTGGCTAATGATTTAATTAAATGTTTTCACGGTAAACTGGCATACTCATACAACGTGGGCCCCCACGACCGCGAACCAATTCACTTCCATCAAACTCGTGAACCGTTATCCCTGCTTCGCGCAACAATTTGTTTGTAACGGTGTTACGGTTGTAAACAATTACGACACCTGGTGCGATTGTCAGCGTATTAGAACCATCATTCCATTGCTCACGTGCTGCGATAACCGGATCGCCACCACCACAACGAATCAATTCTACTTTTTCAATTTCAAGTGCTTCAGCCAAGATATTTTCTAACGTATCAACTTTTTCTTCAATTTTGACGCCTTCGCCATCTTTCGTAACAGAGAACACTTGCAAGTCTCCTTCGATTTCTGGGTGAATCGTGAATTTGTCGTAGTCAACCATTGTAAAGACTGTATCCAAGTGCATAAACTTACGATTTTCCGCAATAGAGAATGCCAATACTTCGTCATAGCTTGTCGTTCCAAAGATGTTTTTCGCCAATGTTTCGATTGAGCGTGCATCCGTTCTTTGCGAAATTCCGATTGCTAGTGTTTTCTCGGAAAGAATGAGGATATCTCCACCTTCGATACGTGTTTCGGCATCGCGTTTGTAATAAGTTTCTGTATCTTTGAAGTTTGGATGGAAATCAAAGATGTATTTACCGTATAGTGTTTCACGGTTACGCGTTTCGGCATACATGTGGTTAATAGAAACACCATTTCCGATCGTTGCAAATGGATCACGTGTAAAGTAAAGGTTTGGCATTGGATCAACCAAGAATGGATAGTCACCACTGATTGAGTCTGCCAAGGATACAGAATCAGAAACTTCTACTTCTGTTTTTGTATAACCTTCCATTGTTTTAAGAACCATTTCGAAGGTATCATCATAGTTCAACAAGTCTTGGCGAATTGCTTCATACGTTGCGCCTTTTGCTAGGCCCGTTTCAGCTAACCACTCGTCAACGAATTGTTCTTTAACGTCTGCTGCATCAAGTGCTTCTGTAACCAATCTTTCCAAGTAAAGAACTTCGACACCGTTGTCTTCTAGAATTTTCGCAAATTCGTCATGTTCTTTTTGAGCTGCTTCTAAAAACGGAATATCATCAAACAATAGCCTGTCCAAGTAATCTGGTACTAAGTTTTCTAATTCTCTACCCGGTCTATGTACGATGACCTGTTTAAGTTTTCCAATTTCCGAAAAGATATTTACTGCCTGACCTGTGTTTGCTGCCATTGTATTATTCCTCCTTGTTTTTTTGTTATCTATACTATACTGCGAAGTGAAAACGCTTTCTTGCGTTTTATCACGCCTTGAATGTGATATTAATCACATCGTATGCTCCTATTGTAATTATACTTATTGTTTTCTCATTTAAAAAGCGATAACCCCGGCATCAGTTGGTTGCGCTTTCATTTAGATGAGTAATGTATAAGAAATAATTATTTTTTTCTAATTTTAATAAAAAGCGACTGCTCCCCTAGTTGGAAACAGTCGCTTTTACAAGGTGACGGTGTGGTACGTGTACCCTAGTTCTTCTATAAAGCGCAGAATATCTGACGTTTTGAGAAAGAGTGTCATTTCATTGAAATTGGGATGGAAGCTCATGACTTCTTCCGAGATGATGTCTTTGTCAAAATAAATCTGTACGTCTTTTTCTTGGTTATTTAATAGTCCAAAAATTGATACTGCGCCCGGTTCAACGCCCAATTTCCCCATCAGATTTGTAGGTGACGCGAAGGATAGACGTTTACCTCCCACACTTTCTTGGAACTTTGTGATATCTAAGCGCTTGGAATCATCCATGATTAATAAGTAATAAGCGGTTTTTTTACGATTCGTCAGAAAGAGACTCTTCGTACGGACGCCCTCTTTTCCTTCTATATATTGGTTCGCTTCTTCAGTCGTAAAGGCAGGCGGATGGACAACTGTTTCATAAGATATAGCCAGTTCATTCAACTTCCTCAATACCTCTTCATGCATGAGACTGACTCCCTTCTTTTTTATTTCATTATAACGGAGGGCTTGCGAGGGTTCAAATGGGATTTTTAATGGGCGGTCACTTATAATAGGTTTCAAAAGAGAGGGGTTGTAAACAATGGTAAAAGAAAAAAATCAGTACCAAGAAATGGCTCGGCAAATTGTCGACGCTGTTGGTGGCGATGCGAATGTTACTAAAGTTATCCATTGTGTGACGCGCCTACGTTTTTATTTGAAAGATGATGAAATTCCTGTTAACACGGATATCGAAAATATCGATGGCGTGATGGGTGTCATCGAAGCGGGCGGACAGTATCAAGTGGTTGTGGGGCAAGCTGTGGATGATATTTTTAAAGAAGTTCAAATGCAACTTACCACCTCCGGCCACGAGAAGCATGAAGAGCCTAAACCTGCTCTCACTGGAAAAAAGAGAGTTAAAGCATGGTTCAACGAATTGATTGGAATTATCACAGGATCAATGATGCCGATTATCAGCATCCTATCTGCTTCCGGGATTATAAAAAGTTTACTTGCAGTTCTGACTACGACAGGCCTTATTACGGCTGAAGGAAGTATTTATTTAATCATTAATGCAATGGCAGATGCGGTCTTTTATTTTTTACCTGTCCTTATTGGTTATAACGCCGCAAAAAGAATTGATGGAAATCCAATTTTAACAGCGGTTATCGGTGGGGTTATTATTCACCCTACTGTTATCGAAGCTGCAAATAATAGTTTGAATATTTTGAGCTTCGGGAATCTTAATTTCCCATTCGTTTCTTATACGTACTCCATTTTCCCGATGATTTTGGCTGCGTGGATGGTTAAGAAATTGGAAGCCTGGCTGAAAACGTGGGTATCCATTTATGTGCAAGCTATTTTTATTCCGATGGTTGTGATTGGTTTGGTTTCAGCAGTGACGTTCATTTTAACGGGTCCTGTTATTACGTTGCTATCGCAAGGTTTGGCGGTTGGACTGCAAACATTGCTGACATGGAATGCGCCGATATTTGGAGCAGTCATTGACGGGTTCTATCAAATACTCGTTATCTTTGGATTGCACTGGGGTATTATCCCGATTTACGTGAATGACTTCGCGACTTTGGGTTACAGCTACTTGTCCGCGATGGTGAGTATGCCGATAGTGGCCCAAGGTGGTGCTGCGTTGGCCGTAGCAATTAAATCTAAAAATCCAAAAGTAAAAGAGATCGGTTATGCCGGGGCGATTTCAGCGTTTAGTGGCATTACCGAACCGGCGATTTATGGCATTAACTTGCGCTTCAGTAAACCCTTTATCATGGCGAGTATCGCGAGTGCGGTCGGCGGTTTCCTGACGGGTGTCTTCAAGATTAATATGTGGAGTATCATCGGTTCGATTATTGGCTTGCCTTCATTTATCGATCCGGTCAACGGCATTACTTCGAATTTTTGGTACGCCGTGTTCGTGACTTTCCTGACGTTGGCGCTCTCGTTCGTCCTCACTTATATTTGGGGCTACAATGACGACATGGTCATGGCCGAGAAACGTGAAAAACCAATTAACCCTGGGAAGAGAAAATAGAATATGCGGGTTGGTGCGCACTCAGATTCAATTTCGTGTTTGAGTGCGCAGGTTGGGGCTGGAAATGCGCACTCAGATCTAATTTCGCGTTTGAGTGCGCAGGTTGGGACTGGAAATGCGCACTCAGATCTAATTTCGCGTTTGAGTGCGCAGGTTGGGACTGGAAATGCGCACTCAGATCCCGTTTCTCATTTGAGTGCGCAGGTTGGACCTAAAAATGCGCACTCAAATCCAGTTTCACGTTTGAGTGCGCAGGTTGGGCTTGAAAAGGCGCACTCAGATCTAATTTCGCGTTTGAGTGCGCAGCACAAGCCTAAAAAATAAGAAAAGACGATGAATCCCACACTAATTTTAGTGGGTTCATCGTCTTTTCTAGTTTACTTGTGTATGGGACGCAATGAAGCGAACCAACTCTTCTGTTTTATCCCAGCCGATACAAGGATCTGTGATGGACTGGCCGAATTCTTGGCCGCCCGGTTCTTGACGTCCATCTTTCAGATAACTTTCAATCATGAAGCCACGGACATAGTCATTGATTTCTTCATTCCATTTCCGGTTCATCAGTACTTCTTGCACGATACGCAGTTGTTGATCGAACTTTTTACCGGAGTTGTCATGGTTCGTATCAATAATAACAAACGGATTCTTCAGTTCGCTTTCCTTGTAAAGATTAATCGTCTTCATTAAATCTTCGTAATGATAGTTCGGAATGATTTCGCCGCTTTCTTTAAGAGCACCGCGTAAAATAACGTGTGCCAAAGGATTCGAACTTGTCTCGACATCCAGACCGTTGTACATCAATTCCTGTTTTTGTTGCGCGGCATATACCGCATTGAACATCACTTTCATGTTGCCGCTAGTTGGATTCTTCATTCCGGTTGGATGGTCAATCCCACTTGCTACGAAGCGATGCTGTTGGTTTTCAACCGACCGCGCGCCAACCGCATGATAACTGACTAAATCTTCAATAAACATTAGATTATCGGGATACAGCATTTCGTCGGCAGTTGTCAGACCCGTTTCGGTAATGACTCGGTTGTGCATTCGACGAACCGCCACCATCCCACGAATGAGGTTGATTTCCCCGCTTGGATCTGATTGGTGCATCATACCTTTGTAGCCGTCACCGTTCGTTCGCGGTTTATTTGTATAAACACGTTGCACGACGAAAATCTTGTCTTTTACTTCTTCTTGCAAAACAGCTAAACGGCGTGCATATTCTAACACCGCTTCTTCATTATCTGCAGAACAAGGCCCAATAATTAAGAGAATACGCTTGTCCTTACCTTCGATAATTGCTTTCAGTTCGGTATCACGAGCTGCTTTCATAGCTGCAGCTTCCTCAGATAACTGAGTAATTGCTTTGATTGTATCAATGTTTACATGTTTGCTTAATGCTTCAAAACTCATTTAGACCCTCCTCCAGGAAAAGTTTCATCTATTTTACCAGATTATAATGGAGTTTGGGGTGCTATTCAAATTTAATTTAAAGATTACGCTTACGCTAGAATATTAAGACTTCTCAAGACGATTGAGAGAATCAAGATAATCCAAATCACACGTGTTGAGTTCAGTCCTTTTCTGCCTAACATCCAGTACGTCAAACCAACCAATGCTGCTGGGACCAAGCCTGGCATTATCGCATCCACTGTATCTTGTAAAACCAGTTCAACGCCTTGATTTTCATAAACGTAAGGAACTGTTGCGCGGACAACCGTTGGAATCAAAGCACCAATTACCGTAATCCCTAAAACGGTTGCAGCATTAGTAAATGAAGTCAATTTATCTTTAAGCGTTGTAACGAGCTTCACACCTTGTCTGTAACCCAAAGGTAGTAGCAATGAACGACCATACATCAATATCATATTAGCAACAATCCACATGATAACACCGGCAGAGCTACCTTGTTGTGCAAGGCTCGCTGCGATCGAACCAAAAATTGTTCCCCAGATAACGTGGAAAAGTGAATCTCCAACTCCGGCCAAAGATCCCATCAAGGCAGTCTTCAAAGCAACGATTGTTTCTTTTGATTCGTAACCATCTTGCTCTTCAATCGCGATATCAATACCCAAAATCAAGTTACCGAAGTTCGCGTTGGTGTTAAAGAATTGGTTATGTGTTTCCATCATATCTTTGTATTGTTCTGGTTTGTCACCGTAGATTTTTTTCAATGCTGGTAGAATCGCGTACAGATAACCTGAACTCATCATCCGTTCATAGTTCCAGTTCAATTGGCTTCCTAAGATATACCTCCAACTCATTTTCGTTAGATCTTTTTTGGTAATTTTGTTATCCACTGTCTTATTCATCCCCATCAAATCCTCCTTCAAAAGTACCTTGTGTTGCCGTTTGAACGTTACCTTGGCCGTTTACAGATTTATTATTATCGCTGTTATAAACGAACAATGAAGCTACTAAACCAATCATTGAAATTCCCAACATTGGAATGTTCAAGTATGCAGCTAGGAAAAATCCGATTAATAGGTAAGGCAGATAACTTTTAGTTGGCATATAGCGTAATAAAATCGCAACCCCGACTACCGGCAGAACGCCACCAGCTGTCTTCAAGCCATTCATCAACCACATTGGAATATTTTCAGTAATGGTAATAACAACAGAATCTCCAACCACAAGCATCAAGAATATTGGTAAAGCACGGCTTAAGCCCCAGAAAATTGAGCCTGCCAAAACAAGACCCGGAATTTTTTTGTCTTGCATTTTTTCAATGGCAGCATCTACACGGTGTAACAAGAAGACGTTACCCAGACGCGCCACAACATCCAGTTGCAACATCAGTAGTGAAACAGGAACAGCAAGTCCAATTCCGAACTCTGCCCCTTCACCTGAAATAATAGCAAAAACAGTACCGATAACAGCACCTGTAAAGTAGTCAGGTATACTCGCCCCACCAAAAGCAGCGATTCCCAATTGCATCAGTTGCAATGTTCCCCCGACCATCAGACCGATCGTTGTGTCTCCCATAATAAGACCAGTGATGAAACCTGCGATAACAGGTTGCGTTAAAGTATTGGATATCAATGAATCATTGATTGCCCAGAATGAAAAAATAGTAAGTAATAGTATTTGAAAGAATTCTAGTTGCATAAGATTATTTCTCCTTATTCGTTAGTTTTTTCATGAAATCTGTTGCCGGTTCGCTTGGAACCAATTGTGCTGTTATATTCACACCACTATTTGAAATAGCTGCAAATATATGTGCTTCTTCTTCCGTAATGTAAATATTTTTCGTGATTTCGCGGTTGCCTGTTTCGAAACTCATGTTTCCAACGGTTACATGTTCCAATTTTCCACCTAATTCGATGAATTTTAAAACATCACTTGGTTTTTTGAAAATTAAAAACAGTCTTTGTTTACCATATTTACCGGCATTGATGTTGTTCACTGCATCTTGAACCGTCAATACAGATAGACGCATTGATTTTGGCGCAGCCATACGTAGAGATGTTTTTTGCAATGTATTCTCAGCAGCAGCGTCGTTAATAACCATCAAACGTTGTGTTTTCAACGTACTTGACCAAATACCAGCTACCTGCCCGTGAATCAACCGCTCGTCTATACGGGCATTAACAATGTTCGCTTGCCCGGCAAATGCTTCATATTGAGACAAATTATTTTCCAAGACATCCGGTGCTTGAATAACTTCCTCAGCAGATGCCTTCAAATCAACCATTGTTTCTTTTGCAGATGCTAGAATCGCAGTGGGTGTGCGATCACCGCCCAAGACACATTCCAAAGCAACTGGTAAAGACAAGCCACTCATAATTTCTACATCCGGGTTATCCATGTACTTTTGCAACGAAACGTTCGCAGGTGTTCCTCCCAACAAGTCCGCAATAATGATTGTTTTACCTGCAAAGGTTTTCATTTTCTCTTCTAATTCTTCGCCAAATTGTAGGTTATCGCCATCTGGAGTTAGTGAGATGGTGTGAAGGTTGGGTTGCTTACCCGCGATCATTTCTAATGAAGACTTTACACCTTCTGCCAATAATCCGTGGCTTACTAAAACGATATTTTTCATATTTTCCTCCATAATTATTAAATTTCCTCCTTAACTTGTTCGGTTAAGCTATTAAGGATTGCGTATTAATCTTATAAAACCTCATTTTTCAAGCTTCTTATAACATTGATTAACGTAAGTTAACATGGTATCCTTAAATAAATCATTCTCCTATTGATAAAAGAAGGGAACGTTCATATGACATTACCGAAATACGAACTCATTAAACAAGATTTACTAAAAGAAATCCAAGACCATAAATTTTCACCCGGTGATAAATTTTATTCTGAATCCGAGCTGAAATCGCGATACAGCGTTAGTTCCATTACAGTTGTTAAAGCTTTGAATGAACTGGCAGCTGCTGGTTATTTGTACCGTGTCCAAGGGAAAGGTACATTCGTTTCAAAGGCGAAAATGGGTGCAACTGTCAAATTTTCAGATATTGAAAATCACGCGCTGGATACGGAATCTGTCACAGTACTATCTATTGAAGAAAAGAACGATCCGGATATTTTGAAAGAGCTGGGTCTGGCAGCTGATCAATCTTATGTACAGATTGTACGGGTTCGAAAAACTATGAACCAGCCCTTCCTCATCCATTTTACACATTTGTCGCCTGATCTGGTTAAAATGCCAATCAAGAATAAAGATGCTTACTCAAGTATCTACGAAAGAGTAAGAAAAGATTTTGGCATTGATATGTATACACTCGCTTCAACGGAGACGAATGAGATTATCTTTCCAGAAGATCCAGAAATTTTGAATAGCCTAGTCTTGAGTTTCCGTGAGCCTGTCGTTGTGCAAAAGAAACACTCTTATCTTAGCGATGGTACGATAGCTGAATATGTCGTCAGTTACAAACATTGGAAATATTTCAAAACGAAAATTGAAGTAGAAGCTTTAATTTAACGAGGCTGGGAATAATTCCAGCTTCTTTTTTTATTTGTAAACCGGTTTGTCAACGAAATTCAAATCCTCGATCAGAACACCTTCTGTTTCGAATACCACAATCTCATTCTTGCCCACTTTCAATAAATCTTTTGGACAGTACAAGGACGCATGTGGCCCTCTTTCCCAGTATCTACCCAAGTTAAAGCCATTTATAAAAATCACGCCTTTTCCGTATTTCGAACAGTCGATATACGTATCGGCGACTTCTGTCATTTCAGGTGTAAATTTATAAAATGACGGTGCAGTATAATCACTTTCTTTCGTGTAATCAATCAAGTTTAGTTGTTCCGCATCCAGTTCTAAATAAAATTGTTCAAATCCTTGATGGAAATGAATGTCATACATCACACCCCCGCGAATTCCTTTTGATTGTGTCGGAGCATTTAGCTTGTGTCCGTAGTTTACTCTTCCTTGGTTTTCCAGAAGAATCGCAATATTTAAGTTTGCATCTTCATTTATTTCTTCAAGAAGAATATCTTCACCAATTTCATGTTGCGTCTGAGTTTTGATTTTTTCTTCATTCAGATAAACATGAATCCGGTCGCTCGCTTCGATTACACGCAATCGATTTTCACGACGATAATTTTTAAGTGCCAGTTTGTACAATATGTAGCCGTAACCACTGCCAGCTTCTTCCATACGAAGCGGATAGGCTGATTTGATCGAATTAGCGATATCTGTTACTGTGTTAAATAAACTAACTGCAGCCGTTACTGGATACTCTCCCAAAGCCTTCGTCGTTTTGCAGCGTGGTTCTGCTTGCCAAACATCCGGACACACTTCTTTAATCACACGTTGTACGGCATAATATTTCTCTGTTGGTTGCCCTTCTTCAGTCAGAAGTGCATCGTAATCATAACTGGTTACTTGCGGTAAATCAGTCGTGCCGCGCGCTGAACTGCCGTTGTTGAAACCAAAGTTCGTCCCGCCGTGGAACATATACAAGTTCAAAGAACCCACTTCCAGCATTTCTTTGACATCGCGTGCCAAGTCCTCTGCATCGCGGCGTACAATATCTTCGCCCCAACGGTTGAACCAGCCATCCCAAAATTCCATACACATCAATGGCCATTTTTTATTATGGCGCTCCATGAATGCTTTCAGGACGTCCGTATTTTCTTTTGATTTACTACCAAAGTTCCCCGTCACGAAAATATCATCTTCAATCAAACTTCCCGAATCCAATACTTCATTCCAAGTCCCATCAGCGGTAAATAACGGAACGTCGATGCCACAGTTTTGCATAATTGTTTTCGTTTGGCGCAAATACTCTTTTTCCATGCCGTAAGAACCGTATTCATTTTCAATTTGCATCATAATGACCGGTCCACCTTCTGTTACTTGGTAAGGTGCTAACTTTGGCAGTAGATGCCCAAAGTAGTTTTCAACTTTTTCCATAAAGCGGTTGTCGGTTGAACGCAGACGAATATTAGGAATATTCAGTAGCCATGCTGGCATCCCACCAAATTCCCACTCAGCACAAATGTATGCGGATGGACGTAAGATAACGAGAAGCCCTAACTCCTCAGCTTTTTCGATAAACTTAAAAATATTTTTTTCATTTTCAAAATCAAATTGTCCTTCTACAGGTTCGTGGATATTCCAAGGGATATACGTCTCAACCGTATTAGCACCCAGTGCCTTTAGGTTATATAAGCTGTCTTCCCATTGGCTGGGCATCATCCGGAAATAATGAATGGCCCCACTGATTAATTTAACCGGACTGCCGTTCAAGATAAATTCTTCTTTAATCTCAAAAGTCTTCATATTACTCCCTTTCTACAACATTTCCAGAAAAGCCCTTACATTTAGAGTTGAAAATGAAAGGAGGTTTCTTTGTATCGGAAACATTAATGGCTTCATTAATAAAAATTAACATTCTTTAGTTGATATGTTAACATATCAACTCTTACAAATTCATTATACTTAATAGATTAAATAATGCAACACTTAATTTTATTAATTTAAACAGTTTGCTACAATAGGAAACAAAAGGCGGTGAATATTTATGATTTCGAAGAATGATTTGGATTATTTAGCACGCTGTGTGGCGTTAGCGCAGGAGGCTTTGGACAAGGGCGATGAACCATTTGGATCACTACTGGTTTCTGAAGACGGGAGGGTTTTATTTGAAGACCATAATCATGTGGCTGGCGGAGATCATACGCAGCATCCAGAATTCGCAATTGCGCGTTGGGCTGCTCAAAATATGACACCTGAGAAGCGTAAAAAAGCCGTGGTGTATACTTCGGGCGAGCATTGTCCCATGTGTGCGGCTGCGCATGGCTGGGTCGGGTTGGGCCGTATTGTTTACGCCAGTTCTTCCAAGCAATTGGCTGAGTGGAACAAAGAAATGGGTAACCCCCAGTCCCCTGTTTATAATTTAGCGATTGAAGAAGTGATTCGGGATGCGGATGTCGCCGGCCCCGTTCCAGAACTGGCTGCCAAAGTTAAAGAAATGCATTTGGAATTGCAAAGGAGGAAGAAGAATGGATAATAGCGAACGCATCAGTACGATGGAAAAACATATGAACGACTATAATTATGCGTTGTCGCGTTTGGAAGATGCATTGGATCAGTTTGAAAAGAAGCAGACGGACCTTGCAGTCTTAAGTGAATACTACGGTAGTGAAACGTGGTATGCTGATAGAGAAAGTGATGATGAAGGAAAGCTCCCCCCTACTTTGGCTCGCGGTGTTTTAACAGAGGATCTTATTTTCAATGCCTTGATAGATAACAAGAATATTGCAATCAAGTTGCTGGAAGTGGCGACTAAGATTATTAAAGAACGGTAACCGGCCAAAAATAATTAATCACTCTGTATGAGGTTAATTAGGGCTATAGTTGGATATAGTTTTCACGAATCTGATATACACTTTCAGTACACTATACGAAAGAAGGTTCAACCCATGCAAACGACTATATCAGGTTTAGTACTTATTCCATTTTTTTTACTTACTGTTTTTTATGTCATGAAATATAAAGTAAAAGGCACGCTTACGATTTATCAAAAAATAACAGTGATTTCTTGTATTTTTTACAGTTTCGCAGTTATTTACCTGACCTTTTTCCCCTTCCAAATTCAAACCGGGATGTACGCAAACCAAGCACCATGGAAAAGTCGAATTAATTTTGACCCTGTTGTGGACCTGTCCGCCCTTCCGAACTTGATTATGTTGGCGCCTTTAGCGGTTTACTACTTCTTGATGAAAAAAAGCGCTTCGCTTTTCAAAGTGATTCGTTTCAGTTTTTTAGTTAGCTTGGGAATTGAATTCCTCCAATTTTTGACAAACTACTTCCTTGGCGGCTGGCGTGGTGCCGATGTCGCAGATGTAGTGGTCAATACACTTGGTGCGGTGATGGGTTACTTGATTGTCAGAGAAGTTTACAAAAATGCCCACCCAGATTCCGTGATCCATGAATTTCGTTTGAACTAACAAAATGAAGATGCGTGAAGTGCTAACTCAGAGTGAAATTAGTGTTTGAGTTAGCACCTTCATGTTAAAAACGCTAACTCAGATTGAAAATCTAGTCTGAGTTAGCACCTTCGAAATGAAAATAAAAAAATACGAGATGAAACAACCATAGCTGGTTTTGTTTCATCCCGTATTTTTAGTAAACAAACTGTTTTTCATCCAGTTGTCGCGATTTTTATTCGAGTTTATAGAACAATCGTATTAAATGGCATGGATTCGTCATTCACGTAGACCTCCAGGAAATTGTCCTCGCCTTCAAGGTACAGATAGTAGGTGTACTGCTGAATGCCAAAACTCGCATCCTTCGTATTCGTTTCTTCAAACTGAATGCGCACGCTTTTTCCATCTATTTGGATATCCGCCTCTACATCCCCAGTTGATTGGAAAATAATATAAGAACCACCTTCCTCTGACCAAATGGACTGGAGGCGGTATTCGGGATTCACTTGTTCCTGAATATCCTTTGGTACTTTTGTGACTTCCTCTAAACCTGGCGTTGGCTTACTACAAGCCACGAGAGTCAAAAATAACGTAAAGACAAGAATTATTTTTTTCAAAAAAACACCCTCTTCCTTCTTTTGGTAATCCATTCGCTCATTGCTTTGTTACCTCTATTATAACGTATCGAAAAAAACACCCTCTTATAAAGAAAGTGTTTCACCCGTTACTTCTTTTTAGTCTTCACCGTCATCATCAATAGTAACAAAATAGTCAGGATGTTAATCCCTGCCGTTAGTAGTAAGGCCGGAGTATATGACCCTGATAAATCAAATAGGTACCCTACCAAAGAAATAGATAAGGCTCCGCTCGTCGCAAGGCCGAATGAAATAAGCGGAAATACTTTATTAAAATAGACGTTTCCAAGTAACTCTTTCGTTAACAATGAAATACCAACTGTGGGAATCGCAAGTGTCGCTCCGAAGAAGAAAGCCCC
The DNA here is from genome assembly GCF_011299095.1 of Jeotgalibaca porci. Classification (NCBI taxonomy): domain Bacteria; kingdom Bacillati; phylum Bacillota; class Bacilli; order Lactobacillales; family Carnobacteriaceae; genus Jeotgalibaca; species Jeotgalibaca porci. The sequence goes on along the minus strand of NZ_CP049889.1, from coordinate 1,702,534 downwards.
CACAAATAATAATGTTGGCCCGGTTTGGATCATAAATAGAATGACGGATAATAAACCGCATGCAATCATCAATAAGTTCGCCACAACCGCGTTTAAGCGATCGCTGATTGCCCCAACGGATAATTTAAAAAAGATATTTCCTATCATTGCCACCGCTAACATCATCGCCCCAATTTCCGAGCTATACCCCGTCGATTCCGAGAAACCTGGGAGATGCTGTCCGAGCCCTGTAATGGCAGTATGCAGTATTGCAACGACGGTAACTGCGATAAACATTTTTCTATTAAAGACATTCTTAGATACATGCGATGCATGAGTAACAGAATCCTTACTGTGAACTTCACCCATACCAAGCGGCTCTAATCCTTCCAATACCGGATTTATCTTAAATGGAATAAGAATTCCTGGGAGCAATAAAAGAATCATAAACGCCCCAGAGATGAAGTACGTATTTCGCCAGCCAAATTGGAAAATAAATTGAGTGAAAATAGGCGTCAACACCGCTCCAGTTACCCCACTGAAACTTAATACAAGGCTCATCACGACACCATGATATTTGTGAAACCAATGATTCAAAATAATCGCGACCGGCACCGTCGAAATCAAACCGACCCCAATACCTCGAATACCACCCCAAAGATTAAATTCCCACAAATGTTGGGCAAAGCCCATCATAATGTTCGGTACACCGGAAAGTACAGCGGCTACGATTAAAATATATTTAAGTCGAAATTTTTCCATTAAACGAGGAACACATAAAGATGAAATAGCACAAATAAATAATGTGAGTGTTGCATGAAACGAGAAATCTCCCCGTTGGAAACCGAGATCCGTTGCCACAGGTGATAAAAAGACCCCACTCAAATTAATCGGAATACTGAAACAGGCGGTAAAGCCACATAAAATCGCAACAACCAGCCAATGCTTTTTATTCTTGTTCATATAACACCTCAATCATGATATGTGGATGAAAATACGAGATGACTCGATTGTATATGTAAAACGCTTTCAAATCCATGCTTGGTGCTACTGTGTTTCAGAATAAATTGACTTGAAGTGTGATTATGTATAAAAAGAGTAGCATCTTTATTCGAAATAATACAACAAATCAGACTCCCCAATCCCCCTGTTGCATTTCCCCCTCTATCTTCTATATAATACAGATAGCGCCCTTTTGTAAGGGCTTTACTTTTTGCTATATTGAAACGAGGAGCGATTTAATGAACTATCACGTATCAATGCAAGGAAATGATCAAGCTAGTGGAACGCTGGAACAACCTTTTCTAACAATTTCTCACGCTGCGAAAGTGGCAATGCCGGGCGATACCGTTGTGGTGCATGCCGGCGTTTACCGTGAATGGGTAAATCCTGCGAATGGTGGAACGTTCGACCAACGTATTACTTATAAATCCGCTGGGGACGGCGAAGTGGTGATTACCGGTGCCGAACGCATCACCGATTGGGAAGCTGAAGGCGAAAATGTTTGGCGAACAGAAGTGCCGAACGCCCTCTTCACAGTCCGTAATCCTTATGAAGTGGAATTAAGCGGTGATTGGTTATTCGATGGGGACTTGAAAGCACATCTGGGCGATGTCTATTTAGATTACAAATCACTTTATGAATGTGGTAGTATCGCGGAAGTAAAAAATCCTGAAGTCTGGTCGGAAGCGAAATATCCAGAAGACTCACTGTTGAAATGGTACGGCGAAGTAGGACCTTCTACAACAACTATTTGGGCAAACTTTGGCGGAAAAGATCCGCGTACTGAAAATGTTGAAATTAACGTCCGCCCGCATTGTTTCTGGCCGGAAAAATCAGGTCTTGACTACATTACCGTAAGCGGATTCACTTTGCGCCAAGCTTCTCCGCAATGGGCGCCACCGACTGCTTATCAAGAAGGTTTAATTGGGCCGCATTGGAGTAAGGGCTGGATTATTGAAAATAACATTATTTCTGAATCAAAAAGTGTCGGTGTCAGCCTGGGAACTAAAATTGGGACCGGACATAAAAAGTATTCGGGTAAACACAAAAAAGGCGGTACGCAGCGGGAACAGGAAGTTATTCTGCAAGCTTTGCATTCCGGTTGGCATAAAGATAATGTCGGCAGCCATATCGTCCGCGGAAACGTCATTCATGACTGTGAGCAAGCCGGTATTGTTGGGCATATGGGGTGCGCCTTCAGTGAAATTTACCAAAACCATATTTACAACGTCCATCACAAACGCTTACGGCACGGTGCGGAAGTTGCGGGGATCAAACTGCATGCTGCGTTGGATACAATGATCAGTGAAAATAAAATCCACAGTAGTTACCGGGGAATTTGGTTAGACTGGCAAGCGCAAGGAACGCGCATCAATCAAAATATTTTATTTGATAACCTGTCTGAGGACTTATTTATTGAAGTATGTCACGGCCCTTACATGGTTGATAACAATCTCTTCCTATCACCAATGAACTTTAGAAACATGGCGCAAGGCGGTTCTTTTGTACATAACCTATTCGCAGGTCGCTTCGTTGTGCAATCGGAGTTGTCACGGATTACGCCGTACCATTTCCCGCATGAAACCGCGATGGCAGGCTTTTCAAATATTTCGAGTGGAGATGACCGCTATTATAACAACATTTTCTTAGGCGATGGCGAAACGAAAGTCGATCCGGTCCCGATTACATTCTTTGAGCATTTACCGCTTAAACCGCGCGAAGTGCCTGAAGATGATGGAAAAACAGTGATGGACGGTGTTCCGGACGATTCGATTTGTTACTTGTACCCTGTCGGTCTGGGCAGTTACGACAAACATCCAAATGCCAAAGATAAACAATTATGGGAATACACGAAGGACGACCTGATTGCTCTAGGTGATGCTGCGAAAGACTTCTTCGTCGGAAATGCCGTACTGCCGGTTGCGATGGATGGAAATTTGTATTTGAACGCGGCTCTACCAAGCAACCATGAACCAGAGGCAACAGTCTTGGAGAAGAGTGGCTTTGAAATTACTACCGATCCGACTGCTGGAACTGTTCATGTGACAATCACTGATTCTGGTTTCGTGCGCGGAACCGGAGCGGTAACTGTTTCAACCGATTTATTGGGTAAAACGTATCACGCCGACATGGCATTCGAAAAGCCGGACGGATCAGCGTATTACTTTGATACAGATTTATTCGGGAATAAACGGACAGAAATGACTCCGGGCCCGTTCGAAATTACTGAAGCACAGGTATTCGAACTTTAGAAGTTTCTGGTTTATGAAGATTACTTGTTTGCCTGCGCACTCAAATCGAGAAAGTGATTTGAGTGCGCAACTTTACCTTCTAACTGCGCACTCAAATGGGAAATGCAGTTTGAGTGCGCAACTTTGCCTTCTAACCGCGCACTCAAATGGAAAATGCAGTTTGAGTGCGCAGTTAGGAAGCAAAATAAATAGCGCGATGAAACGTCCCCATCAGGATTGTTTCATCGCGCTATTTTAGTTAGCCTTAAAGTATTGATTTACCAGGAAATGCATCAGTTCACTCGGTTGTTCTTTAACGAATTCTGATTTGTCGCCAAAGACCATGCCATAAGGTGCATCCACCGTATATGGATCCCACTGCGGCATTTTTTCTCCCGTGACATCTTCCCCGTTTGGATTTCCTGCAGTAATAAAGTTAGCCAAATAATTACTCATTTCCCGCGCTAAGTCATAGTGCTTTCCGACAAACGGACGCCAGCATTTCGCCAGAGTTTCAAAAAAGAACCACAAGTCGGAAGAGTGGAAAGTCCCCGGATTATCCCATCCCGGTATTTCCGGATCAAAGTTGTAGTAGTAAAGCGGCATATCAAAACCCGTGTCGTTATTCGCTTTACCCAGTACACGAATCGCATACTCTATCGTCGGCACCGCCGCTTTTTTCTTCATTGCCTCCAAATCGCCTGATTCAAAATCACACAGCTTCAAGAACTCAGACGCATCCGCTCCGAAAAGTTTTTCAGCCATGCCCTTGAATTCATCCAGACTGGAGACTTCCGGAACTCCGAAGAACTCAGTGGATGTCTGTCCCAACATTACCGGTACCATTAAGCGTTTGTTTGCCATAAACAATTCGAAGACATTTCCCATGACAAATTTATTATCAATAACTGGTCCCCAGAACGCTTTATATTCCAATAATTTTTCGCGGACGAATTCGCCGTCCAGGGCACGTGCTTCTTCCAATGAAGACACACCTATAAAATTAAAGAAGTCCACGCCCGCCTGTTCAACTTCGGCTAACGTTCGACCACTCCCCGGTATACCACCATTTTGATAGACATTTGTGAAAACGCCACTCAGAACAACAGCGCTTTGAAAGAGCCCTTCATTTTGCGGTGCAGTCAACTGGTGCATCACACTCGCGCCTCCAGCAGATTGTCCACCGACCGTAATGTTATCCGGGTCGCCACCGAATGCCGCGATGTTGCGTTTGACCCACTCGATGCCAGCCTGTTGATCTAATAAGCCAAAGTTAGTTGGTGCTTCAGGGGCTTCTTGCGTAATTTCCGGATGGGCCAAAAATCCGAAGACATTCAAACGGTAGTTCACGGTTACAACGATTGCACCGCGACGTGCCAAACGTTCGCCATCGAATTCCATTTCGGATGTATACCCATACTGGAAGCCGCCGCCAAAAATCCACACATAAACCGGCAACTTCTCATCCGTACGCTTCGCCGGTGTCCAGATGTTTAAGTATAGATTATCCTCATCCATCGGCACATTCGGATCCACGTGCCATTCACGTGAATAAAAATCATCCGGGTTAACACCGGGCGTCGCTTGCATCGAAATCGGTGCAAACTCAAATGCTTTCAGTGTCCCTTCCCAATCCGCTGCCGGTTGCGGTGCACGCCACCGATTCTCACCAACTGGCGGTGTTGCAAACGGAATTCCTTTAAAAACTGTAATCCGTGGATCAGCAGCCGGTAACCCTTGAATCAAACCATTCTCTACTTTAACCTTTCTCAACATCAACTCGTTCTCCTCTCGCTTCTGGAGTCCTCACGTGTAAATAAGCATGTAAGGGCTTTCTCGCTACAAACAATTTATCATTCACGAGATACTGAGTCAACAGCGATTTATCAAACCCGATACTGAAACAGCAGCTCACCATTCGGATCGCGCTCATTCATCTCTTCAAATCCCATACTTTCATATAAGTGGCGGGCAACTTCGTTCTCTTCCACGATGCTCAAATAGATTGTATCTACCCCATACTCTTTTGCGACTATTTTAATCAATTGCTTCATAGCCTCTTTGCCGTAACCTTTGCCTTGAAACGTTTCATCAATTATAATCCGATCAATCCAAGTATCCGTGTTAGCACCAAATGCTCCGTACATCGCAAAACCAATCACTTGGTCAAAATTGTAAATCGCTACAGGATGCCACTCGGAATGCAAGGCAGCTTCTTCCAGACATTCCGCTACTGTTTCAATGAACGTTTCTTGTCCACTTTTTACCTTTATTTTCAAAACATCAGCCGCATTGTCCGCATCAATAGCGCGAAAATTCAAACCTTCACTCTGCATCAAAACACCTCTCTTTATAAGCAAAATTATAGCACACTCGCTTTTCCCAAAAGAAAAAACACTCTCAAAATCGAAAGTGTTTTTCAAAGCTATTAACGTACTGCGTTTGCTAGTTCTTCTTTTTCTACTGCTTCCATTGCTTCTGTCTTACTTCCCGTTGTTGAACGGATTGAGAAGGCAACGTTCACAAGGTGGTCTGAAATTCTTTGTAGTGAGAACAAGGTTGAGTACACACTCTTCGATGCTTCAACCGGGTACAACTCAGAACTCAAGCGTGCCACATGCGCGTTACGAGAAGCGGAAATCATTTTTTTGATTTTCTTTTGCAGACGCGCGATTTCTCTGAAGTTTTCTGTTTTACGATGTGTAAATGCATCAAAACCTAAGGCAAACATTTGATCGATATAAACATAAATTTCATTTAATTCTTCTTTTGTTTCTTCTAAGAACTCAATTTCATTTGACTTCATTTCATTTGTTTCTTTTACCAAAAGGACCGCGTAGTCGCCTAGACGCTCGATATCGTTCGCAACGTGGTGTAGTCCACCAATCAACTCTTCATCTCGTGCGTTTTGGTTAACAGAAGAAATCTTGATGAAGAAACTTGTTAATTTGTTTGTTAAGAAGTTAATACGGTATTCAACATCCGCAATTGTTTTGCTTTCACTCATATCCGCATTAATTAAAGAAGCAAATGCACGGTCGATATTTTCTTTAGCAAGATTTGCCATGTCATGCAATTCCTTCAAAGCTTGTTCAATTGCAACCGATGGCGTTTGTAGGAAACTTTCGTCGATATAGGTTAATTCTTCCAACTCTTGATCTTTATCCTTGATTGTTTTCGTTACAAAATTAACAAGTGGATCCAGGAACAACAGCAAAATACTCGTATAAATCGCATTGTAAATTAAGTTAAATGTTGCCATACTAAATTGTGGATTCGTCGGGAACATATTTTCAAAGAAACTTACGATTGGCATTCTGAATGCAATCAGAATGAACATAAATGAAATCGCACCAATAACACTCGTAATGACATGGAACAACGCGATTCGCTTACCATTTGCGTTTGTCGTTAAGGATGCCATGATACCATCACTACACGTCCCAATATTCGCTCCCATGACCAAGAAAAATGATTAATCAATATTCGTAATAACACCAGAAGCTAAGAAAGCAATAAATACCCCAGAAGCTGCTGAAGATGATTGAATAATTGCCGTAAAGAGAATTCCCAAGATAACCAATAAGAATGGGTTTTGCATAATTTCATATTTAAATATTTGTGATAGTCCAATACTAAGTGGTGAATCCGCACCACCAATAGCAGTTTCCATAACTTCCAAACCGATAAATAACATACCAAATCCAATTAGGAATGGTGCAATACGGTTTAGTTTTTCGTTACTTGTGGTAAAGATAATCAAAACACCAATAAATGAAAGTGCAGAGAAAAGTGCACTAATTGAAAAGGCGCCTTTACTCAATCCAGAAAGAGCAAAGATGTAAGCTGAAACTGTTGTTCCCACTTTCGCACCAAGAATGAAACCTGCACCTTGCTTAACTGTAACAATCTTTGCATGAGCCAAACCCACAGTCATAATCGAAGTTGCAGAAGATGATTGAACAAGTGCAGTTGCTCCCGCTCCGATTCCGTAATTTACAACTCTGTTTTTATCCATTTTCTTAAATAAATTCCGTACGCCATTACCTGCGCTCTGTTCTAGACCAGAGCTCATCTGTTTCATCCCAAACATGAAAACAGCGACTCCTCCGAGCATCATCAACAAATTCATTGTAATTTCCATTTTTGCTTCTCCCTTATTGACTATTCTAGTACGCTGATTTATGAATCCGCGTACAGTCTTTTAAGTTTCCCTTAAATACTTTAATGCATTTTTCTTACAAACTCAATGACTTCTTTCATAATCTCATCAAAAATCCATAGAAATAGAAACTTTCTTCATTAAAGCAATCTAAAACAAAGTCATCCTCCGATTGCATGATTCGACTTGTGATTTATTGTTATTTTTTACTACCTAAATTTGTAAAAAGAAAGCAATCGCTCGGACTCCAAATATGTTTGTCATCCGCACTGTATCCTCGCAACCATAAATCCCCAGCGATATTTCTTAAATAAAACCCGGTTGGAAAATCTTCTTCTTCACTCAAAACAGGTAAAGCCACCGTGACAGAGCCTGTCGGGGCATGATTGTTACTTAATAGGCTGCCATTCGTATCTTCAGGTTGATCCCTATACTGCAGGCGAAAATGAGGCGCTAATTCTAATGGACACAGACCGAGACCACGTTCTCTCGCTCTTTCATAAATTTGTGACAACGTAGCACCTTCAGAGAAACCTAAATCCATTACAGTTCGCTCAACCGTATCTACACTGTATTTCTCCTTAGAAGTTGTAAACCGCTCATCTTCAAATAATCTATGGGCGTACTCGTTCAGCTTAATAGACTGACTTTCCATCATTTCCATTAATGTTTCTTTACTTAATCCGCCAACTTCTATTCTCCTATTTGTATACATCATCACCCCTCCTCTCTTTCATTTTACGACCACTTTTGCCTCACCTATAATTATAACCTTACTCTCTCCATCATTTCACCTCATAAAGTGACTATTTGACCTTTTAACATCATAGAACAAAAGAAAACACCCTCCAAAACGAATGGAAAGTGCCTTGTCTTAATCTTCGGATACGTAGAACCGCATAAATATATAATCGTCCTCTATATCATCGGACATTTCGAAACCTATCTTCTTCCAGAAGTTTTGAGCAAGAATATTCTCACGTTCTACTGGTAAAGAAATTCTATTGGCGCTGTATTCTGTACAAAGATATTCTATACAAAGCTTAGCCGCCGCCAGTCCATAGCCCCTTTTTTGAAAATTACTATCAATCATAAAGTTAATGATTTGCGGATTATTTTCACCAATATACATGAGGACATAACCGACTAAAGTATCGTCTGCGTAAATCGCAAAAGGCCGCGAAGCATCGTAAAATACCCACGCCTCCGCTAAAGACCATGCGACCGGATCCACAAACCTTTCATCTGAGACTGACGTTCGTAAATTCAGGCACTCTTCATAATTATCTTCATTAATTTTTCTTAACGCTACTGTCATTGACGAATCCTCTCTCTACAATAAATTATAGTTCTTGCGCCAACCTGAGCATATCCTGGCATTGTATCCCATTCTCATAGATTTCTTCCTCGTAATTACGTATGAAAAAATCTTTATCAACACCTGTGATCCTAAATCCGCATTTTTGATAAAGGGCTAATTGACCGATACTTGAATTTCCAGTACCCACTTCAATCGTCTTAAAGCCTTTTGTTTTAGCTTTTTCGATTGCATCTTTTACCAAAAGTTTTCCAATACCTCTACTTTGATATTTTTCTGCAACTGCAACATTCACTAACTCGACTGTTTCAGGTTCAGTAGCGAGTAGTACATAAACGCCTATGACTTGTTTATCACTCTCCGCGACAAAGCAGTCCCCTTTCTCTAAATATTCCATAACTAATGGCAGAGAAGGATCCGCTGATAATAATAAATCAATAGGTGGCTTTTCCTTATCACTTAATAATCTGATGTCCATAGTGCTCTCCTATTAAAATAACTATTTTTTATTCACTAACCTACTCAATATACAAATTGTTCTTTATTATGGTCTTTTTCAAAATAAATAATCTTAGTAACTATTATTTATTTTTCAATCTCTAATATTACAGTCCATTCTCTATGTTTTTTTTCGTTCAGGGCTCAAACGAAAAATCTATAATAAAATCATTGTTACGACTCACTATTAATTCAGATTAAATGGTAGCGCTCTATATTATTAGTATTTTTCAACCTCTCTGCAGCACTAAATAATTTTTGATTCAAATTTGCGCTCATTTATGTATTTCCTCATTTCAATTAGCATTCTTTTCGCACAACGTTTCATTTAACAAAGTATGAAATGATTAGTTGGCATCCATCCTTATAATAGCATGAAACTGTGGTTTGTAACTCTGGATTATGGGGTTATTTTTTATTACAGTTAGTAAACGAGAACAAATAAACAAGATGGCTCACTCAAACCTGATTTTTCGACTTGAGTGAGCCATTTACGAAAAAATAGCTCACTCAAACCGTTTTTTCGACCTGAGTGAGCCATCTACGAAAAAACAGCTCACTCAAACTGATTTTTCGAGCTGAGTGAGCCATTTACGAAAAAAATAGCTCACTCAAACCGTTTTTTCGAGCTGAGTGAGCTTTTTACGGTAAAGAGTACAAGAGTTGGAGTTTTTAGTGCAAAGGTCTTCACACAAAAAAAGACACCTTCCAAATAAATGGAAAGTGCCTTGAAATGTGAACTGCCCCCTGTCAAGTAGACAGGTAAAAAAACAAAGTATTTTAGACCATGCATGTAAAAATGTGTGGTCTTTTTTTGTAGCGTTTATGCAATCATTTGTAGAATCTTCTCTTCCGTAGGAATCGCTAATCCCATATCCAAAGTAACGCGTTCATTGTTGAAGAACGCGATGTATGCCTTGATTTTCCGGTCTAAGTACGCTGGTCTGTCAAACGTATCCAGGTTAAACATCTCCACCTTGAGGGTACCCCAAAAGCCTTCCATAGGGCCGTTGTCAATACATTTCGAGACGCGTGACATACTATGGATTATCTGGTGATCTTTAATCATCTTGTTAAAGGCATGGGAGGTGTACTGGGAACCGCGGTCGCTATGAATCAGTGTGGTTTCAGGCTTTACATCACCCAAAATCTGCTTTAGTGTATCCAGTACTAACGGGTTGTCATTGCGGTGACTGGTTTTATAAGCCACGATTTTCTTTGACCCGAGGTCATAAATAGCGCTCAGGTAACGTTTTGTCCCATTGGTCAACCGGAATTCCGTGACATCCGTCAATAACTTTTCCATGGGTCTTTCAGCGTGGAAATCACGGTTTAAGATGTTTTCAGCCACATGTGCGGCTTTGTGTGGCACGTAGTTCCTTCTTTTGCGACGGATGACGGCTGTGATCCCCATGATTCTCATGAGGCGGTGTACACACTTATGATTCACTTTCGCTCTTCTAAAAAAGTTGAGAAAGATGGTCATTCTTCGGTAGCCGTAAATCCCACCGAATGCCTCGTGGATTCCTTTGATCGCCCGCATCAGTTTCAGGCGTTTTAATTCTGTTTCTGAGGGTTCCCGTTTTAACCACTTATAGTAGCTGGATTTGGCGATACCCAGTATGTCACAAAGATGGATAACGGGATATTTATGCTTTAATTCTTCAATAGTTAAATATTCCACTTCTTGTCTAACCCCTGTGATTTGTGATTCCCAGCGATTTTTCGGCGCTTTTTTAACGCATCGTTCTCCATTTCTAGCCATTTGTTCCGGGCTTTGAGTGTCTCTACTTCTGCGTTTAAACGTTCTTCCGTTGTTTGAATTTCCGTGGGCTTCCCGCGGCCCCGGTTGTCTTCCAGACCTATCGGTCCATGCTTTTTGTATTTATTCACCCAGGAATAAATGTTACTGTAACTTACATGGTTTTTCTCCGCTGCTTCCAGATAAGTCAGGCGATTGGCTATGTAATCTTCTACGATTTTTAATTTTTCTTCATATGATTTTTTAACACCCGTCATGTTGTACACCTCAGATTTCGGAGAATATGTCTCATTCTCTTTTCCTTCAGTATATCGAATTACCCATTTGTTTACCGTTGTTTTAGATGGAATGTTATATTTAGCGGCTAAGTATGAAAAGCCGTAACCCGTCTGTAGGTATTCAGCTACAATTTTCTGCTTGAATTCTTTCGAGTAACTGCGGTAATTCTTCTGGGAGCGGATCCCTTCCATGCCATGGTCCTGGTACCGATGGACATAATTCATAAAAGTGGTATCAGATAGTTTGAGATGGTGCTGATCAACAAGTGTTCGATAAGAAACACCCCTTAGGTGTAAATCAATTAAATGTAACAGTTCTGGATCGGTATGTTTTCTAGTCATAGAAAAAAACCCCCTTCAAAGTAGTTTGTTTTTTTCAGTGTCTACTTTGAAGGGAGCTTATCAATGTATAATTGAATGGTACTCGATTTCTGTGAAATCTCCGTCCCATACTTTATCCGTAAGCGAATGAATTCGCAACGGCTCCAGCAATTAACGTTTTGAGAATTGACCCGCTTTACGAGCTTTTTTCAAACCTGATTTTTGACTCTCGGCATTTATTAATTTAATAACAGCTTCAAGTTGATGATTAATCCTTGAAATAACTAGGTAACATTAAAATACATTTCATTGACTTCAATTAAGAAGAAGGTCAATTAGATTACCAAAATATAACATGAATGGGCGTGCTAATTTCAATAAACTAAAATAGTTACGAATGTGATTCCCTCTTTTAAGTTTCTCTTTTTAAATTAAGTTTTTCGTCTCTGTTCAGCTCTAGAAATAGTTATACAACTTTTACTTTCTCTTCAGTTTTCGACAATACCAGATAGCCCACTGCCGCAAATGCTGATAAGAAAGCTACAACTGTGTAAGACCAGAACCAACCGAATTGATCAGCCAGTATCGGCATCAACCAGTTAGAACCCATATTTCCAATCAAATACGCCGTCAAACCTACAAAACCAATAGCCGTTCCCGCTACATTCAGTGGGACAAAGTCAATTGTGAGAATATTAACAATTAGTTGTGGTCCGTAAATTAAAGCACCTAAAATGCCACAAATAACCAAAAAGAAAGGATAATTTGTTACACCATCGCTAACCAGTTTTTCGTATAGAAAGACGAATCCTACCATGGCGAATAAGCCCAACGCTCCAATTTTAGCCATTTTATTCGGGTATTTACTAGCCAACCAAGCAAAGACTAATGACCCCGGAATCGCAACCCATTCTAAAACAGAAACAGCTAGTTGTGCTTGGGTATTCGATAGGTTCCCCACTTCATTCAGATAAATCGGCATCCAGTCTGCAATTCCAAAACGGAGGAAATATAAAGCCACGTTGACAGCCGCTACCAACAATAATTGTGGATTGGTAAAAACATATTTCCAAATCAGCTGCCAATAGCTAAGTCCTTCTCTTTCTTCTTCAGTTGCAACATTCGATTCACCAGCGTCTCCATACATAGTCCGCAAGGAGTCCAGGCCTTCAGACTCAGGGCTGTCTCCACCGTAACGCCAACACAGGTAAGCAACTAGTAGCACCAATATTCCTGGAACCAAGAATGCCATGAGAATGTTTCCGGTTTCCGGAACGACCAGTCCCATGCTAGTCAATGCTACAATGATTAAAGGAAGTAAAGCAGATCCAGCATTTTGTGAGATATTCCAACCTGCAATAGCTGCTCCACGTGAGCGGTTAGAATAGTAGTTGGCAAGCATCGCTTGAGACGCAGGTGCTAAAGCCCCCTGCACTACTCCACACAACACCAAGAGAATAGCCAGCGTTGTAATGGATGTGTTAAAAAATCCAATCATAATAGCGATAAGGGCACTAGCTCCCAAGCTGATTGAGAAAAGTTTCCTCAAACTCACCCGGTCTCCTAAAGCACCCATATAAAACTTAGCCAATCCATAAGAAATCGTTAAACAAGAAAGCAAAAAAGCAATATCCGCTTTATCCCAACCATTCGTAGCCATAATAGTGCTGGACATTAATTTGAAATTATTTCGTACAAGATATGCTGAGACATATCCTACAAATGCAATAATAAAGATTATTTTTCGCCGAAAGAGATAGCGGGCAAATTTTTCCTTGTTTTGTTTTTGATAAGCTAATTCCATTTTCGAAATCCTCCTATATCCTATATTGTAAATTCCAGTAACTGAAGTTTTACGATTTTTTTATTCAACTCTATGATGTGTTTCCCGAAAGCCTCCCTCCTCTTTTTATGAAAACGCTTGAAAAATAAAGTATCCTTCTGCTATTGCGTATCCATGCTGTGATGGGGAAGAGCGTGATCCCACCCTTCCGGCACCAGGAATATACCCTTCTCAGAATAAGACGCAATGCTTTGGTTGTAAAAAACCGCTAAAATAGAATAAGCGCTACCAACTATTCCTTACTGCAAGCTGAATCTGCGTTTCCTTTATGTTGCGCAAATATTTTCGCTACCTGCATAACGGTTACATGAATATTATGTTCTTTTTTAAATTTAATAACTATCAGCAAATATCTTATTATTTGTAAGATAATTAACTTTATATTGTCAGAAAATATCCTACGCTATTTTGCTTAAGCCATTTACCTATTCTTGGTATAAAAATATGCTTGTGATATAATTGGTATAATCGAGATTGCTTTTTGGTAGCAAAAATTCTCAGAAATGAATCCATTCTTGGGAAAGGAGAAACATGAAAAAAACATTTAAACTTCTACCTTTTTTACTACTATTATGCATATTGGCAAGTTGTGAACGGAACTCCTCCACCCAACAAATTATTTTTTCAGAAGAAGAAAAACAAACTCCTGACAGTATACAGGATGAAAAAAATCCGATAAGGCTAGCTATTTCTAGTGTGCTTTCTCCAACAGACACAATCGTTCATTACCGGGAAATCGTAAATTATATTGTAGAGAAGCTGAACCGACCAGCTATTTTAATTCAACGCAGAAGTTATAATGAAATCAGTAATCTGATGGTCAACGGGGGAGCCGATATCGCCTTGCTTCCGACAGGAGCTTATATCCTGTATAAGGATAAAGGGGGGTTTGAAGGGATTGCAACCCAAGAAAGGTTTGGCAGCCCCTATTATTATGGTTACATTATCACTAAAGGCGAGAATGAATTCTTAGAACTTAATGATCTTAAGGGCAAAGATATAGCCTTCTATGATCCTTCAAGCTATTCAGGCTATCTTTTTGTGGAAGAAGAATTAGAGGATAGAGGAGAAGATATCAAAAGTTTTTTCGGAAGGCATGTCTACACCTACAGCCATGAGGGTTCCATTAACGCTGTTTTAAATAGTATTGTAGATGCCGCAGCTGTTAATTCTCTGGCTTTCGAAACCATGAAACGGGAAAATCCTCAAGAAACAGCAATGTTGAAAATTATTGAAAAATCAATGCCCTTAGGCACCGGGCCTGTAGTTATCCGAAGCAACTTGCCCGAAGAAGAAAAAGAGCTGATTAAAGAAAGCTTTCTTACTATGCACGAACAGGAATTTATGAAGCAGGTACTTCAGGGATTGTATATTGATCGCTTTATTCCATTCGATTCAGAGTATTATGAGGTTCCCTATGAAATGGATGAATAATTTGAAGATAAACCAAAAAATATTGGCGGCAATCATGCTCTCGTCACTTTTTCTGGCTAGCATTTTTGGTTGGATCATATGGGATTCCCTTACCAATATGATGATGGAAGACCTTGCGAAACGCGGCACCAGCATTGCAAAAAATATCGCTGAAACAAGCTCAGACTATATCCTCTTTGACGATCAGTATTCAGTGGATAGCCTCATTAATGAAACCAAAAAAGTGGACGAAGAAATCCGCTATATCTTGGTATTCAACAGCCGCGGAAGGCTTTATGCCCATACCTTTTCCAATCCCGAAATGCTGCCAAAAGGAATTCTGAAGGCTCGTTCTTCCCAAGTGGTTGCCCAGCCCCAGCATATCATCCTCTCCTCAGATGAAGGCAATATTCATGATGTCGCAGTTCCTATTGAAGAAGGAGAAGTTGGATATGTACGAGTGGGGATGTCAGAGGAGAAATCTTTGGAATATATCTATTCCAGAATCGCTAAATTATTGATGGCTACTTTATTCGTATCGATAGGTGCTATCGGAATCGCTTATCTTGCCACCCGTATGATAACCAAACCAATCAATACTTTAGTAGACGTAGCACTAGGTATATCAGCGGGGAACCTATCCCTGCGAGCAGAAGAGACAAGCAGCGACGAAATCGGAGAATTGGCGCGAACTTTCAATGAGATGACGAACCATCTTATTAATTCCAATAAAGAAGTGGACTATCTACTTAAGGAACTTCAACACAAGGATTTGTTGCGGGATAAATTGATATCAAAGTTATTATCTGTTCAAGAGGATGAAAGAAAAAGAATCTCACGTGAGCTTCATGATGAGACCAGTCAAGCCCTCACCTCTTTAATGGTCACCATGCGAATCATGGCAAATGAGGCGAAAGATAGCGAGCAACGTGAGCTTCTTTATACAAGCAGAGATATCGCTGCGGGAATTTTAAGGCAAATCCGGGATTTAGCCGTTGAATTACGCCCGCCCATCCTGGATAAGATGGGGCTGGTTTCAGCGATAAAGAAATATGCGAGAAATTTTGAGGAAAACCATCAAATCCAGGTTCTCTTATTTGTCCCTCAAGAGGACGTTGCCATAGCGGAGCATATTACATTGGCTCTGTATCGGATCGTTCAAGAAAGCATGAATAACGTAGTGAAACATACCAATGCTACCGAAATCAGGATCGGGTTGGAAATTAGCAAGCAATGGATAGACTTGACCGTAACAGATAATGGGCAGGGGATTCATAAAGCAAGTTTTGAAAAAGCCAAACAGCAAAACAGGATTGGCATACACGGTATGAAAGAAAGAGCAGAGTTGCAGGGAGGTACGTTTCTTATCAGAGCCAATGAAAAGAAAGGGACAGAAATTTATGTTTCCATGCCCTTAAATCCAGAAAGAAGTGATAAAGTTGGAGCAGAAACCTAAAGAAAAAATTAGTATTATGCTGGTTGATGATCATGCTATTCTTATATCAGGCCTAAAGCTTCTACTGCAAAAACGAAGTTCTTACCAAGTTGTGGGGGTGGCTGAGGATGGGCATAAGGCGATAGAGCTTTATGATAAATTGAAACCGGATATCTTGCTTCTCGATATTTCTTTGCCTGGCATGGACGGACTGCAAGTACTTAAAAAAATAAGATCACGTTATGAACAAGCAAAAGTGATTATTCTAACCATGTATGAAGATGAGGAATATGTCTCTTTAATTATGAAAGCGGGAGCATCTGGTTATGTTCCGAAAGTAGCTGTAGATGAGGAGCTTTATTCTGCTATTGATGCGGTTATGGGAGGTTACATCTATTTGCGGCCAAAAGAAATGACGACCATCCTAAAAAATAAGCAGAGCGAAGAAAAGATTAATAAAATGTATGCAACATTAAGCCTTCGCGAACAAGAGGTGTTGCAATGGATTGTTAAGGGGTACACGCTAACTGAAATTGCTGGTGAACTGCTGATAAGCATAAAAACAGTAGATACTTATAAAACAAGGATCTTCAATAAGCTGAATTTGACCAAAAAAAGTGAACTGGTCGAATTCGTCACTAAACATAATTTGATTAACAGGTAAGAGAAGATGGATACCGGTGCCAAACATTTTATGATTTTGCTTACGCAATGAGAATTGGGTACCTTTTAAGGTCTTTCTCTCGTCTGGGCTAGCGCATTCGTAAATTCAATGCGATGTTTAATGCTACCTATTAACGTTTCCTATAAAGTATTCCTTAGCAGCCCTTGAGTCCCTGCTTGACAGAAAACACACACGTTCGATTCCCCGTTAAGAGTAATCGTCAACGTGTGTGTTTTTAGGGTTCTGTTTTAACCATACTAAGATTAGTATGGAGCCAAAAAAAGACACCCTCCATAAATGGAAAGTGTCTTGAACTGTATAATTGAATGGTACTCGATTTCTGTGAAATCTCCGTCCCATACTGTATCCGTAAGCGAATGAATTCGCAACGGCTCCAGCAATTAACGTTTTGAGAATTGACCCGCTTTACGCGCTTTTTTCAAACCTGGTTTCTTACGTTCAACCATACGTGGGTCACGAGTAAGTAGTCCAGCTGCTTTAAGCGGTGCGCGGAAGTCAGGGTCTACTGAAAGTAGAGCACGAGAAATTCCGTGACGAGCTGCTCCAGCTTGTCCAGTAAAGCCACCACCGTTAACGTTTACGTATACGTCGTAGCTTCCTAGAGTATCTGTAATGTTTAATGGTTGTTTGATTACTTCGTACAAGTAAGGGAATGGAATGTAATCTTCCATGTCTTTCTTGTTGAAGACAATTTTACCTGTTCCGGGTACTAAACGTACGCGAGCAGTTGAGTTTTTACGGCGACCAGTGCCGATGTATTGTGCTTGTGCCATGTTATTCCCTCCTTAAATTAGGTTAGTGATATCTAAAACTTCTGGTTTTTGAGCTGCATGTGGGTGAGTTGCTTCACCGTATACATGTAGTTTTCTGAATTGGTCAGAACCTAGTGCACCTTTTGGAAGCATACCCTTGATTGAGTATTCCATTAGACGACGAGAGTTCTTAGCACGCAATTCTCCTGCAGTTACCTGTTTTAGACCACCGATATAGCCTGAGTGGCGAGAATAGATTTTGTCTGATGCTTTTTTACCTGTTAATTTAACTTTATCCGCATTAATAATAATAACGAAGTCACCAGTATCCACATGTGGTGTGTAAGTTGGTTTGTTTTTTCCACGCAAGATTGATGCAGCGATTGATGAAATACGTCCCATTGGAACATCTGTTGCATCGATAACGTACCATTTGCGTTCGATTTCGTTAGCTTTAGCCATGTATGTTGTACGCACGTTCTTTTCCTCCATATTCTTATCTGAATGTTTGATCCATCTGAGTTTCCGGGGCTCTTGTGGGGCAAACAATACCGTCTTATATAATACAACACTCCCGAGCGTTTGTCAATTTTTTCTGTAAAAAAAACTCACTCTTTTAAAAGTGAGTAAATTTCTCTTTGAATGTATTGTCGTAATAGACTTCTACTAAGTACAATCCTTTACCTGATGCGGTCGGGCCCGCTTCGTTCCGGTCTTTCACTTCCAACAGGCGATCGATTTCTTCGGGCTGTTTTAAGCCATCCGCAATCTGTAAACACGTTCCTACAAAAATACGAATTTGATTATATAAAAAACCATTCCCGATAAATGTAAAAATCAGTTCATTTGCTGCTTCATCAATTTCGTATTTCGCGACGTATACCGTCCGCACTAAATTCTCTTTTTCAGTTTTAGTCGAACAGAAACTGGTAAAGTCGTGCTCCCCTACTAATTTATCCAGAGACGCTTTTAGTGCATCAAGATTCATGCGGTAAGGGTGATGCAAGGTATGATACCGTTTGAAGGGATCTGCGAAACGATTCAAGTCCACACGGTAAACGTACTTTTTCCCTTTCGCCGAATAGCGTGAGTGGAATGCGTCGGATACTTTTTCAACCTGTCGAATCGAAATATCTGCCGGCAACATGCTGTTTAGCGCGAGCTGCAAAGATTCCGGTTTAATTTGAATCGGTAAATTAAAATGTATGACCTGTCCCAGGGCATGTACGCCGGAATCAGTCCGACCAGACGCATCAATTTTGATGGTCTGGCCCTTCATCATTTTTCGTAGAGCTTTTTCAATTTCAGTCTGAATACTGTTTCCGTTTGGCTGCACTTGATAACCGACGTAATGTGTCCCGTCGTATTGAACAATGCATTTATAACGTTGTGTAAGCATTATCCACCTCTTTAATTTCTTAAGAAGAACAGTAAGGCCGTTAATGCTACAAATGCAAGCATAGCGATGGTATCGCGCAGTTGCCAGTTAAGTTCGCGGTACTTGGTCCGGCCTTCGCCGCCTTGGTAACCACGTGCTTCCATGGCATTAGCCAATTCATCCGCACGGTTAAAAGAACTGACGAACAACGGTACTAAAATCGGCGTTACAGCCTTCATTTGCTGAATGATGTTTCCTTCACCAAAGTCGACACCACGTGCGCGTTGTGCGTTCATAATTTTAGAAGCTTCATCCATTAATGTTGGTACGAAACGCAAAGCAATCGAAAGCATTAACGCTAGTTCATGAACAGGTACTTTGAAGCGTTTCAGCGGTCCCAATAATGATTCAATAGCATCGGTTAGTGACAGCGGCATGGTCGTCAATGTCAGTAATGTCGACATGAAAATAATGAGGACAAAGCGCATGAAGATAAATGCACCGTTTAACAGACCAAAGGAAGTGATGTTGATAACGCCAAAGCTAAAGTACGATTCGCCCCCAGTCGTAAAGAGGACTTGGAGAATAACGGTAAACAAAATCAACCAAATTAACGGCTTCACGCCATTTATAAAGACTTTTAAAGGAATATCTGATAGATAGACGCAGAGCACGGTGAACAGCGCCATAGCCAGGTAAGTGGACCAGTTATTCGCCAGGAAGATAACGACAATAAAATAGAAGGCGCCGATTAATTTCGCACGGGGATCCATTTTATGCACATAGGAACTACCTTGAATGTAGCGACCGAATAGCAATTTCTCAAGCATCCAGGTCACCTTCTTTCAACATTTCGATGATAGCAGCGGCCAAGCGGGATGTTCCCAATGGTCGTTGATCGCCAAAATCAATACCTGTCTGTTGTGAAAATTTCTGTAGGAATTCCAGTGATGCTGGTAGACCTAATTGTTTTTCTTGTAAAAATTCTGCATCCAAGAAGATTTCTGCTGGCGATCCCATTTTAACAACGGTTCCTTTATCCATGATAATAACGTGGTCTGCATATGTTGCCACATCATCCATTTGGTGCGTTACCAAAACAATGGAAATGCCTTGTTCTTCATGAAGTTTGTTAAACATGGTCATAATTTCGCGGCGCCCTGCTGGATCTAATCCGGCTGTCGGTTCATCCAAAATTAATACTTCCGGTTTCATTGCCAAAACGCCGGCAATCGCCACACGACGCATTTGACCGCCTGATAAATCGAACGGTGACCGATCCATGAATGTCTCATCCAAACCAACGAGTGGTAAAGTTTCCTTGGCTAATTCCAACGCTTCTGCTTCGGAAACACCGAAGTTCATCGGACCAAAGGCAATATCTTTGGCGATTGTTTCTTCGAATAGTTGCGATTCAGGAAACTGGAATACAATCCCTACTTTTTTACGAATGAATTTCAAATTCTTATTGTTGGTTTTGTTATCAATCACGCGATCGCCGATTGTAACGGTCCCAGTAGTCGGCTTTAGCAACGCATTCAAATGCTGCGTCACAGTCGACTTCCCACTCCCTGTATGGCCGATTAGAGCCGTATAGCTGCCTTCTGGGATAGCGAGGTCCACATCATACAGGGCCCGGCTTTCAAATGGTGTACCAGCGCCGTATGAGTATCCTACATCTTTGAGAATAATGTCCATAGCCAATCCACCATCCTTTCTTCGGTTAAGTATTCAGCTGGAACAGCCAGTCCTTGGCGTGCTAATTGGTATTTTAATTTCTCCGGGAAAGGAATATCCAAGCCCATGTCAATAATATCAGCACCAACCGCGAAGATTTCTTCCGGTGTCCCGATTCGTTTCAATTCGCCTGCCTGCATGACAAAAATGCGGTTTGCTTTCGCCGCCTCATCAATATCATGTGTAATGGAAATGACAGTTAAGTTTTGTTCTTTTTTAAGTTGCTGAATGGTTTCAATCACTTCTCTGCGGCCTTTTGGATCCAACATTGTCGTTGCTTCATCCAAAATAATAATATCCGGCGCTAAGGCAATAATACCGGCAATCGCTACCCGTTGCTTTTGTCCACCTGATAGACGCGCTGGTTCTTTATCCATGAAGTCTGCCATGTTTACAACTTTAACTGCTTTTGCTACACGCTCAAGCATTTCTTCACGCGGAACACCGATATTTTCCAATCCAAAGGCAACGTCATCTTGAACCGTTGATCCAACAAATTGGTTATCTGGATTTTGGAATACCATCCCGACTTTGCGACGGACATCCCACACTGATTCTTCAGTCAACTTTGTCCCGCCAATAATAACTTCGCCAGCGTCGGCTTCGATCAACCCATTGATTGTTTTCGCAAGGGTGGATTTACCTGAACCATTCGGCCCGATTACAGCAATCCATTCTCCTCTGTTAATCGACAACGAAACGTTATTAAGAGCTGGGCGCAAATCTTCTTCAGAATAACTGAATGAGATGTTATTTAATTGGACTATTTCTTCCATTTGTAACCCTACTTCCTTCTTACTTCACTTAAGTGTATTATAAGTTATTTCATTTATTTAATATATAAATGTGTCTGTCTGATACTGATTTTGTCACTTATCTAGTATACTTGAAATAGAGTAGAATTGCATTAGGTGTCTTGTCACTTTTTTAGGAAACGGAGGAATTTGAATGGGCGTTATTAATGGTACAATGTGGTCCGATGCACTGGGGATGAATGTGGGGTACTCGGCTGTCCTACCAGAAGGAATGAAGGGGCCCTATGAGGTTTTATATTTACTTCATGGACATTCGGACGATCATCATGCTTGGCTCTACCACACAGGCTTAACACGCTATTTAGAAGGACGTAACTTGGCGGTCTTTATGCCACAGGTACATTTAAGCTTTTATGCAGACATGGTTGCAGGCGGCAAGTATTGGACGTTTATCAGTGAAGAATTTCCCGAAAAATTACACCGCATCTATCACATTTCTGACAAGCGGGAAGAGACGTTTGTCGCTGGTTTATCGATGGGTGGCTATGGGGCTTTCAAGCTTGGGCTGAACAAGCCGGAAATGTTCCGTGGTGCTGCTTCTTTCTCAGGTGCTTTAGATGTTGTGGCGCTTTGGGAAGGTGATTCAAACCGGAATAATACCTTTTTGAATGCCTTTGGGTCGGTAGAGCAATTGCGTGGATCGCTAAATGACTTAGTTGCGGTTGCAGAAAATTTATCTGTGGACGATACCTTACCTGCTTATTATCAATCCTGCGGGTCGGAAGATTTCTTGATTGAAAATAACCGTTCCTTCAAAGAAGTGATGGCACCTTTTGATTTCGTATATACAGAAAGACCGGGTGTCCATGATTGGCACTTCTGGGACGCCGAGTTACCTTTATTATTTAAATGGATGGATGGTTTAAAATATGAAGATGCATAAATGTACAAGCGAAGACTTAGAATTATTGCGAGAAATCAGTATCGAAACGTTTACGGACACCTTTGCCGCGGATAATACACCGGAAGATTTGGCAGCCTATTTGGAACGAGCGTATCACCCTGATCAATTAAGGTCGGAATTGGCTAATCCAGACTCTTCTTTCTATTTTATCTACTTGGAAAGTAAGCTGGCCGGATACTTGAAACTCAATACGGGCGTCGCTCAATCCGAAGAGATGGGATTAGATGCTTTAGAGATTGAACGGATTTATGTGCGTTCTGCGTTCAAACGCCGTGGTTTAGGCAAGCAGTTAATTTCATTTGCTATTCAACATGCGCGTGAGACGGAGAAAGCTGCAATTTGGTTAGGTGTATGGGAACATAATACCCGTGCTTTGGAATTCTATCGGGTACTCGGTTTTGAGAAAACAGGCGCGCATTCTTTTTATATGGGCGATGACGAACAAACGGACTATATCATGACAAAAAGACTAGAAGCTTTCTAGTCTTTTTTTATGCCTGCTAATGGGTTCAAATTTTCGAAAATTTCTTCGCGTCTTTGTTCCAGGAATGGCGGTAAATCAAGCTGGGTGCCTAGTTCTTCTGGTGTTTGGTCGACAGTAAATCCGGGGCCGTCCGTTGCCAATTCAAACATAATGTTATTGCCATCGCTGAAGTAGAGACTTTCGAAATAGTAACGGTCGTGCCGGGCAACAACTTTGTAGCCGTGTTCGGTTATTCTTTCGTGCCAATAATTGAGTTCTTCATGGTCGGCAACGCGAATCGCCAAATGGTGCGTACTCCCACGCCCTGGTTTTTCTTTAGGTCCTTCTTCTTCAGTCACCAGAATTTCACCGTTTTGGTTGCCTTTTACGGATTGGTAAAGGGCTTCTTTGCCGTTGTTATAGACTTTGTGATAATTGAATAAAGCGACTAGAGTTTTTTGTGCTTCGGCTAGACTGTGGACAACTAGTTCTACTGGCCCCATGCCCTTAATTTGATAGGCAAGTGGAACCGGTGAATCCGGCCATGGTTCGAAAAATGGCGCTTGTGCATGATTACTAGCAATGAGCGCGAGCTGCACCGTGTCGGAATCTTGAAACAGGATTGCCGGGTAGTTCGCATACGTCCCAATTTCATAGGGGATATTGTGGGCGGTCAAGCGTTCCTCCCAGTACGGGAATGCTGCTTCAGTGTCAACGAAAAGGCCGACAGTGGTAATCGCGTTTGTCCCCCGCTGCGTTTTTCCGAGTCTTTGATTTTCAAAGAAAGTTAAATCAAAGCCAGGACTGCCGGTATTATCCCCGTAAAAGATATGATATTGGTAAGGGTCGTTTTGATTAACGCTGACTTTAACGCGCTTCAAACCGAGTATGTCACGGTAGAAGTGGGTGTTGTCGTCCCCAGATTTGGTACGCATAGAAATGTGGTGATGCCCTAATATGTGTGTCATAAAATCACTCCTTAAAAATAATTTTAACATAAATAAAGCTTTTCGCGATTTTTTGCGTATATATATATGAAAGGAGTTTTATTATGAAACCAAAAACTTTGGAACTGTTAGAAGCAATGGATGGACGTATGTTATTTAATGACGATCAAAAGCGGTATGTGTGGAATTTGCAATGTGGGTATCGGGGTGAGTGTGAATTTGTGCAGTTAATGGAAAGTGTGCGATCTCAGCATATTTTGCTGCGCGATTTGTATTTCGAACCGAAGTTTTCCGGTCAGATTCAGATTGACTTTTTGCTGTTGGTGGGAAATACCGTCATCATTTACGAAGTGAAGAATTATTCTGGCATGTGGCAACACAGCGAGGAGATGTATCGCCAGTCAGGTATGGAGCGCGCAAATCCGTTGATACAACTGGCGCGGACCAAAAATAATTTCAAGGCGTTATTGCGTGAACTGGGTTATCCACAAGCAAATGTTGATGCGGTGGTCTTTCATGTCGGGAGTACTTTTACGTTGTTGGGTGCACCGGAGAATCGGAATGTAATATTGCCTACCCAGATTCAGGATCATTTGACGAAATTAAATCATTATCAGTATGCCGTTTCAGATACGTTGGTAGATTTGGCCGTTGCTTTGGAGGGGGTCGCTCTTCCCGCCCCGCCGTTCTTGAAAATGATTCCGAAATATCAGTTTGAGTCGATGAAGAAGGGGCTACGCTGTTGCAAGTGTCGGTGTTTTGTCGTGCGGTCTTCGCAACGTCTCTATCGATGCCAAGCGTGCGGTCATAAAGGTCATTGCGGCGATGCTGTTCGAACTGCATTGGCGGATTATCGGCTATTATTTCCGGAGCGCCTGCTCTCGGGAGCAATTTTGGCAGAGTGGTGTGGCGGATTGTTATCTGCTTCTCAATGTAGAAGGATTCTACAGAGGAGTTGAGCACTCAGATCTGTTTTTGTGTTTGAGTGCGCAGGTTAGAGTAAGAAATGCGCACTCAAATCCATTTTCGCGTTTGAGTGCGCAGGTTAGAGTGAGAAATGCGCACTCAGATCCATTTTCGCGTTTGAGTGCGCAGGTTAGAGTAAGAAATGCGCACTCAAATCCATTTTCGCGTTTGAGTGCGCAGGTTGGGGTGAGAATTGCGCACTCAAATCAAATTTCGCGTTTGAGTGCGCAGGTTGGGGTAGGTAATGTGCACTCAGATCCGTTTTTACGTTTGAGTGCGCAGGTGGGAGTGAGAAATGCGCACTCAAATCCATTTTCCCGTTTGAGTGCGCAGGTTAATCAAAAAATAGCACCCCCAGCAGTCTGAGGGTGCTATTTACGATTTAAAACAAAAAAACGAGGCATCTGCCTCGTCTGAGAAACCTATTTGAACGGTAACGGGTACTTAGAAAAAAAAATAGAGCTGAACTTCGCTGTTCATCTCTTCGCATAAACAAATGGTGAGCCACTTACGGAAATCACGATTTCCGTAAGGGTCCCACGAGCTAGACTAACTTCTCAACCAAAATGGGAGAAGCAACCATCATAACGCTCTTTTCATCTGAAAATGTTTCATAATTAAACTAATTCAATGATAACCATTGGAGCTGCGTCACCGCGGCGTGGTTCTGTTTTTAGAATACGAGTGTATCCACCTTGACGTTCTGCATAGCGTGCAGCCAAGCCATTGAAAAGTTTTTGCAATGCATCTTCAACAACGATTTTGTCGTCTTCTTCACGTACGTCTGCAACTTCGTTACGAACGAATTGTGCTGCCAAACGGCGTGATGCTAAATCGCCACGTTTGCCTAGAGTAATCATTTTTTCAGTCGTTTTACGGATTTCTTTAGCGCGAGCCTCAGTAGTCACGATACGTTCGTTAATGATTAGGTCTGTAGTCAAATCGCGAAGCATAGCTTTTCTTTGTGAACTTGTACGTCCTAATTTACGATAAGCCATTTCTGGTTAATCCTCCTTTGTTGCAGTACTAGTCATCTTGGCGTAAGGACAATTCTAGATCAGCTAGTTTGTTCTTAACTTCTTCAAGTGATTTACGTCCGAGATTACGTACTTTTATCATTTCTGCTTCTGACTTTTCAGTCAGTTCTTGGATTGTGTTAATACCTGCGCGTTTCAAACAGTTGTATGAGCGAACAGATAGATCAAGTTCTTCGATTGTCATTTCAAGCATTTTCTCTTTTTGAGTTTCCTCTTTTTCAACCATGACTTCAGCCTTGCGAGCTTCGTCAGTAAGGTTAACGAAAATGTTCAAATGTTCAGTAAGGATTTTAGCTGCCAAGCTGACTGCTTCTTCCGGACTTACAGAACCGTCTGTCCAAACATCCAATGTTAATTTGTCGTAGATATTTTGTTGGCCGATACGTGTATTTTCAACTTGGTAGTTAACTTTGTTAACTGGAGTGAAAATTGAATCGACTGGAATTACACCAATTGGCATATTTTCCGTTTTATTATGTTCAGAGCGAACGTAACCGCGGCCGTTCTTTGCGTCCATGCGCACGTGGAAATGTGCACCTTCTGCCACTGTACAAATATATAAATCAGGGTTTAAAACTTCTACATCACTATCATGATTGATGTCTGCAGCAGTTACGACTGCAGGACCTTTCACATCGATTTCGATTGTTTTATCTTCTTCAGAATAGAATTTCAATGCTAGTTGTTTAATGTTTAGGACGATTTGTGTTACGTCTTCTAAAACACCATCAATAGCTGAGAACTCATGCAATACTCCATCAATTTGAAGAGTTGTTACTGCAGTACCTGGAAGTGAAGACAATAGAATACGACGTAATGAGTTACCAAGCGTTGTCCCATATCCCCGTTCAAGTGGTTCCACAACGAATTTGCCAAACGTGGCATCCTCGCTGATCTCAATCGTTTCAATTCTTGGTTTTTCAATTTCGATCATATGTCAATTTACCCCTTTCAAAACGGTTCGTTCATCCTAGTGAGGCCATTGCGATACAAAACGATACGGAATATAATATTATACCCGACGACGTTTTGGTGGACGGCATCCATTGTGAGGAATAGGAGTAACGTCACGAATTGCTGTAACTTCCAAACCTGCAGCTTGTAGAGAACGTACTGCTGCTTCACGTCCTGAACCAGGACCTTTAACTGCAACTTCTACAGATTTCATTCCATGTTCCATACACACTTTAGCAGCAGCTTCTGCAGCCATTTGAGCAGCAAAAGGAGTTGATTTACGAGAACCTCGGAAACCTAACGCACCTGCTGAAGACCATGAAATAGCATTTCCATGAGTGTCAGTAATCATAACGATTGTATTGTTGAATGTTGAGCGAATATGTGCTACTCCGGAGTCAATATTCTTTTTCACACGACGTTTACGCGATACTTTTTTAACCATGAAGTTTTAACCTCCTTCACTTTTATTATTTTTTCTTACCAGCGATTGCTTTTGCAGGACCTTTACGAGTACGTGCGTTGTTCTTAGTATTTTGACCACGAACAGGCAATCCACGACGGTGGCGAATACCTCTATATGAACCGATTTCCATCAAACGTTTGATGTTTAAGTTCGTTTCACGACGTAAGTCACCTTCGATTTTTAATTTGTCTACTTCTGCACGGATACGATCTAATTCATCGTTTGTTAAATCACGTACACGAGTTTCTTCGGATACTTCTGCACTCTTAAGCACTTGCTTAGCAGTTGTATTACCGATACCGTAAATATATGTTAATGAGATAACGATGCGTTTATCACGCGGAATATCTACCCCAGCGATACGAGCCATAAATTGGCACCTCCTTGTTATTATCCTTGGCGTTGTTTGTGTTTAGGATTTTCGCAAATCACCATAACACGGCCTTTTCTACGAATGACTTTACACTTTTCGCAAATCGGCTTTACTGATGCTCTAACTTTCATTCTTAAATTCCTCCTTTAAAATGATGGAGTGGCATTATTTGAAACGATATGTAATACGGCCGCGTGTAAGATCGTACGGTGACAATTCAACCGTTACTTTATCACCAGGTAGAATACGAATGTAGTTCATCCGGATTTTCCCTGACACATGCGCGAGCACAATATGGCCGTTTTCAAGTTCTACCTTAAACATTGCGTTTGGCAAAGTTTCAGCGACTATTCCTTCAATTTCAATGACATCATCTTTCGCCATCTTTATACCTCCTCACATTCTGCTGACCTGATTGAGTATGACTTGTCTATGCATTTATTTTACACTAACTGCTACATTATACCATAATGACAGACTGTTGCAAAGAAAATACTGTTTAAAAACAAGCCTTTTTTCAACTTTAGTCGATGATGTTTTGGACTTCTGAGAACACGTTCTCGATTCCAATTTCACCATCTACAGTGTGAAGCAATCCTTTGTTAGAGTAGTACTCTAAGATTGGTGCGGATTGTTCTTGGTTGATGCGAATCCGATTTTCCACTGTTTCAGGTTTGTCATCTTCTCTTTGATACAAATCAGTACTGCCGCATTTATCGCAAACACCTTCCACTTTTGGTGGGTGGTTTACTTTGTGATAAGTAGCGCCACAATTACGGCAAATAATTCGACCTGTCAAACGAGACATTAGTACTTCGGGATTCACATCAATGTTAATAACCGCATCGATCGTACGATCTAGGTCAGTCATAATCTTATCCAAAGCATCTGCTTGGTCCATTGTTCTTGGGAATCCATCAAGTAAAAAGCCATTTTTTGTATCTTCTTCTTGTAAACGTTCTTTAACAATCCCATTTGTAACTTCGTCAGGAACGAGTTCGCCTTTATCCATAAATGATTTAGCTTCAAGTCCTAACTGTGTTTCATTTTTGATTGCTGAACGGAACATATCACCAGTTGAAATATGAGGAATCTCATATTTTTCAATAATACGCTCAGCTTGTGTACCTTTCCCAGCGCCGGGAAGTCCAGTAATAATTAGGTTCTTCATTTTGTCTCGTCTCCTTTATGCAAGCGCAAGTTGCTTGTGGGGAAAGACCCCACATACACCTTACTTTTGAATAAATCCTTGATAATTGCGTTTCACCATTCGTCCTTCAATTTGTTTAGCAGTATCCAAAGCGGTACCGACAACGATTAGAAGGCTTGTTCCACCTAGAGCTAGTGAGTCTGGGAGGTTCCACAATGACGAAGCAATGATTGGCAACAGGGCAATCAAGCCGAGGAACAAAGCACCAACTGTACTTAAACGCATCAACATACTCGTAATGTAATCTTCTGTTCCTTTACCTGGACGAACACTTGGGATGTACGCACCAGATCTTTGTAAGTTCTCAGCCATTTTTTCAGGATTAATCTGAATCAATGCGTAGAAATACGTGAACGCGACAATTAAAATTGTATAGATTACAGCACCAATTGGCTCACGGAAGTTAAATAAAGTATTTAACACAGTGTACCAAGTTGCTTCACTATGGTTCGCTGCGAAGAATCCTAAGATTGTTTGCGGCGTCATCATGAAGGAGCTGGCGAAGATTACCGGAATAACTCCAGCAGAGTTAATCTTTAATGGTAAATGCGCTGCTTGATTGGAACCAGTAGCTCTTTTAGAATATTGAATCGGAATTCTACGTTCCGCTTGTTGAATAAACACAACAAAAATTATCAGCAGTACCATTGCTACTAGCAAGGCAACTGCGAAGATAATATTCGAGATTAGCTGATCACCAGCATCGACGAATCGATCTTGGTAGAATGTCATCAAATCAACTGGAATACGGGCAACGATACCGGAGAAGATGATGAGAGAAGTCCCATTACCAATCCCGTGCTGTGTGATGGAGTCACCAATGAAGATAACGAACATCGAACCAGCAGTCATTATCAATGCGATAATAAGGTAAGTTGTGATTCCAGGATTCTTAATCAAGCCCAAGTTGGACAGTTGATTAAATCCGATGGAAATACCGATTGATTGTACAAATGCAAGAAATACAGCTAAGTATTTAGTTCCTTGATTTAACTTTCTTCTACCTACTTCACCTTGCTTAGACCATTCCGTAAACTTCGGAATAATATCCATTTGCAAGAGCTGAACGACGATAGAAGCAGTTATGTATGGCGAGACACCCAAAGCGAAAATCGAATACTGACTCAGCGCTCCACCCCCGAATGTGTTCAGCAAGCTGAACAATCCAGTAGATGCTAAATTTTGAATGGCTGCCGCGTCAACACCTGGTACTGTGATATGTGTTCCAATACGGAATACAATCAACAATGCAAGGGTGAAGAAAATTCGGCTTCTAATGTCTTTAGTCTGAAATGCTTCTTTCAGAAGTTTAAACATTAGATCACCTCAACAGTTCCACCTGCAGCTTCAATAGCTTCTTTCGCTGCATCAGAGAATTTATGAGCTTTAACAGTCAATTTCTTCTCTACTGCACCTTTAGCAAGAACTTTGATGCCGGATTTTTCGTTACGAACAACGCCGCTTTCAACAAGCAATGCTGGTGTTACTTCTGTACCTTCTTCGAAACGGTTTAACGTATCTAGGTTTACAACTGCGTAGTCTTTACGGTTGATGTTTGAGAAACCACGTTTTGGAATACGACGGAACAATGGTTGTTGTCCACCTTCAAAACCTAGTCTAACTCCACCACCAGAACGAGCTTTTTGACCTTTGTGTCCGCGTCCAGATGTTTTACCATTACCGGATGAAGAACCACGGCCTACACGGTTACGTACTTTACGTGAACCTTCTGTCTGTTGCAATTCATGAAGTTTCATATTAACTGGGCACCTCCTTCATTTTTGATTCTATTATTTAACGTCTTCTACTTCGATCAAGTGGCTGATTGTATTAACCATACCGTTAATAGCTTCGTTAGCAGGTTTAACAACTGTTTTACCAATTTTAGTTAAGCCTAAAGCTTTAGCAGTATCTTTTTGGTTTTGAGGACGTCCAATCAAGCTACGTTTTAAAGTGATCTTTAATTCTGCCATTTTGTATATCCTCCCTAGCCTAAGATTTCTTCTACGGACTTGCCACGTAATGCAGCAACATCCTCAGCTTTTTTCAATTGTGTCAAACCATCAACAGTAGCACGAACCATGTTGATTGGTGTGCTTGATCCTAGAGATTTAGATGTAATATCCGCAATACCTGCCAATTCGATGACGGCACGTACAGGACCACCAGCAGAAACTCCAGAACCAGCAAGTGCAGGTTTCAACATCACGTTACCGCCGTTGAAACGACCAATAACTTGATGAGGGATTGTTGTATCTACAGTAGGTACAGCAATCAAGTTTTTCTTAGCTGACTCGATAGCTTTACGAATAGCTTCAGGAACTTCGTTCGCTTTACCAGTACCAAAACCTACGTGTCCGTTTTTATCACCGACTACAACTAGAGCAGCAAAACGTAGACGACGTCCACCTTTAACAACTTTAGTTACACGGTTAATCGCAACAACGCGATCTTCTAATTCTAAATTAGTTGGGTCAATAAATACCATGTGTGGTTATCCTCCTTTTCCTAGAATTCTAGTCCATTTTCACGTGCAGCTTCAGCTAATGCTTGTACACGGCCATGGTATAGATATCCACCACGGTCAAATACGACTTTCTTCAAACCTTTTTCTACAGCGCGTTCAGCGATCATTTTACCAACAACTGATGCACTTTCTGATTTAGTAACAGATTCTGCTACATCTTTTTTGCTAGAGGCACTTGCCAGCGTCACACCCGCTACGTCATCAATTAATTGAGCGTAGATGTGTTTGTTAGAACGGAATACGTTCAAGCGTGGGCACTCTGCAGTTCCAGAAATCTTTCTTCTTACACGAGCGTGTCTAGACAGACGTGTTTTGTTTTTATCTGGTTTATTAATCACAATTGTCACCTCTTTAATTAGATTAGTTATGCTGCAAAAAGGAATAACTGGCTATTATTTACCAGTTTTACCTTCTTTACGGCGGATGATTTCGTTAGAGTACTTGATACCTTTACCTTTATATGGCTCTGGTGGGCGTACCGCACGTACGTTAGCTGCTAGAGCGCCAACGCGTTCTTTGTTGTAACCTGAAATGATGATTTTAGTGTTAGAAGGAACTTCTACAGTAACGCCATCTTCTGGTACGAACTCAACTGGGTGTGAGTAACCTACGTTCAATACAAGTTTGTTTCCTTGTAGTTGAGCACGGTAACCAACTCCGACTAGATCAAGTTCTTTTTTGAATCCTTCAGATACACCAACTACCATGTTTGAGAACAAAGCACGTGAAGTACCGTGAAGAGATTTTGTGAACTTTTCTTCGTTTGCACGAGAGAAAGTTGCGATGTTGCCTTCAATATTCATTGTAATCAAGTCACTGAATGTTTGAGTTAGTTCACCTTTAGCGCCTTTAACTGTTACAGTGTTTCCATCTTGAGTTACGGTTACGCCAGCTGGAATTTCGACTAGTTTATTACCAATACGACTCACAGGGCTGCACCTCCTTCTATTATTTGTGTTGCAGGGAAAGTTGGATTACCAAACGTAAGCCAATACTTCTCCACCAACGTTTTTAGATCTTGCTTCTTTATCTGTAACGATACCTTCTGATGTAGAAACGATTGCGATTCCTAATCCGTTTAATACACGAGGAACTTCGCCAGTTTTCGCATATACACGCAAACCTGGTTTCGAAATACGTTTCAAACCAGTGATGACACGCTCGTTGTTAGCACCGTATTTCATAAATACGCGGATAACGTTCTGTTTGTCATCTTCGATAACTTCGTAGTTTTTGATGAATCCTTCATTTTTAAGGATTTTAGCAATTTCCAGTTTCATGTTGGAAGCAGGTACTTCCAAGCTTGCATGGCGTACCATGTTCGCATTACGAATACGAGTAAGGAAATCTGCGATTGGGTCTGTCATAACCATTAACTTTTACCTCCTTCTTACGGATATGGCTGATTACCAGCTTGCTTTCTTCATGCCAGGGATTTGTCCTTTATAAGCTAGTTCACGCAAACAAATACGGCACAATTTGAATTTGCGGTAAACAGAATGTGGACGGCCACAACGTTCACAGCGTGTGTACTCTTGTGTAGAGAATTTAGCTGGACGTTTGTTCTTTGCGATCATTGATTTCTTAGCCACTTATCTTTGCTCCCTTCGCTTATTTTTGGAATGGCATTCCTAGTTGTGTCAATAATTCTTTTGATTCTTCGTCAGTGTTTGCAGTTGTAACGATAACAATATCCATACCGCGAACTTTATCAACTCTATCATAGTCGATTTCTGGGAAAATCAATTGTTCTTTAACGCCTAATGTGTAGTTTCCTCGTCCATCAAAAGAACGATTGCTGATACCACGGAAGTCACGTACACGTGGTAATGAAACTGTTACTAGTTTGTCTAGGAACTCGTACATTCTTTCGCCACGTAGGGTAACTTTTGTTCCGATAGCCATGCCCTCACGTAGACGGAATGCAGCGATTGATTTTTTCGCAAGATTGATGATTGGTTTTTGACCAGAGATCAATGTTAGCTCTTCAACAGCTTTATCCAAGTTTTTAGCGTTAGCAACTGCGTCACCAACACCCATGTTGATAACAATCTTTTCAACTTTAGGTACTTGCATCACTGAAGTATATTCGAATTTTTCCATCAATGATGGTGTAATTTCTTTAGTATATTTTTCTTTCAAACGGCTCATTTAACGAAATCCTCCCTTCTTGTGTTAATTAGTCGATAAGTTCGCCAGTCTTCTTAGCGAAGCGGACTTTTTTACCGTCTTCAACTTTGTAACCTACTTTAGTAGGTTCGCCAGTTTTAGGATCGATTAGCATAACGTTAGATACGTGAACTGAAGCTTCTTCTTCAAGAATGCCACCAGTAACGTTTGTTTGTGAAGCTTTACGGTGCTTCTTAACAATGTTGATGCCTTCTACGATAACGCGGTCTTTTTTAGGCAAAGTTTGTAGCACAACGCCTTCTTTACCTTTATCTTTACCAGTAATGATTTTAACTTTATCGCCAGTTTTTACGTGCATGAGTTGTTGCACCTCCTTCAATATTACAGTTTCTTATAGCACTTCTGGAGCAAGGGAAACAATCTTCATGTAGTTGTTGTCACGCAATTCACGGGCAACTGGACCAAAGATACGTGTTCCACGCGGGCTCTTGTCATCACGGATGATTACACATGCATTTTCATCAAATTTAATGTATGAACCATCTTTACGGTGTGCACCTGATTTAGTACGCACGATAACAGCTTTAACAACTTCACCTTTTTTGACAACACCACCGGGCGTAGCTTGTTTAACTGTAGCAACGATTACGTCACCGATGCTAGCAAACTTGCGGCCTGAACCACCTAGTACTTTGATAGCTAAAACTTCTCTAGCACCAGAGTTATCAGCAACTTTCAAACGAGATTCTGTTTGTATCACTTCTGTTTCCTCCTTCCGGATCAGGAATAATTTCTTAGTTTAATTAGATGATTACGGATTCTTCAACGATATCCAGCAAACGGAAATGTTTTGTTGCTGACAACGGACGAGTTTCCATAATTTTAACGATGTCACCAAGTTTAGCTTGATTGTTTTCATCATGTGCTTTGTACTTTTTAGAGTAACGAACACGTTTGCCGTATGTAGGATGGTTTTTGTATGTAGATACTTCTACAACAATTGTTTTATCCATCTTATCGGAAACAACTTTACCTTGGTAGACTTTACGTTGGTTACGTTCTTCAGTCATTTGTAAGTCTCCTCCTTTGCTGAATTACTGATTTTGCAATTCTTGCTGACGCAATACTGTTTTAATGCGCGCAATTGATTTGCGAACTTCTTTAAGGCGGGCAGTATTTTCAAGTTGCCCTGTAGCAAGTTGGAATCGTAGATTGAAAAGCTCTTCTTTAAAAGCTTTTTCCTTTTCAATCATTTCAGCAGTGGATAATTCTTTGATTTCATTAGCCTTCATTCGATTCACCACCAATTTCTGTACGTTTTACGATTTTAGTTTTGATTGGCAATTTATGTGATGCCAAACGTAAAGCTTCGCGAGCTACTTCCTCAGGTACGCCACCAACTTCGAACATGATTTTACCGCGTTTAACCGGTGAAACCCATCCTTCTGGTGCCCCTTTACCTTTACCCATACGAACGCCGATAGCTTTAGATGTGTATGATTTGTGAGGGAAGATTTTAATCCAAACTTTCCCACCACGTTTCATGTAACGAGTCATAGCAATACGAGCTGCTTCGATTTGACGGTTAGTGATCCAGTTTGAATCAACTGCTTGTAATCCGTACTCACCGAAAACAATTTCTTTTCCGCCTTTGGCTTCTCCGCGCATTTTTCCACGGAATTCGCGACGGTGTTTTACACGTTTAGGTACTAACATTGGTTATTTCCCTCCTTTCTCTGTTTCTTTACGAGTTGGCAATACCTCTCCACGAGAAATCCAAACTTTAACGCCTAGTTTTCCGAAAGTTGTATCTGCTTCTTCCCATGCATAGTCAATGTCTGCACGTAGCGTATGCAATGGAACTGTTCCTTCTGAGTGAATCTCTTTACGAGCCATATCTGCACCGTTCAAACGACCTGAAACCATAGTTTTGATACCATGAGCTCCAGCTCTCATTGTACGTTGAATAGCTTGTTTTTGTGCACGACGGAAAGCAACACGGTTTTCTAGTTGTTTTGCAATTCCTTCAGCAACAAGTTTCGCGTCCAAGTCAGCTCTCTTGATTTCAACAATGTTGATGTGAACACGTTTGTTAGTTAGAGCGTTAAGGTTTTTACGTAGTTTTTCAACTTCGGAACCACCTTTACCGATAACCATACCTGGTTTAGCAGTGTGAACAGATACGTTAACACGGCTAGCTGCACGTTCAATTTCTACGCGAGAAACTGATGCTTCGCTTAGGTTCTTAGCGATATATTCACGGATTTTCAAGTCTTCATGTAAGAAATTAGCGAAGTCTTTTTCTGCGTACCATTTAGCATCCCAGTCACGGATAATGCCTACACGCATTCCGATTGGATTAATTTTTTGACCCACAGATTATCCCTCCTTCTTTTCTGATACCACTACAGTGATGTGGCTCGTACGTTTCATGATTGGTGAAGCAGATCCTTTTGCACGAGGACGGAAACGTTTCATAGTTGGTCCTTCGTTGACATAAGCTTCGCTTACTACCAAGTTTTCGATATCTAAATCATAGTTATGTTCTGCGTTCGCAATAGCTGACATTAACACTTTTTCTACTGCTGGTGAAGCAGCACGTGGTGTAAATTTCAGAATGGAGATTGCTTCTCCAATGCTCTTGCCTCTGATAAGATCGACTACAAGACGAACCTTACGAGGTGCGATGCGAACAGTGTTAGCAGTTGCTTTCGCTGCTGTGATTTGTTCTGCCATTATAATTCCTCCCCTCGTAATTAACGACGTCCTGTTTTCTTATCGTCTGCCGCGTGACCGCGGTAAGTTCTAGTAGGAGCGAACTCCCCTAATTTATGTCCAACCATATCTTCCTGAATGTAAACAGGAACATGTTTTCTTCCATCATATACTGCGATTGTTTGGCCGATGAATTGTGGGAAGATTGTAGAACGACGTGACCAAGTTTTAATAACTTGTTTCTTTTCGCTCTGTGTTGCAGCTTCCACTTTCTTCATAAGATGCTCATCGACGAAAGGTCCTTTTTTCAAGCTACGACTCATGGTGAAGCCTCCTTTCGAATCTCTTCGGTTTCATATCTAAGTTACTTACTATTTTTTACGTCCACGTACGATTAGCTTACTTGACTTAGCTTTCTTGTTACGAGTCTTAAGACCAAGTGCTGGTTTGCCCCATGGAGTCATTGGTGATTTCAATCCGATTGGTGCTTTACCTTCACCACCACCGTGTGGGTGATCGTTAGGGTTCATTACAGAACCACGTACTGTAGGTCTCTTACCTAACCAGCGGTTACGTCCTGCTTTACCAATGTTAATCAATTCGTGTTGTTCATTACCTACTGAACCAATAGTAGCACGGCAAGTTGAAAGAATCATACGAACTTCGCCTGAGTTCAAACGAACTAGCGTGTATTTTTCTTCTTGTCCTAAAACTTGTGCAGAAGTACCAGCAGAACGGATCAATTGTCCACCTTTACCTGGTTTCATTTCGATGTTGTGGATAAATGTACCAACTGGAACATTTTTCAATGGTAGAGCATTCCCTACTTTGATATCAACATCTGCCCCTGATTCAATTTTTTGACCAACTCGAAGTCCTTTAGGTGCGATAATGTAAGTCTTAACACCGTTTGAGTAATGGATTAATGCGATGTTAGCTGTACGGTTTGGATCGTACTCGATTGATGCAACAGTTCCGACAATGCCGTCAATGTTACGTTTGAAATCGATAATACGGTAAGCACGTTTGTGTCCACCAGCTTGGTGACGCACTGTGATTTTACCTTGGTTGTTACGACCAGCGTGTTTGTTGTTTTTTTCCAACAAAGTTTTTTCAGGTGTTGTTTTCGTAATTTCTGCGAAATCAGAACCTGTCATATTACGACGGCCGTTTGTGGTAGGTTTGTATTTCTTAATCGCCACGTTGTTTTCCCTCCTATATATTAATGTGGGTTTTTAAATGGTCATTATTCTTCTTCGAATAATTGGATTGTCTTTGAGCTTTCAGTCAAAGTTACGATAGCTTTACGGCGTTTTTTAGTATAACCGGAGTAACGGCCCATACGTTTTAGTTTACCGCGAACGTTCATAATGTTAACTTTCTCAACTTCAACATCGAACAATTTTTCAATTGCTTGTTTTACGTGAGTTTTGTTAGCACGAACATCTACTTCGAAAGTATATTTTTTGTCGTCCATTACTAGCATGGAAGCTTCTGTAATGATAGGACGTAGAATAATGTCATGTAATTCCATTATTTAAGTGCCTCCTCTACTTTAGAAAGAGCAGCTTGTGTTAGAACTAGTTTGTTGTTAGATACGATATCTAAAACGTTCAATCCGTTTTCTCCCAAAATTGTTACTGTTGGAAGGTTACGTGCAGCCAATGCTGCGAAGTCGTTATCGTTTTCTAGGACTACCAATACTTTGGAGTCAACGTTTAAGTTTGTTAACACTTTTGCGAATTCTTTTGTTTTTGGTGCATCGAAAGCTAGTTGGTCAACTATGATTAAGTTTCCTTCAGCAACTTTTTGTGAAAGAACTGACTTAAGAGCTAAACGACGTGTTTTTTTGTTTAATTTGTATTTGTAAGAACGAGGTGTTGGTCCAAAAACCACTCCACCGCCAACCCATTGTGGTGAACGGATAGATCCTTGACGAGCACGACCTGTTCCTTTTTGACGCCAAGGTTTGCGTCCGCCTCCGCGAACTGCGCTACGGTTTTTAACCGCGTGTGTCCCTTGTCTTAATGAAGCACGTTGCATGATGATTGCATCGAATACAACACTTTCGTTTGGTTCAATCCCGAAGATTTCTTCGTTTAATGTTACATCGCCAATTGTTGTTCCATCTTGTTTAAATAGGCTTACGTTAGGCATATTTCTCGTTCCTCCTTTCTATGATACTTATTTAGCAGCTTTACGAGCTGAACGAATTTCGATTAATGATTTTTTAGATCCAGGAACATTTCCTTTAATAAGGATAACGTTCTTTTCAACGTCAACTTTTACAATTTCAAGGTTTTGGATTGTAGTACGATCTCCACCCATTTGTCCAGCCAATTTTTTGCCTTTGAATACGCGTGACGCATCAGAAGCAGATCCCATTGAACCAGGACGACGGTGATAACGAGAACCGTGTGACATTGGACCGCGAGATTGTCCGTGACGTTTAATTACGCCTTGGAAACCGTGTCCTTTAGATGTACCAGTGACATCAATGATGTCGCCTGCTTGAAATACATCTACTGTAATTTCTTTTCCTACTTCGTACTCTCCCAGCTCAACATCTTTGAATTCCTTAATGAAGCGCTTAGGGGCAGTTTTTGCTTTTGCTGCATGACCTTTAGCAGGTTTGTTTGTCAATACTTCACGAACGTTGTCGTAACCTAATTGTACAGCTTCGTATCCGTCAGTTTCTACAGTTTTAACTTGTAGAACAACGTTTGGAGTAGCTTCGATAACTGTTACAGGTACTAATTCACCGTTTTCAGTAAAGAATTGAGTCATACCTACTTTTTTGCCTAAGATTCCTTTGGTCATGGTAACACCTCCGTTGTTTTTATTAGTTTTTTATTTTGGGTTAACGATAAATTATAGTTTGATTTCGATGTCTACACCAGATGGTAGATCAAGTTTCATCAAAGCATCAACAGTTTTACTTGTTGGATTGATAATGTCAATCAAACGTTTGTGAGTGCGCATTTCGAATTGTTCACGTGAATCTTTGTATTTATGTGGTGAACGAATTACTGTGTACAAGTTTCTTTCAGTTGGCAATGGGATTGGACCTGAAACAGAAGCTCCTGTTCTTTTAGCCGTTTCCACAATCTTGTCTGCTGATTGATCTAGTGCACGATGCTCGTATGCTTTCAAGCGAATACGAATTTTTTGTTTTGCCATGTTATTTCCCTCCTTCGTCAAATGTAACTCATAAGACTAGCTCCACGAAAATTTCCGGCCGCACCCCTCCGTGGCAAAGCGTCCGGGCGTGTCGCAACCTCTCGTTTCTTAGCTAGGGCCCATTTACACGGGACCCGCGTGTCACTGCTTCTGCAATTTCACACTTGATTAGTATACCGGGTTCCAGAAATAAATGCAAGTCTTTTTCTGAAAAAACTTAATTCTTTTAGCTTTATATTATTGTCATGTTTGAATCATTCGAAAACGCGTCATTTCAACGTAAAAAAGAGATTATTTCTGGATACGAAATAATCTCTTCCTATTATATATGTAATTTAAAGTTTGATTTTCTTTTGTCGGGAAACTTCGGTGGAAGATACCGATGCCGTTAATTGCCATTCCTACCCAGGTAAACAAAGGAACTGGGAAATAACTCCGGCCCCTTTGTTTGTTATTTACGAATTTATAAGGCCTTTCTAATCAAAAATAATGGGTAAAAAGTCCTTATAAACGATTATAAGGACTTTCTAATGAAATTTAGACCCACAAAAGTCCTAATTAATCGTAATAAGGTCTTTTTAATCCAAATTTAATTGACTTAAGTCCTAATTATCCAGACAAACAAAGGAACTGGAAAATAACTCCAGCTCCTTTGTTATTTACGACTAATCGGCGCGCAAACGTGCTCAAAAAGGCAAAAACGGCGTCACTTCCCGGAAAATGCGCGCTGGCTTGCAGCCATCTTGCGCTTTTCCAGTCCAGTGAGCCGTTTTTGAACGCCTTTTTTCACACTCTCTTGTTTCTATGGTGTCTATTATTCGAATGAATCGATTTCTTTCTCTACTTCTGTTTTAGAAGCTGTACCTGGGATTTGTTTTGCTTCTTCTTGCATTTTATTATCTAAACGATCGAGTTGTTTTTTCGCAAACTCGCGACCGCCTAGTCCAAATGCAAGTGCAAATGCTACTGCCAAGCCGCCAATTACAAACAAGAATGCTGTGTTGACAATTGATGATGCAAATTGTAATTGGTCAAGCGTCATGAAGACTGCTAATACATAAACGATGTATTTAACAATTTCTCCTGTCATACGGCTACCTGTTGAATCTTTAACGAATGAAGATAATGCGTTACCGCCAAAGATTCCCAAACCTAGAATAACAATCGCAATTAATACTGATGGCAAGTAAGCAATTATCGCTACACCGATTGTATTGAGGATTTCAAGGTTTAATACATTTAAAGCTTCTACGACGAAGAAAATCATTAGAACCGTTTGAACAATACGTGTAATGATTGTTGATAACTTCATCTGTGGATTGTTTCTGGATAAGTATTTAGAATATTTATCCACGCCTGAACTTGTCAACAGACCCTCTAATAAGTCACCAAGTAATTTTGCAATTAATCCTCCTGCAATCAATAGAATGACCGCAACAAGGATATTCGGAATTGACGCTAGCACTTGGTTTAGCACATTGACTATTGGTTCGGAAATTGATCTAATTTGTAATGTTTCCAAAGCCATTGTAATAACTGGGATTAGAATCACAACAAATACTGTATTAGCTAAGACACGTGCAATTGTGAAACGGTTTGATTCTACTTTTGCAGCGGATGTCTGACCTGTCTTTTGAATGTACTTATTCAAGAATCGATCAATGTTGATTGTTTCTAATACGTTTTGCACCAGTTCCTTAACAAATTTAGCTACAAAGTAACCAATTGCTAAGATTAGAACTGCTGCGAATAGTTTCGGCAAGAATGCTAGGAAACCATCGAACATGTTTGTAATTGGAACAGCAATGCTAGACAGTCCAATTTGCGCCAAGATACCTGGGATAAAGAATAACCAAATTAAGTAATATAAGATTAAACCGATTGACTCGATCATGCGATTCCCGTCATCCGTTGTGTTCGCTACGCCCCATCTCATTAACTTCTGATCAAAGTTAATAGCATGAAGACCCTTTGTAACACCTTTCTTGACTAAACTCGCAATCACCCATGCCAATACAATTAGAAGAATTGCTCCTAACAAATTCGGGAGAAATGCTACAAATGAGGTCCAAATACCTTGCAAAGAATTAGTGAATTGATCCATTTTTCTTTTCCTCCTTATAATTAATAAATACTTAATACATTCTTATTGTAACGAAAACGTGTTTGAATTTGAAATGATAACCCTTTAAACAAGCAAACAGCAATAAAAAAAGAGCTGGAAATTATTCCGGCTCTTTAAATTTATCAGTCTTATGGGAGATTACGTGGGTCACGATCCATGAAATCATCATTTTCTAAGGGAGGGTCTGATTGCATGTCATTTGTTGTGAAATCTGGTGTCGTATCCCGACGCATATCATCGGCACCCATAAGCGGTTCTGTTGGAGGAATGTGAGTCGCTTCATTTTCATCGACTAATACAACTACTTTTCCGGCTGCTAAGTCATTGCGATACTTTTCAAGCGGGTCATTGGGATTATCTCCTGTCGGATCCTGATACGCTTCATCTGTATACTCATTGAATGTAAAAGCATCTTTGATTTTTCCCCATAGTGAGCGGTCATCTTCCATCTCACCTTTTCTGGCTTCGTCAGTTGCAGATACTTCTGCGTCCATAGTGAACGGAATGGATTCTCTTACTGAACGGTCGGCAATGACGTGGATATCGTTTCGTCCATAGCCTTGATCACGTAAACGTTCAACGGCCATCATTGCTTCATCAATACTTACGTATGTTCCTACTAATCTTTTACTCATGAAGATTACCTCCTTGGGTAGTAAAGTATAAGTTTCTGGGACATCTTAAGTATAACGAGAAAGAAATATTAAATGCAAACAATACCACTTTTGGCAGAAATACAAAAAAAGAGCCAGGAAGAAAAATCTTCCTGACTCTTTTATTAGATTAGCGTATTAATTAACCTTCGATTGAAGAAACAACGCCGGATCCAACTGTACGTCCACCTTCACGAATAGAGAAACGAGTTCCGTCTTCGATAGCGATTGGGTGAATCAATTCTACAGTCATTTTAACGTTGTCCCCAGGCATAACCATTTCCACGCCTTCTGGTAACTCAACAACACCAGTTACGTCAGTAGTACGGAAATAGAATTGTGGGCGGTAGTTAGAGAAGAATGGAGTATGACGTCCACCCTCTTCTTTAGACAATACGTAAACTTCAGCTGTAAATTTAGTATGCGGAGTGATTGTACCTGGTTTAGCAAGTACTTGTCCACGTTGGATGTCATCACGTTGAACACCACGTAACAATGCACCAATGTTGTCGCCAGCTTCAGCGTAATCCAACAATTTACGGAACATTTCTACACCAGTAACGATTGATTTAGTGATATCTTCGTCGATACCAACGATTTCAACTTCGTCACCAACTTTAATTTGTCCACGCTCAACACGTCCTGTAGCAACAGTACCACGACCAGTGATTGAGAATACGTCCTCAACTGGCATCATGAATGGTTTGTCTGTATCACGTTCTGGGTTTGGAACGTAGCTATCTACTGCAGCCATCAATTCAAGAATCTTAGCTTC
This sequence comes from Jeotgalibaca porci, assembly GCF_011299095.1. Classification (NCBI taxonomy): domain Bacteria; kingdom Bacillati; phylum Bacillota; class Bacilli; order Lactobacillales; family Carnobacteriaceae; genus Jeotgalibaca; species Jeotgalibaca porci. The sequence continues at coordinate 1,659,500 of NZ_CP049889.1, read as the reverse complement.
GTATTCTTCTACGCCTTCTAGAGCTTTCAATGCAGAACCAGCGATAATTGGAGTGTCGTCACCAGGGAAGTCGTATTCTGACAATAGGTCACGAACTTCCATTTCTACTAATTCAAGCAATTCTTCGTCGTCAACCATATCCATTTTGTTCAAGAACACAACGATGTATGGTACACCAACGTTACGAGACAATAGGATGTGCTCGCGAGTTTGTGGCATTGGGCCGTCAGCTGCAGAAACTACCAAGATAGCTCCGTCCATTTGAGCAGCACCAGTGATCATGTTTTTAACGTAGTCCGCGTGACCTGGGCAGTCCACGTGAGCGTAGTGACGATTTTCTGTTTCGTATTCTACGTGAGAAGTGTTGATAGTGATTCCACGTTCTCTTTCTTCTGGAGCGTTGTCTACTGATGCGTAGTCAACTGCTGCCCCACCGTAAGTTTTCGCTAGTACAGTTGTGATTGCTGCTGTTAATGTTGTTTTACCGTGGTCAACGTGTCCAATAGTACCAACGTTAACGTGTGGTTTGGAACGGTCAAATTTTTCTTTTGCCATTATTGATTTCCTCCTCAAAAAGGGTGTTTTAATTTTTTAGACTACTACATTTTCAGAGTCGTCTATCACTATAAAGTATACCGACTACGACTCTAAAATGCAATATTTCAAACTTATTTGGTGATAGGATTACTCAGCGTTTTTACCGCTTTTAGCAATAATATCTTCTTGTACAGACTTAGGAACTGCTTCGTAGTGATCGAATGTCATTGCGAACGTTCCACGTCCTTGTGTAGCTGAACGAAGTGTTGTTGCGTAACCGAACATTTCTGACAAAGGAATAGTTCCTTTAACGATTTGAGCGTTACCACGTGCAGTTGTACCTTCGATACGACCACGACGTGCACTTACGTGTCCCATAACATCTCCTAAATATTCTTCAGGAACTGTTACTTCTACTGCCATCATTGGTTCCAAAATAGCTGGGTCAGCTTTCTTAGCAGCGTTACGCAATGCTAGGGAAGCAGCAACCTTAAATGCTGTTTCAGAAGAGTCAACGTCATGGTAAGAACCATCATATAGTCTAGCCTTAACGTCTACCAATGGATATCCAGCAAGAACACCGTTATCCATTGAGTCTCTCAATCCTGCTTCAACTGCTGGGACATATTCACGAGGAACAACCCCACCAACGATAGCATTCTCGAATGCGAAGCCAGCGCCTTCTTCGTTAGGTGTGAACTCAATCCATACGTGACCGTATTGACCTTTACCACCTGATTGACGAACGAATTTACCTTCTGCTTCAACGCTCTTGCGGAATGTTTCACGGTAAGATACTTGTGGTGCACCAACAGTAGCTTCAACCTTGAACTCACGTTTCAAACGGTCAACGATAATGTCTAAGTGCAACTCACCCATACCAGCGATAACAACTTGTCCTGTTTCTACGTTAGTAGCTGCACGGAAAGTTGGATCTTCTTCGGAAAGTTTTTGTAGAGCGATACCCATTTTATCTTGGTCAGCTTTTGATTTAGGCTCAATAGCAACTTCGATAACTGGTTCAGGGAACTCCATAGATTCTAAGATAATAGGACGTTTTTCGTCACACAATGTGTCACCCGTACCTGTATCTTTCAAACCAACTGCTGCTGCGATATCTCCGGCATGTACTTCGGAAATTTCTTGACGGCTGTTCGCATGCATTTGTAGGATACGTCCTACACGCTCACGTTTACCTTTAGTAGCGTTTTGGATATATGAACCTGATTGTAAAGTACCTGCATAAACACGGAAGAATGTTAGACGACCAACGAATGGGTCTGTCATAACTTTAAATGCTAATGCTGCAAACGGATCTTCGTCATTTGCTGGCACTGCAACTTCTTCGTCTGTTCCTGGAATAATACCAGTAATTGCAGCAACGTCAGTTGGAGCAGGCAAGTAATCAATTGCAGCGTCCAACGCTAGTTGAACACCTTTGTTCTTGAATGCTGATCCACAAAGTACAGGGTAGAATTCTACGTTTACTGTTGCTTTACGGATTGCAGCTTTCAATTCATCAACTGAAATTTCTTCACCTTCAAGGTAACGTTCCATCAATTCTTCGTCTGTTTCAGCAACAGCTTCAATCAATTTAAGATTCCATTCTTCAGCAACTTCTTGGTACTCAGCTGGAATTTCTTCTTCGTGGTAGTCTGTACCGTCTTCAGAATCGTAGATTTCTGCTTTCATCGTTACTAAGTCAATGATACCCGTGAAGTTATCTTCAGATCCAATTGGTAATTGGATTGGGTGAGCATTAGCTTGTAGACGATCGTGCAAAGTACCTACAGAGTACAAGAAGTCAGCACCGATTTTGTCCATTTTATTAATTAGAACAATACGTGGAACACCGTAAGTTGTTGCTTGGCGCCAAACTGTTTCAGTTTGAGGCTCAACACCAGATTGTGCATCCAGCAAAGCAATCGCACCATCAAGTACACGTAGTGAACGTTCAACTTCAACAGTGAAGTCCACGTGACCAGGTGTATCGATAATGTTTACGCGGTGACCTTTCCATTCTGCAGTTGTAGCAGCAGAAGTAATTGTAATACCACGTTCTTGCTCTTGTTCCATCCAGTCCATCTGTGCCCCACCATCGTGAGTCTCACCGATCTTATGGATTTTACCAGTATAATAAAGGATACGCTCAGTTGTCGTTGTTTTACCAGCGTCGATATGAGCCATGATACCGATATTTCTAGTGTTTTCTAAAGTGAAATCTCTTTTTCCCATCTGCTTCATACACCTCTTTCAGTTAGTATTTTCAAACTATACAATACACGAAATGAGGAGATTTTACCAACGGTAGTGAGCGAACGCTCTGTTAGCATCTGCCATTTTATGTGTATCTTCACGTTTCTTAACAGAAGCACCTGTGTTGTTAGCTGCATCCATGATTTCTTTAGCTAATCTTTCTTCCATGGTATCTTCACCACGTAGACGAGAGTAGTTAACTAACCAACGTAGTGCTAAAGCTGTACGACGTTCTGGACGAACTTCAACAGGCACTTGGTAGTTAGAACCCCCTACACGACGAGCTTTTACTTCCAAAACAGGCATGATGTTTTTCATTGCTTGTTCATAAACTTCAATTGGTTCATTACCAGTTGAATCTTTGATGATGTCAAATGCATTATATAAAATAGTTGCTGCTTTACCGCGTTTTCCATCAACCATCAAGCGGTTGATTGTGCGAGTAACCAATTTAGATTGGTAAATTGGATCTGGCATTACTTCACGTTTAGCGACTGGACCTTTACGAGGCATACTGACTCCTCCTTTCTCGAGTATAATTAGATTATTGTTTTAGTAGTTAAATTATTTTTTAGCTGCTTTAGGCTTTTTAGTTCCGTATTTAGAACGTGATTGCATACGGCCGTTTACACCAGCTGTATCCAAAGCACCACGTACGATATGGTAACGAACACCCGCCAAGTCTTTTACACGTCCACCACGAATAAGAACAACACTATGTTCTTGTAGGTTATGGCCGATACCAGGAATGTAAGCTGTCACTTCTAAAAGGTTAGACAAACGTACACGCGCATATTTACGCAAAGCCGAGTTAGGCTTTCTTGGAGTCATTGTACCAACACGAGTACAAACACCACGTTTTTGAGGTGAGTTAGTGTTAGTAGTTGATTTCTTAAAGCTATTGTATCCTTTTCCTAATGCAGGAGATTTAGATTTTTCAATAGCAGATTTACGAGGTTTGCGAACTAATTGGTTAATTGTAGGCATTTTGTTTCCTCCTTCCTCATTCAAAGTTATCTTGGTCCACACATCCAGGTGGTCCATTTTTGGTAAAAAATAAATAATCGAACAAAATTCGATTTATCAGTGGGTGTAAATAGATGCCACCAGTCAGCATGACTGAAGTTTTGTTTCAGGAAACTGCGCATAAATTCACCTTTGTAATAGTAACACTTAAAAATAGGTTCGTCAACATTATTTGAAAACTTTTTTTATTTTTTATGAGGGTGGTCGGTGCTTATTACCGGCTTTCGGCATTTTTTAATTTCCTGAAAGCCGGTGTTTTGTCGCTTTTACCGGCTTTCAGCTGTTTTTATTCTTCTGAAAGCCGGTAGTTTCTCTCTTTTACCGGCTTTCAGCACTTCGCTTTTTCCTGTATGCCGGTAAGCTACCCACACTTTTTACAACTGCGCACAAAAAAGACTGCCGCAAGCGACAGTCTTTCGAGTCATTCTTTAATTAGTTATCTAAGTTACGCATTGTTGGGAACAATAGAACGTCACGGATTGATTGGCTGTCTGTTAACAGCATAACCATCCGGTCGATACCGATACCCAGTCCACCTGTTGGCGGCATACCGTGCTCCAATGCTTCAATAAATTCTTCATCCACGCCGTGCGCTTCATCGTTACCTTGTTCTTTTTCGACTGCTTGCGCTTCGAAACGTTCACGCTGATCGATTGGATCCGTCAACTCTGTAAAGGCATTCCCGTACTCTTTACCCATTACAAAGAATTCGAAACGATCCGTAAAGCGTCCATCTTCTTCATTCTTACGTGCCAATGGTGAAATTGCTGTTGGATGACCGTAGATAAAGGTTGGTTGCTCCAACTTATCTTCTACGAACATTTCAAAGAATTCGTTCACGACATGTCCGAAAGTCATATGTTTTGTTACAGGGACATTGTGTTCTTTCGCAATTGCACGTGCTTCTTCGTCAGACATTTCTTTCCAGAAGTCAACGCCAGTTTGCTCTTTAATTGCATCTACCATATGAACACGTGCGTAAGGTGCAGCCATGTTCAATTCGATGTCATTATACGTAATCGTTGTTGTGCCTTTAACTGTTTGCGTAACGTCTTCGAACAAGCCTTCAACCAATTCCATTACATCATAATAATCCGTGTAAGCTGTATACACTTCAATCATTGTAAATTCTGGGTTATGCGTTGTATCGATTCCTTCGTTACGGAAAACACGGCCGATTTCGTAAACTTTTTCCATTCCACCGATTACTAAACGTTTCAAATGTAATTCCAACGCGATACGCATATATAATTCCATATCCAAAGCGTTGTGATGTGTAATGAACGGTTTCGCTGACGCGCCCCCCGCCATATTATGAAGCACAGGCGTTTCAACTTCCAAGTAGCCACGTGTATCTAAATAATGGCGAATTTCAGAAATAATACGGCTACGAGTTACGAAACGATCATAGCTGTCTTTGTTACTGATTAAATCCAAGTAACGTTGACGGTATTTTTGTTCAACATTCGTTAAACCATGGAATTTATCCGGTAACGGACGAAGTGCTTTCGTTAAATGAACAAACTTTGTAGGACGAACAGTTACTTCACCTGTGTTTGTCTTCATTACTTGTCCAACTGCTCCAACGATATCTCCTAAGTCAGCATGATCAAATATGTCATAATCTGCTTCGCCGACTTCATCTTTACGCACGTAAATTTGAATTTGTCCAGCGCTGTCTTGCAAGTGAGCAAAACCTACTTTACCTTTTCCACGTTTTGTTACAATCCGTCCTGCAACTGCAACTTCAACATTCTTTTCTTCAAGTTCTTCTTTCGTTAATCCATCGTATGCTTCATGCAACTCTTGGGACAAATGCGTCCGTTTGAAGCCATTGCTGAAAGGTTCATTCCCTTGTTCACGCAATTGTTGCATTTTTTCACGGCGAATGATTAATTGGTCATTCATTTCTTCGAAATTGTTCTCTTGACTCAATGAGGTCACTCCGTTCTACTTTCGTATTCTATCTCATCCTATATTGCCAAGAAATGGCACAAATTGCAAGATGTCTGGCAAAATAATCCATAAACTTTCCTTTCACGCCGCAAACAGCGTGGGTCAAATTGAAAGAGGCCCGGACATAGTCCCGACCTCTTCTTCCTATTATACAATCCTTAAACAACAACGACCGTTTTTCCACGGCCAAGTCGTTTGGCTACTTCCACTGCTCCAACAATGGCTGCCGCAGTCGCGTCACTGACCAATAACCCTTGCTCTTTGGGGAGACGGTCGCTCATTGCGTACGCTTCTTCAGTCGTCACACGAACAACACCGTTATAAAGCGTTAATTCTAACACAGGAGGAATAAAGCCGTAACCCATTCCTACTAAAGGATGAAGTCCTTCGACTCCACCACTCAACGATTGGGAAGCTTCCGGTTCAACTGCGAAAATTTCAACATTCGGATTAGCAGTTCGCAAGGAACGGCCGACTCCGGTTAAGGTTCCACCTGTTCCAACCGAAGCTACGAAAGCATCGATTTTAGTTTCCCCATTGCTTCCAGTATTTCCGGTCCCGTTGTCGCTTCGTGTACAGACGGATTACCTAGATTCGTAAATTGCGCTAAATAATAGTACTCCTTATTTCGGGCGATTTCTTCAGCTTGGCTGATGGCTCCAGACATCCCTGCATCTAACGGTGTATACAAGATTTCACCGCCGTACTTCGTGATGATTGCTTCGATGGCTGGGTTTAATCCTTCCGGCGTCACAATCAGACTGCGATACCCTTTGGAAGCAGCTAGCATGGCGAGTGAAATACCGGCATGTTGGTCACAGGCATCTACAAGTGTTGAGCCTGGTCCGATAGCACCGTCTTCTTCTGCAATCTCTATCAAATTCAACATAACCCGGTCTTTCAAACTGCCGCTGGGATTCAAAAATTCAAGCTTCAAGTAAATCTTGGCTGCACCTTCCGGGCTGACTGTTGGCAATTCAACTACGGGTGTTTCCCCTATTTGCGTCGCTAACGTTTTAATAACTTCTGTCATTCGTATTCCTCCTTACTTATTTGCGTTCAGTAATTCAGTCAACTCATCTTCTGTATAGTTATATTTTGTTCCACAGAACTGGCAGACAACTTCTGCGCCGTGGTCTTCTTCGATAATAGCTGTCAATTCTTCTGTTCCGATTGCAGCCATCCCTTGTTTGAAACGGTCGTGTGAGCAATCACATTTGAATTGAACTGGCATTTTTTCGATAAAGTGAACATTCTCTTCACCTAGAATGCGGTGCAAGATATCTTCCGGTGTTGCGCCATTTTCCATCAAACGGGAAACAAGTGGCATTTCAGCAATATTCTTCTCAATAGAAGCAATTGCTTCGTCAGATGCAAATGGTAATACTTGAATCATGAAGCCGCCCGCTACTTTGATTGAATCATCTGTATCAACCAACACACTCAAGCCAACTGCTGAAGGAATCTGCTCGGAGTTCGCCATATAGTAAGTGAAGTCTTCACCCAACTCACCACTGACAATTGGCACTTGACCAGAGAATGGCTCTTTTAGTCCCAAGTCCTTAATAACCGATAACGTTCCTTCTGTTCCAACAACGGCACGTACATCCAACTTTCCGTTCGCATTCAGAGGTAAGCTGACGTGTGGGTTTTGGATATACCCTTTTACATCGCCCTGTGCATTCGCATCCGCTAAGATACGGCCGCCCAGTCCGTTACCATTTACGATTACGGTCATTTTTTGATCGCCTTTTAATCCCGTTGTTGCTACTAAAAGAGATCCGACCATTGTTCTTCCTAATGCCGCTGAAGAAGCGCTCCACGTGTCGTGGCGTCTTTGTGCTTCTGCTACAGCTTCTGTTGCGTCAATTGCATATACACGGAATTGGTTATCGTACGCCATTCCTTTAATTAAATAATCAGTCATTTTTTTCCTCCATATCGGTTTCTACACTTATTTTACTATAGTAAGGGAAAATTAAAAACCGTTCCGCTTTTGAGACGAACGGTCTTTTCAAAAAAACACTGGAGACCGGGTTTTAACCCAATCTCCAGTCTTGCTTTATTCTTCTTCTGAAGGTGTACTTTCTTCCGGCAATGCTTCAGTCCGTTTTTCTTCAGCTTGTTCTTGCTCTTCTGCTCTTTGTGCTTCTTTTTTCTCGCGGGCACGTTTGGCCTCATCGAAAGATGCAGCAGATTCACTTGGGAATTCATCTTCTTTATTCTCAGCAGGCATTAATCCTGTTTCAAATAAACTCTTGATTGTCTTCTCATCCAAGGTTTCAAGTTCTAGAAGCTTTTCAGCAATTAAATTCAATTGTGAACGGTGCTCCATGATAATTTCACGTGCTTTGTCATGCGCTTCGCCCATAATGCGACGAACTTCAGAGTCAATTTGGTAAGCAATATCTTCTGAGTATGCACGTTTAGAGCCGTAATCGCGGCCGACAAATACTTGGCTATTGCCTTCGTACTGTACCGTACCTAATTTATCACTCATACCGTACTCTGTTACCATACTACGAACAAGCGCTGTTGCTTGTTGGAAGTCATTACTTGCACCAGTCGTTTGTGCGTTGAAGACAATTTCTTCTGCCAAACGTCCACCAAGTAAACCAACTACTTGTTCAAACATTTCTTCTTTCGTCATCAAGAAGCGGTCTTCTTTCGGTAACATAATCGCGTATCCACCAGCGCGACCACGCGGTACGATTGTTACTTTATGAACGGTACGTGCGTCACTTAAGACCATACCAACCACTGTATGTCCCGCTTCATGGTAAGCAACCATGTTACGTTCGCGTTTACTAATGACTTTATCTTTCTTAGCTGGTCCCGCAATAACACGGTCATGAGCCTCGTCAATATCAAGTGCATCAATTTTTGTTTTGTCACGACGTGCTGCTACAAGTGCTGCTTCGTTTAGTAAGTTTTCCAAATCCGCACCAGAGAAGCCCGGTGTTTGTTGTGCAACTACTTTCAAGTCAACATCATTTGCAAGCGGCTTGTTACGTGCGTGAACTTTAAGAATCGCTTCACGCCCTTTTACATCTGGACGACCGACTAAAATTTGACGGTCAAAACGTCCCGGACGCAGTAACGCCGGATCGAGTACGTCTGAGCGGTTTGTTGCTGCGATAACGATAATTCCTTCGTTTCCTTGGAAACCATCCATCTCAACTAACAATTGGTTAAGGGTTTGTTCACGCTCATCGTGTCCGCCACCCATACCTGCACCACGTTGACGACCGACTGCATCAATCTCATCAATAAAGATGATAGCTGGTGCAGCTTTCTTAGCATTTTCGAATAAGTCACGGACACGGCTTGCACCGACTCCGACGAACATTTCCACAAATTCCGACCCGGAGATTGAGAAGAACGGTACGCCCGCTTCTCCCGCTACGGCTTTAGCCAGCAATGTTTTACCCGTTCCTGGAGGTCCTTCTAGAAGAACACCGGCTGGGATACGTGCGCCTAAAGCTGTAAAGCGTCGTGGGTCTTTCAAGAATTCAACAACTTCAACAAGTTCTTGTTTCTCTTCCTCTGCACCTGCTACGTCAGAAAAACGAATTTTAACGTTCTTCTTGGACATATCTTCTGACTTCGTTTTACCAAAGTTCATTACGTTACGTCCGCCGCCGCCTTGGTTACCGCCTTGTCCCATCATCATATACATGAAGAATACAAAGATAACTAACGGTAAAATAGTGAACAGAAGGCTGATCCAAGCACCTGATTGGTCTTGTTCTAAGATTGTAACATCTGTATCATTTTGCTCAGATAGTTCACCGATTCGACTCAAGGTCGCATCGTTTGGCAAAACGCGTGTAGTGAATGATTTTGTTGATTGTTTTGAATCATCAAACAAAATTAAATCACTTGTACTTGATTCTTTTTCGACTTCACGTTCTTCGCGGTATTCACCTACGATATCCCAAACTCCGGCGCCTGGTTGCATCGTGAACTCTTTGATCTCTTCATTTTCTAGATTACGGATAAATTCCGTTGATGTGACTGCTTGACTCGTCTGATTTCCGACACCTCTTGTCATCATTGTGACAACACCAATGACTGCCAGGAAGATTAGAATCCAAAAGCCGCTACTCTTGAAAAAATTATTATTTTTTTTCATTTGACCCTCCTTGCAGATAGTATGCCTTGCAGGCTTATATCTAACTTTTTAGTTCGTAATTAGCTCTATATAAAATAGGTTTCTAAGTCATCTTAACATAATTGACCTATTTTAACTATTAATTAATACTACTGATAAACTTCCTCTTTTAACACACCGATATAAGGAAGATTACGGTGTTTTTCGATATAGTCCAAGCCGTAACCGACTACGAATTCGTTCGGTACCTCAATACCTACCCAGTCCGCTTGCAAATCAACAGCACGACGCTCTTTTTTGTCTAAAAGCGTTACAATTTTAATTGATTTCGCTTTACGGTAACGGAAAATTTCAATCAAATAGCTTAATGTACGGCCTGTATCAATGATATCTTCAACAATCAAGACATCACGGCCTTCAACGCTTGTATCCAAATCTTTGATGATTTTAACATCTCCGCTCGATTCCATACCCGCTCCATAACTGGAAACGTCCATAAAATCTAACTCTAAATCGCAGTCCATTGCGCGGGATAAATCCGTCATGAACATAACGGCACCTTTAAGGATACCAATTACTAATGGGTATTTGTCTTTGTATTCCTCTGTTAAAACTGCTCCCAAGTCTTTTGTTACTTTTGCAATTTCTTCTTCTGAATAAAGTACTTCTTTAATATCTGGATGTAACATCTTGCACCTCGTTTATATTTATTAGTGATAATACGAAATCACCTGATTCGTGAACCCAAATGGAGGAGGCATAACCTGGAACTAAGAGTATTTTACCCTGTTGATCCGTTACGACCCACGCCGCTTCGCGTTCTTCCACTGGTATTTTCTTATCTATGAAAATACGGGATATTTTTTTGGTAAATGTTTTTTTATGATTCATTTGAATCGTATCCCCTGGTTGCCAATTACGGACAATTAGCGGGAGTGTCACTTCTTCTTTTCGAACATACATATTTGGTTCGCTTTCACATTCTTGTTTAGAAGGTAAAAACAATCCTATTTTACCATTAAATGGGAGTACTAACCATTTATTTAGACTTAAATCTTCTTTAAATTGTAATTTCTTTAATTTAGCAGCCTGAGGCAATAAAAAGCGAATCACGGCGTATCTTCTCTGTACAGTCCCATCTGCTAAGTTGATTTCGGACTGGGGCTTTTCATTTGTGGTTAGTGCGATGATGTCGTGAACATGTTGTCGTTGAACGGCCACTTGCCAGACATTCGTCAGAAAGTGGCTCATGACGAGCCGTTTCATGGCATCCGAGTATTTCAAGAAGGCGTCTCTATCTAATTCCCACTCTTTGCCTTTTTGTGTAAAGACACGCTGACAGTTCTCTTGAATTAGAGGTTCTGCAATGGTCACCAAGTCGGTTAAGTCCTTTGAGAAATCCGTAAAGTGCTGGGCAGCTTGCTTGTTTTCCTTTTTGATTAAAGGAACCACTTGCTGCCGGTAGCGATTCCGGGTATATCCCAACATCTGATTCGTCTCATCTTCGCGAAAGGGAACGGCATGAGCCGCACAATAGGCATAGAGTGTGTCCTTTTCGACAGTGAGTAAGGGCCGGATTAATGTCCCCATTCCAAATGAACGCGTCGTTTGGATGCCGGCGTACCCTTTTAGCGTACTGCCTCTGGTCAAACGCATCAAAATGGTTTCTATCTGATCATCCGCATGATGGGCCGTTAGAACTGTCGTACTACCTGTTGCTGCCATCTGTTCTTTGAAGAAATCATAGCGAAACTTCCGAGCAGCTGCTTCGACATTAGTATCAGGCGGATTTTCCCAATGTTTTACTTCCAGATTCAAATGGTGCTCCCAACAATAAGCGCGAACTAATTGATAATCTGCTTCGGCTGCTTCACGTAAATGGTGGTGAACATGAAGAACAGTGATGTCCGGACGGTCTTCCACGGGTAATTGTTGCAGCGCGTGTAGCAAGGCCATGGAATCGACCCCACCGGAACATGCGACTAATACCTGCTCATTCGCTGACCAGTAGTGGCTAGCGGCATTATCCTTTTGTAATAATTGCACGATACTCACTGCATTCACCGCCTCCTTTTGAACCATATAATAAAAATAGAAAAAAAGAGGCGGAACAAATAGGCTTTCACCCTCGTTCATCCTCTTGTTACAGACTTATTAGTTGCGTCTACCGCCGCGGCCGCCACGTTTTCCTTCTGTGTTACGTTTTAATGACGTCAAGCGATCATCGCTATCTTTCAAAAATGCACTCATTAAAGAATCGAAGCTGTTATCTTTCTTGTTGTCTCTTCCTTGTGGTGCACGGTCACGGGAATCTCTTGCCTTGTTATATGAAGGACGGTCTTCTCTTGGTTTATTATAAGATGATGTGCTTCGTGGAGCTGGCTTATGTTCACGTTGAGGTTGGGAACCTTCGTCTGAATTCTCTTGCGCCTTGCGAATTGACAATCCAATTTTCCCATCTGCTGCAATGGTCATAACTTTAACCTTTGCTTCGTCCCCAACACTTAGGACATCATTAATATCCTTAATATAGCTATCGGAAATTTCACTGATATGGACAAGTCCAGTCTTTCTATCTCCTAAATCGATAAATGCTCCAAAATTTGTGATACCAGTTACTTTTCCAGATACAATCGTACCAACCTCAATTGACATAAAAAAAGTGTTCCTCCTTAGATTTTGTATGCTTATTATAGCATGTAAATTCCTTTAATAGTAGGTACGAAATCAATTTTCGCCCTCGATTTGACTTGCTGCCTTGCTTTGATTATCTTCAGGCAAGCTAAAAATAATCTCTTTATCTTTACTAAAGTAGTACCGACTACGTGCCAACTTTGCCACATATTCGTCATCCTGCAAGAGACCGACTTGAACATTCAGGCGCTGGTTTTCTTTTTCCAGTTCCTTCTTCTCAGCCTTCGCTTCGGCAATTTGCACATCAACTTGATTAATTTGATGTACATTACTGACCACATTGTACCCAAGTGGTAAGAGGATACCAGCAGCAATAATCGCTAAAGCCGTCTTACGTCTTCTTGCATTTCTATTTAATAAAGTGAGTTGTTGTTTTTCTAATGTTTTTTCATGCGTATAGTTGTTATTTATTTGCGTAATGTTTTGTTGTTTCGGGTCGTTTTTTCTCCGATTCCGCAGCATGGTATATTCCCTCCAAGCAGACCGTATACTGTTATTAGTATAGAAGAAATCTTACCGAATGTCACGCTTCTTTATGCAATTTTTTTATACAACATTATTTATTCAATTGTATCCACCATTGTTTCTTTCAAAATGGTATACATTTCCTGTGCTTCGTCCTTTTTAGTCGTATCGACAATCTTGTCGATTCTCAGTTCCAATGTCTTATTGCCGAACTGAATTGTCATTTCATCACCGACTTTTACATCTGTGCTGGACTTCGCTTGTTTGCCATTAATAGCAATACGTCCTTTGTCACTGACCTCTTTGGCAATCGTACGACGTTTGATAATACGAGATACTTTCAAAAATTTATCGAGTCTCATCGTTATTCTCCTTTTCCTTCTTTTTAATAGCTTGCCACATGGCATCAATATCTTCAATTGTTTCAACCGGATACCCATCAAATACATGCGGATGGCGTCTGCGCAACTTCCGATTCAAAGCTTCCAGAATATCTTCAAGGCTGAAGGTCCCTTCTTGCTCGGCATGACCCGCATGGTAAATGACTTGAAGTAAGATGTCGCCTAACTCTTCAATCAAATTATCCTCGTCATTATTGGCAATTGCTTCAAAAACCTCTTCGCTCTCTTCTTTCAAATAAGGCAAAAGACTTTCATGTGTTTGCTCTTGCACCCAAATATCACCGGCTTGAATCGCATCCATGTAATATTGGGTTGTCGCAAAGCTCTTTGTCCGCTCATCAAGCGGAAGCGGCGGAACGTAAAGAATAAGCTTCGCATCGGTAATCGGATATTGATCTATCTCATAAAGCGGTAGATGCGCGATTTGTTGCGTATCTCCAATCATCACGACCACAGGATGTTCGTCTGGATATTTCTCCATTAAAGCAAGTTTTACGTCACTTGCTATAAAGGTATCTGCAATCTTAGTAACAAGCAAATGGCTACCTAAGTCCAACCGATTTGAATCCAGATTAATTCCACTGATTATTTGAAGCCCTTCTGTTGGTTCAATGCCAAATATGCGAATCAGTTCATCCATACAAAAACTCCTTTAGCGCTTCATTTTTTTCATTAGTTTTTTCCCAAGTGGAATTGAAACCCACTCGCGGTTCGTAATCAGCTTGACGCGAATCACATATAGTAAAAATACAAAGACACCAACCACAACGGTTAAGAGTGCAACGAGGGTCGCGTTGGTTCTGCCTGGTTGGAAGAACAACCACAGAATCCGTTTGGTCAGAAAGGCACTAATAAACAAGAGAACAGCTCCCGCCCCTAATTTAACCAAGAAAGCATCCCGGTTCCACACATTACGTAGTGACAATGGCAGCTGCTTGTGTAAGAAAACAACCATCGTTACCAAACCTGTTACGGTGGCAAGGCTAGCGCCCCACGTATCCCATTGTGCAATGAAAAGGGAGTTAGCAAGTAATTTTACTACTAATCCGATTGCCAGTGCAATTAACGTTAAACGAAATTGATTATAACTTTGACAAATGGAGTGGTAGGCCATCAAGATGGATGCTACGGCAATTGCCAGAATATACACTGAAAGCACACCATTTCCACTTGTATCACCAAATAACATTTCATTGACTTCAGGTAAGATAGCCAACAATCCCGCTACTGCTGCAAATGAAAAGACAGCGGTCATACGGATAAGTGACTTGGCAGCGCGATGGAAGGCATCTAATTGTTTAGATGCATAAGCCCTGCTCATCAAGGGAATAAATCCAACCGAGAATCCGGTCCCTACAACCATCCCCAATTGAACAAGGGGCTGACCGCGATCGTAAATCCCCTTCAATGACTTAGCAACATCTGCTGCAATCCCGTTTTCCAATAAGCCTTTATAAAGTGTAAACGAATCAACCAGTTGAAAAAGGACGAGCAGTGATGTTAGCAGACAAATAGTCAGTCCTTCCGTCAAATAAAGAGCGGCCAATTTCTTAAAAGACACTACCGGAGATGCGTCTGTTTCTTCTAGCGGCATTTCTTTTTGTTTATATGAGAAAAAATAAACGAGTAAGACTACTGTCGCTGCAGCTGCTCCCCAACTCGCCCCGCTCATCGCTTGGGCGCCCATGCGATACAAATCATCGCCGCCTTTTGTGAATATCCACGCTGCGAAGATAATAATGCCGACGCGAATGAGTTGTTCCAAAACTTGAGAGAGTGCCGTTGGTTTCATCCGGTACGTTCCTTGGAAGTATCCCCGTAACGTTGCTAAAACAGGCGTAAAAAGGAATAACCATGCGACGGATTGAATAATCGGTAACAGTTGCGCATCCCCCATCATTTTCGCGATGGTTCCAGCAAAGCCATATACCCCTGCGAAAAGGAAGACAGAGAAGAGCGTTAGAATCAGTAAACTGTTTCGCATCAAGCGACTGTGTTCTTTTTGAGAACCGGCCTGGGCGATTATTTTAGAAAAGAAAACAGGGAAACCGGATAAAGCAAAGGTCATGCCAATCCCATATAAAGGGTAAACTTGTTGATAGACGTACAATCCGGTGTTCCCCACCATATTTTGAAAGGGTACGCGATAAACAGCACTGAGCACTTTCGCGATTAATGCGGCCACCGAAAGTAAAACCGCACCATTCATCATGGTTTTAAGTTGTTCATTTTTCATCTGCAGTTACCTTCTCATCTTCACAGGCGGAAAGGAAAATCTTAATGTGATCCATCCAGGCCTGCGTTTCCGTTTTCCCGATTTGCAATGAAACGGCCAACTTGCCATTTTTCATATTTACTTGCGCACGCAATGGGATGCTGCTCAACGCTTCGAAGACGGCCGCGCCTTGCAGACGGTTCGTTCCTTCTGGGTTAAACGTAACTATAACCGTATCGCCTTGACGCTTAATCGCTTCTGCTTGAGCCAGTTCAGCCACGTGTTTAATGAGACCGACTTGCGTCAACTGCGTTACTTCTTCCGGAATCACACCAAAACGATCTTCGAAATCATCCAGAATATCAAATGCATTTTCTTCACTCGAAATTTTTTGAATCCGTTTATAGAAATCAATCTTTTGTCTCTCATCGGAAATGTAAGCTGCCGGGATGTACGCATCCACACCTAAATCAATCTCAATGTTCACACGTTTACGTTGTGTACCAACGCCACGCTTGCGTTCAACCGCTTCACTTAGCATTTCAGAATATAAATCAAAACCGACTGAATCGATAAACCCATGTTGTTGGGCGCCCAGTAAGTTTCCGGCTCCACGAATCGCTAAATCACGCATCGCAATCTTGAATCCAGAACCCAATTCCGTAAATTCTTTAACAGCTTTCAAGCGTTTCTCACTAATTTCACTTAAGGTTTTATTAGGTTGATACATGAAATAAGCATACGCAATCCGGTTCGTACGTCCGACCCGGCCACGTAATTGATACAATTGAGAGAGTCCCATGTAATCAGAATTTTCAATAAAGAGTGTATTCGCGTTAGGGATATCTACACCCGTCTCTATGATGGTTGTTGTTACTAACACGTCATAGTTGCCTTCGACGAAATCCATCATAATATTCTCCAATTGAACTTCTGTCATTTGACCATGGGCCACGCCAACGCGGGCATCGGGTACTAACAAGCGGATTTCATCGGCTTTCCGCTCAATGGTTTCCACACGGTTATAGACGTAGAACGTTTGACCGCCACGTGCCATTTCCCGCTCGATTCCGTCCTTCACAGCACCGCTATTTTGCTCCATCACATACGTTTGGACCGGATAACGGTTAGCAGGCGGCGTCTCAATGACAGACAGGTCACGCACACCCAACATCGACATATGCAACGTTCTTGGAATCGGCGTCGCCGTTAAGGTCAACACATCAACCGAAGCCTTCAATTGTTTCAAGGATTCCTTATGTTTTACCCCAAAGCGTTGCTCTTCATCCACGACCAGTAAGCCGAGATCCAGGAACTTCACATCTTTAGAAAGTAAACGGTGGGTACCAATCACAATATCCACGCTCCCTTTACGGATTCCGTTAATGGTTTCTTCTTGTTGTTTCTTCGTTCTAAAACGACTCAACAAGCCAATCTCAAACGGCAAATCATCAAACCGCTGCATCAAGGATTCATAATGCTGTTGCGCGAGAATCGTTGTCGGTACGAGGAACGCGGCTTGCTTGCCTTCAATCACGGCTTTAAATATCGCCCGCATCGCTACTTCTGTTTTACCGTAACCAACATCCCCAACTAACAAGCGATCCATTGGTTTGATTTTTTCCATGTCTTTCTTAATTTCTTGGGCACTACGCAGTTGATCTTCTGTCTCTGTAAACGGGAAGCGGTTCTCGAATTCAACTTGATCCACCGTATCTGGCGGATACGCATATCCTCTTTCGGACTCACGCTTGGCATACAATTCAATTAAATCGTCTGCCATGTCTTCAACTTTTGCTGCTACTTTATTCTTGGTCTTCGTCCACTCTGTTCCACCCAATTTGTTTATCTTCGGTGTTTTTGATTCAGATGACACATATTTTTGAACGAGGTGTAGCTGTGTAACCGGAATAAAGAGTTTCGCGCCATCTTGGTAGACGATAGAAATGTAATCTTGATGAGCTTTGTCTACAACAATCGTTTCCATCCCAGTATATTTCCCAATACCGTGATTAACATGCACCACGTAATCGCCCGGTGATAGCTCAGTATAACTTTTCAGGCGTTCAGCGTTCGACATTTTTTGTCGACGCGGTTGTTTTTTCTTCGTTTTATTAAATAGTTCTTTTTCCGTAATAAAGACCACTTTTTCCATCGGCATCTCGAAACCGCTGGCCATACCGCCTACGACGATATTGACGTGTCCCGGCGTAACCGCATCATGGCCTTTAATAATGCTCTCGATTTGGAAATCAGCAAAGGTCTGATGAACCTTTTCCGCACGTTCACTATCTGGAACAAGGGTAAAGACTGTCATGCCTTGACGCAACCAACGCTCCATCTCAATTTTCACCATATTCATTTGACTAAAGAACTGCACAATACCGCGGTACTGTAGGTTATGAATGTCGATGAAGCGGATATTTCCCAACCCTTTTTGAAAGAGAGAATAGAATAATTTATTATGGTGGCTCTTTTTGACAATCTCTCGTACTTCAGCCATCATTTTTTGTTTTGGCAGGATGATACCATCGTATTGCTTACTCGCCTGCCAATCCGCTGCTTCCATTTCCTGGTTTTTGTCGGATTCAAGCGTTCGGCCATATTCATCCATAATCAGGAGTGCATTTCCCGGGATGTAGTCCATAATAGTCGTTTCTTCTTCAAAGAGAAGAGATGTGTACATCCGTGGATTTTCCGGCAGTTCACCAAGCTCTAACTTTTCAATAAAATCGGTGAAGTGCGTTGTCAGACGTTGCTTGACAGTTTCATCTTTGACGGATTTAATTCGCTTGTTAATAACTTTGTTTATTTCTTCGCTACGAATAGTGATGGTAGACGGCGGGAAGACGGTATCTTGCGCGGGTAATACCAGTACTTCGGTAATCGGATTTTCAAATGATTTCTGAGTGGCTGGTTCGAAGAAGGCCATCCGATCCACTTCTGCATCAAATAGCGATATACGAATCGGATTTTCTTCGTTCAGTGCGTAAATATCCACGATATCACCGCGGATACTAAATTCCCCCGGTGCAGCGACCATCGATTCACGGATGTACCCCATTGCGACTAGTTTCTCAGGTAAGCCCTCATAGTCTATTTCTTCGCCAACGGTAAAATGGAGATTATGTTGCTTCCATACTGATACCGGAGAAAGGAGCTTTTTGAATCCGGCTGTTGGGATAATGACGATTCCTTTTTGTCCGGTCGTTAGAAAATGCATGGCCTCGACACGTTGACTCCGGAATTCTGGCGAAGAAAAGGCTAATTCTACAGCCAAAGATTCTTCTACCGGAAAAAGAAAAACGGGAATGTCGTCTGAAATTTGGGTCAAATCTTCATAGATTTGGGTTGCTTGCAATAAGTTCGCTGCCCATACAACAATGGGACTCTTAATATTGCGGTAAACAATTGAAGTCAACAGGTTTCGGGATGAACTGCTAATACCCGTAACAAGTTGGTTACCTTCATAACGCGTTTGCTCAATTATCTTTTGAATGGCAGGCGACTGCTGCAGATAATTTTCTATATCTCTCATATCGGACTCCTTATTCGTGCGTAAATAGGCTCAGCCAAAGCTGAACCTATTTCTTGCGATTAAATTTATTCATCGTCTTCAAAAAGTCATCGCCTTTAATATAATCAGCGATTGCATCCACACTCTCTTTTACAGAAAAGAGTATATCTTCGTGGACTTCTTTCGGAAACGGACTGAGGACGTGCTGGACCACCGTCATGTTCGGTGCCGGTCTCCCCACCCCTATGCGAATGCGGTTAAAATCTTGTGTTCCTAAATGTTGAATCAAACTCTTAATGCCGTTATGACCACCTGCGCTGCCTTTTTGGCGCAAGCGAATACGGCCTGGCGGCATATCCATATCGTCGTAAACAACAACAATATCTTCTATTTCAATACCAAAATAATCCATCAGCGGTCGCACAGCGCGTCCGGAATCATTCATATAGGTCATCGGTTTTACAAATAATACCTTTTCCCCATTTATACGTTCCTCTGCATATAACGCATCGAATTTCGATTTATCAAATGACAGTTTGTTGTGGTATGCCCAATCATCTAATGTGATAAAGCCAATATTATGTTTTGTATCACTATATTTCGGTCCTGGATTTCCTAATCCAATGATCATTTTCATCTCTTTCACCTTTTCTCTAGAAAGTCGAAAAAGCTGGACGCAATCCGTCCAGTCATCAATTTAGTATAGCACATTCTCCAACAAAGCTAAATGAAAAAGCGCCGGACACAAATCTCAGCCCTTTTACAAATAAATGTTATAATGAAATGAGAAACGCTATTTAGTTTAATGGAGGGAATGTTATGTCGAGAGAAGATAGAAAATTTGGTCAAAAAATTATTTTAATTGGTGACGGTGCGGTTGGTTCAAGCTACGCTTTTGCTCTTGTTACACAAAACGTGGGACGTGAGTTAGGGATCATTGATATGAACGTCGCTAAAACGGAAGGTGATGCTATCGATTTATCCGATGCGTTAGCCTATACAAGTCCTAAGAAAATCTATGCGGCTACGTATGATGATTGTGGCGATGCTGATTTAGTCGTCTTAACAGCTGGTGCTGCGCAAAAGCCTGGTGAAACACGTTTAGATTTGATTAATAAAAATTTGAAAATTTTCAAGAGTATTGTTGATCAAGTGATGGCCAGTGGTTTCAACGGTATCTTCTTGGTGGCTACCAACCCTGTTGATATTTTGACGTATGCAACTTGGAAATTTTCCGGTCTGCCAGCGAGCCAAGTTATCGGATCCGGTACTTCTTTAGACAGCGCACGTTTCCGTCAAGAAATTGCGAAACTTGTAAATGTGGATGCCCGTAACGTTCACGCTTATATTTTAGGCGAGCACGGCGATACCGAATTCCCGGTATGGTCACATGCTAACGTGGGTGGTTTACAAATGTATGAATGGGTGAAACAAAATGGTACACTGGTTGATGAAGAAGCTTTAGTCGAAGCTTTCTATTCCGTCCGTGATGCGGCTTACCGTATTATCGAGAAAAAAGGTGCGACTTACTATGGTATCGCGGCTTCACTGGTGCGTATTACACGCGCTATTTTCAACGATGAGAATGCTATTCTACCGCTATCTGTTCACCTATCGGGTGAATATAAACAAAAAGATGTATTCATTGGTGTTCCCGCCGTAATTAATCGCGAAGGTGTCCGTGGTATCATCGAGATTCCATTGAACGAAGTAGAACAAAGCAGTATGCAACATTCAGCTGATACACTCCGCGGCGTTATTAAAGATTCTTTCGCAGCTTTGGAAAATGAATAAAACTTTGAGGCCAGCCGTTCAATTTTGAGCGGTTGGTTTTTAATTTGTGTGGATAAATCGATTGTCTGCACAAGTTTTAGTTTTTTGCTGAAGTTGTGCAGACTATTTACGTTTGTCTGCACAACCTGGGCCTTTTTTGAAAACTTGTGCACACTATTGTCCATTTTCTTCTCTAGTACCTGATACAAAAAACTCCCCCTGGAGCTAAAATGCTTCAGAGGGAGTTTCTTTATTTTTCTATTAATCGATTATTGTGAATTTTTCTTGGAATAATGGACTTACAGAACGGTTTTCGTGGATCCGTTTGATTGCTTCAGCAATTAATTGGGATACGGATACTTGTACAATTTTTGGACTCATTTTTTCTTCAGGCAATTGGATAGAATCTGTTACGATGACTTCCTGAATGATAGAATTTTCCAAACGTTCGATAGCTGGTCCTGAAAGAACCGCATGCGTACAGCAAGCATAGACAGCAGTCGCACCTGCATCTTGCAAAGCTTGAGCTGCCAGCGTAATTGTACCAGCTGTATCAATCATGTCGTCAATCAAGATTGCTTTCTTACCTTTTACGTCACCAATAATATTCATTACCTCAGCAACGTTTGCTTTTGGACGACGTTTGTCAATAATAGCAATTGGAGCATGGATAAATTCAGCTAGTTTACGTGCACGTGTTACCCCACCATGGTCTGGTGATACAACAACGATGTCGTTTTGTAGCATTTCGTTATCCAAGAAGTAGTTTGCCAACAATGGTGCACCCAACAAGTGGTCAACAGGAATATCAAAGAATCCTTGAATTTGTGGTGCATGAAAATCTAGTGCTAACACGCGGTCAGCTCCTGCATCTGTAATCATGTTCGCAACCAATTTAGAAGTGATTGGTTCACGTGATTGTGCTTTACGGTCTTGGCGTGCATACCCATAATATGGGATTACAACGTTAATCGTTTTTGCACTTGCACGTTTCAAAGCATCGATCATAATCAACAATTCCATCAAATGGTCGTTTACAGGGAAACTTGTTGATTGAATAATGTATACGTGTGCCCCACGAATACTTTCGTCGATATTGATTTTAATTTCGCCATCACTGAATTGTGTGGAAGACACAATTCCTAGTTCTACGCCAACCTCGGCTGCAATTTTTTCTGCCAATGGACGGTTGGAGCTCAAAGAAAAAATTTTCAATTTCGGG
This sequence comes from Jeotgalibaca porci, assembly GCF_011299095.1. NCBI lineage: Bacteria > Bacillati > Bacillota > Bacilli > Lactobacillales > Carnobacteriaceae > Jeotgalibaca > Jeotgalibaca porci. The sequence continues at coordinate 1,637,324 of NZ_CP049889.1, read as the reverse complement.
TCTTTGTAGTGTTCTGTAGTCATAATTTTTCCACTCACCAATCTGTTTTTTTTACGTACTTTCTATTACTTCTATTATTAAGCTTTTACTCATTTATTTCAATAAAAGAATTACTTATTTTCTTGATGGTGGTAATTTTCCCCAATAACCATCTTTATTCTCTTGGCGGCAACGTGCAATACCCATTGCTTCGTCCGGAACATTTTTTGTAATCGTTGATCCAGCTGCCAAGAAGGCATTTTTACCAACTGTTACCGGCGCAATCACGTTTACGTTACAGCCGATAAAACTGTTGTCACCGATAGTCGCACGGTGTTTCTTTTGACCGTCATAGTTTACAAATACAGTTCCGCAGCCAACATTGATGTTTTCACCCAAGTCAGCGTCACCTACGTAAGTCAAATGTCCAACTTTCGTATCATTCCCTAAACTAGAATTTTTGATTTCTACAAAGTTACCGATATGAACTTTTTCACCCACTACACTGTTAGGACGTAAGTGACTGAATGGCCCGATATTACTGTCATCAGCCATGGTAGCTTCTTCGATATTGGAACTTGTGACACGTACACGGTTGCCGATTTTTGAATCACGGATTTCAGAATTTGCTCCGATGAAGCAGTCTTCCCCAATTACAGTGTTCCCTTTCAATACAACGCCAGGCTCGACGATAGTATCTGAACCGATCACAACTGTTGATTCGATGTAAGTATTATCTGGATCTAATAATGTAACACCATTACGCATTTGTTTTTCGTTGATACGTTTCTTCATTTTCGTGCTTGCTTCCGCCAATGCAACGCGGTCGTTTACACCCAATGCTTCTGCCATATCAGCCATTTGGTATGCTGCTACGATTTCACCTTGTTTTTTCAAAATTTCAATAACGTCCGGCAGGTAATATTCACCTTGGGAGTTATCATTTTTGACAAGTGATAACACTTCAAAAAGTGCTTCGTTATCAAAAACATATGTACCTGTATTAATTTCTTGTACAGCCGCTTCTGCTTCTGATGCATCTTTTTGTTCTACAATTTTTTCTACAAAATCTTCTGTGTTACGAATAATACGTCCATAACCAAATGGATTATCCGCATGAGCAGTCAAAATGGTTGCTTTTGCAGATTCACTTTCGTGATGTTTTACTAAAGCCGCCAACGTTTCACTCGTAAGTAATGGCGTATCGCCACAGATTACAAGTGTTGTACCTGCTTTACCACCCAGTGCTTCTTGTGCTTGCAAAACCGCGTGACCTGTTCCCAATTGTTCTGCTTGCAGAACATATTCAGAACGCTCTCCGATTACTTGCTTAACAGAATCCGCACCATGTCCTACGATTGTTACGACGTGATCAAATCCAGCTTCTTCTACTTGATCAATAACGTGTTCCACCATTGCTTTACCGCAAACTTTGTGGAGTACTTTGTATAACTTACTTTTCATTCTTGTACCTTGACCGGCAGCAAGAACAACTGCAAAACGATTAGCCATTATACTATCTCCTTCGCTCTTAAATGAACTCACACAAAAATAATCGTACCCGAAAACCCTCTTTCTAGCAACTTTTGTAAGGGCTTAGATACGTATTTTTCTCTATTTTCTCATATAAATAGCTTCTCTTACAAGCAAAATTCAATAACTTGCTACAAAAAGGCAATATAGTCTGCTGGATTCTTCGGAAAAAAGAATAAGGCCGGGAGACGTTTACCCCCGACCTCTTTCATTTAATCAAAATAACTACCGGGTCCAACTGACATCGTACGATTACGCATGTCTACTTCGTTCACTCGGATAAGTGACGTGTAATCTTCTGTTTCTTTGGCCGTGTAAGCTGCTTCAGCGAAGACGGTTACGCCGGCAATTTCAGAATCGAATTCCTCGATTATGCTCTTCATACCGTTGACGGTACCGCCGCCCTTCATGAAATCATCCACGATGAGGACGCGTGAGCCACTTGGCAGACTGCGTTTGGACAGCTCCATTTTTTCTACGCGGTCGGAAGATCCAGATACATAGTTAATACTTACGGTTGAACCTTCTGTGACTTTTGAATCACGACGCACAATAACAAAAGGAACATTCAAATACGTTGCTACTGCCTGTGCAATCGGAACACCTTTCGTAGCGACAGTCATAACTGCCGTTACATTTTTTTCTTTATATTGGGAAGCAATCATTCGGCCCACATGATTTAAAACCTGTGGATCGCCCAGCAAATCCGAAAGATATACATAGCCACCAGGCAAAATGCGTTCTTTCGAATCCATCTTACGACAAATATCTTCAATAAAATGATTAGCCGCTTTTTCGTCAACAGCCGGAATGTACCTTACTCCGCCAGCAGCTCCTGGCAACGTTTCGACGATTCCAAACCCGTTGTCTTCAAAAGCGCGTTTGATGATAGTTAAATCCTCACTGATAGAAGACTTTGCTGAATCATATTTTTTAGAAAAATGAGTCAAAGAGACCAGTGTATGTGGGTGAGTCAATAAATAGTGTGTCATATCTACCAAACGGTCGCTACGTTTAATTTTCATAAGTTGGTAATCCTCCTCGATTAGTTATGCATTAGTATAACCAGAAATACTTAAAAATGAAAGCATTTTTTTCTCTATTGTTCGCGTTTAATTGGAAATATAAAGAAAAACAAGCATTGACGAGCAATGCTTGTTCGAATAAATTCATTTATCCTAATCTTCGTCTTTTTGCAACTGCTTTAATCACACTTGTCAGTACAAATAGGAACACAAACATCAAGGTAATGGTCGCTCCGGGAGGTGTTCCCAGTTCATAGGAAGCGAAAAGTCCGCCGTACATCCCCAGTAATGCGATTATTGTACCAACCCAAATGACCGTTTTGAAACTCGTTACTAAACGCATCGCGATTGCCGCTGGTAAAACCAAAATGGCTGAGACAAGCAATGACCCGGTGATGGGCATGATTAGACTGATTGCGACACCGGTAATAATAGAAATAAATAATGAAATCCCGCGTACCGGAAGTCCAGCTGTTGCCGCTGTATGTTCATCAAACAGCAAGACATATAACGGGCGACGGAAAATAATGTATAAAGCCACAACAAGAGCCGTTAAAATGAATAAGGTCCAAATTTGTTGTTCATCAATCGTTACGATTGATCCAAACAGGAATTGTTCAATACTTTTCGTTTGTTGTCCGGACACAAAACTCATCAGTACCAATGCTACTGCCATACCTGTTGACATGAGAATAGCGATTGAAATTTCTGAATAGCCCCGAAAAACATCTTGTAAATATTCAATCCCAATTGCTACTAAGATAACCACTAAAACAGTTGTTAGTGTTGGATTCACTCCAATTAAGAATCCTAACGCAATCCCTGCCAGTGAAACGTGAGAAAGTGTATCCGCCAAAAGAGATTGTCGGCGTAAAATAAGTGTCAGACCAAGTATCGGCGCAATTAAGGCGATTAATGTTGATGCTTGGAATGCCCGCTGCATGAATCCATAGAAAAACATCTCCACGGCGAATCCTCCTTTCTTCTCAACGTAATTTGACGATCCATATATTCTTTAATATCTTCGTGTTCATGCGTTACCATCAAAATTGCTTTGTTATGAACCCGTGAGTTATGACGCAGTAACCGGTAGAAACGCTCGCGCGATTCTTTATCCATCCCTGTCGTCGGTTCATCCAATACGAATAAATCCGGATCTGTAGCGAAAATACGTGCCAAGGCGATCCGCTGCTTCTGTCCACCGGAAAGCTCTCCGATTTTCTTGTTACGCAAATCCCACATGCCGACAGATTCCAACGCTTTTTTCACGTGATCATGATCTTCACTATCCAAACGCTTGAACCAACGATTGTTTTGATAGCGACCCGATTCAACAAACTCTAACACTTTACTGGGGAACCCAATATTAAATGAAGAGATTTGTTGAGGAGCGTAGCCTACCATTAATTTTTCGCCACGGGTATTGGTCTTAGAAATCGCAGCTGAGCCTTCTTGCGGTTTGAGGAGGCCGAGAACACTTTTCAACAATGTCGATTTCGCTGCCCCATTCTCGCCCGTCAAAATAACAAACTCTCCCGGCTGAACTGTAAAATTAATATCTTGTAAAACAGGTTCATCGTCATACGAGAACGATAAATTATCGACTGTAATATAGTCCACTAGGCTTCCTCCTTATTAGTTAATTGTTTGTTTCAATGCTTCCAAATTATTATGCATGATTGTCAAATAGTCAATACCTGCTTCTTGATCACTTTTCGTTATGCCTTCAACCGCGCTTAAAACACCTAATTCAGTATCTGTTTCTTTAGCTAGCGTTGTTGCTAAAGCATTATTACCGGAGTCCTGATAGTAAATCACTTCTACATCATTTTCTTTTATAAAGTTTCCAATCTCCGCAAGCTTAGCTGGGCTGACTTCTTGATTCGATGTCAATGCTGAGATAGATACTTCGGTTAAGTCATAGCGTCTTGCTAAATAACCAAACGCTGCATGTTGCACAACGAAAACCCGATTATCAGCAGCTTGGAATGCCGCTTGAAATTCTGCATCCAATGCTTCCAATTGTTCTACATAAGCAGCTGTATTTTCTTGATAAGCCATTTTATTTTCTGAATCAACGGATTGAATGGTCGCTGAAATGGTTTCAACCATTTGCTTTGCATACACAGGGTCCAGCCATACATGTGGATCGACAGCATGGTTGTGGCCATCGCCTTCATGATGTTCTTCTTCGTCATCATGGTCGTGGGCATGGTCTTCTTCATGGTCGTGATTATGGTCCGCATCGTCATCTTCATAAAATGGAATACCTTCAGAAGCATTAATAACTGTCACATCACTATCGGACAATGTTTCTAAAACGGATGGAACCCATGTCTCCATATATTCACTGCTATAAACAAATACATCTGCTTCCGCAATCGCCGCCATATCTTTCGGTGTCGGTTCGTAGCTGTGGGTATCTTGTCCGGCACCCAACAAAGCCGTTACGTTTCCGTTCGTTCCCACGATATTTTCGGTAAAATTATACATCGGATAAAAAGTTGTCACAACATCCAAACTTTCAGTTGTACCTTCCTCCGTGTTTGAAGTTCCACAGGCTGCTAAAAAGAGCACCATGAAAGGGATTATTTTCTTAAAGAGATTCATCTAATCTCTCCTTCCTTATCTAAATCGAAATGATTCCTATTTGAGCACTTGATTACTTTAGCACATCTTTAATTAGACCGTCAATACATTTAATCCTGTCTTTATATTGCTGTTGGAGGAAACTAGATTTTTCTGCAAACACTTTTCACCGCGGTATTAAGTTCGTTCGTAACATATGACTTTCCATTCATAGCTTAAGAGCAACTTTTAGATAGGCTTTCAGTCTGAGCGAAATCTTTCTCAACTAAACAGCCTACTCAATATTCCGAGTGAGCCATTTCAAGCAAAAGAGCCTACTCAAACCTAAATTTCAGTCTGAGTGAGCCATTTCCAGCAAAAAAGCCTACTCAACAGTCCGAGTGAGCCATTTCCAACAAAAAAGCCTACTCAACAGTCTGAGTGAGCCATTTCCAACAAAAAGACTTCCAGCCATTACGCCGGAAGTCTTTTATTTATTTTCTTCTGAAATAGTGTTCCCATAAACGCAAGAAGTGTGGTTATACCCGTTATGACTGCAATCATTCCGGCAATCGCTACATCGAACTGAAATGCCAACAATACCCCAACAACACTGTTGAAAATTGCTACCAAGACCGTCAAGCCAATCATAGTTGGCAACTTCTTACTATATAAATGCGCAGTCAGTGCCGGTCCCACCATAAAACCAACGACTAAAATTGATCCTACTGAATCATAAGCCCCTACTGCCGTAAGCGATACAATCGTCATTAACCCGTAATGAACCAGTACCGGGGAAAATCCGAGGGCGGCTGCATATTCCGGATGAAAAGTAGTAACTTGCAGTTCCTTATAAAACAATGCAATTAAGGCTGCATTTAATAATAATATAGCGAGATTAATCCACAATGCTTGCGGACCTAAATCAAGACCGAACAAGGTGAAACGGGTAAACGTTGTAAAACCAATCTCTCCCATCATCACGCTGTCCACATCAAGATGGACACTGCCCGCATAGCGGGTAATAAGTATAATCGCGATACTGAAAAATAAGGGATAAACCAGTCCAATCGCTGCATCTTTCTTCATCAACCGTGTCCGTTGTAAAGTTTCCGTTAACCAGACTGTCGCAACACCTATCGCCGCCGCTCCCAAAAACAACCAGGGAGAGCTTAAATCCTGTGTAACAAAAAATCCTAAAACAATACCCAACAAAACAGAGTGCGTAATCGCGTCAGAAAGCATGGTCATACCGCGCAGAACCAAAAAGACACCCGGCAATCCACACGCAATGGCAACGACAATGGCTACTGCTATTATTTCTATCATCATATTCATGTCGTTTGCTTCGCCCTTTCTATCAGTCGTTTTCTTGCTTTTCTATTTCGTACTTGCATCGCTATTAGGCCGCGCTTCGGTGCAAAGAGGATACTAATTAATACAAAAAGGCTCGCAACCAAAACAATGGTCGGTCCGGTCGGAATTTGCTTTCCAATGGAACTAATAAATGTTCCGCCAATACCAGATAAAAATCCGAAAACACCTGCGACCACTGCTACAATATGCATCCGGTTTGACCATTGGCGCGCTGCAATGGCCGGGGCAATCAAGAGCGTACTCATTAAAACGACTCCTACTGACTCCAAACCAATCACAATCGTTACGACAATCATCAAAGAAACCAAAGCATTCAAGAATGTGCCCGAGAAGCCAAGTGTATAGGCAAAAGTCGGATCAAATATATACAGTTTTATTTCCTTCCAAAAAATGACTAAAAGAACCAGTAGAAGTGTTCCCAATCCGACTGAAAGGTAAACATCTTTCAAAAGCATCGAAGACGCTTGTCCGTAAATGAAATTCTCGAGGCCGGCCTGATTGCCGTTGGGCTGCCTTTGAATGTAGGTCATAATAACCAAGCCTAATCCAAAGAAACTCGATAACGTCACAGACATAGCTCCATCACCTTTGATAATACTTTTTTCTTTCATCCAATTAATAAGGGCTGTTGCTATTCCGCCGGCAATCGCCGCTCCAACTAGCATTATAATCAAATTCTTTTCTCTTAATACAAGAAAAGCTAGCCCAATTCCCGGCAAAGCGGAATGACTTAAAACATCACCCAAAAGACTTTCTTGCTTTAATGTTGCCAAGGTACCGATAACGCCACTGAACAAGCCGAGGAAGCCGGTTCCCAGTGCGACTGTTTGAAACGTGTAGTCGTTAAAAAGGTTATAAAGTGATTCCCACATCTTCAACACCTTCTTCTCCCAAATTATGATCCACACGGTATGTTTCCTCAATATGTGCGTCTGTGAATACTTCTGCGACAGGACCTGCAGCAACAATTTCGCGATTCACAAAAACGACTTCATCGAAATATTCTGCAACAGTCTGCAAATCATGATGCACGACCAAGATGGATTTGCCCTCACGACGTAATTCTTTCAATAATTCGATAATAATACCTTCTGTTTTGATATCGACGCCGGCAAAGGGTTCATCCATTAAATAAAGTTCAGCATCCTGAACCAATGCTCGGGCCAAAAATACTCGTTGGCGTTGTCCGCCTGATAATTGACTGATTTGGCGATTAGCAAAAGACGGCATGCCAACTTTTACCAACATTTCACGCGCATAATCATAATCAGCTTTTCGTGGACGCTTCAACCAGCCTAAATGTCCGTAACGTCCCATTACTACAACATCCAGAACTGTCGCCGGGAAATCCCAGTCCACACTCGTATTTTGCGGCACGTAGGCGATTCGTTTTTTTACTTTTCCATAAGAAGACGGTTCGTTATCTAAATAATAAGTAACGGAACCGTTCAACGGCTCAATCATATTGAGCATCGCTTTCATCATCGTTGATTTCCCAGCGCCATTCGGTCCGATAATCGCAGTCATCGCACCCTTTTTAAAGGTGGCATTAATATTCCAAAGTACAGGATTCGAACCGTAAGCAACGGTCATCGTCTTCAGATCAATCACTCTATTCATGTACAGGTTCCTTTCTTACTTCAGTGCATCTATTATCGTATCGATATTATAACGATACATTTTTATATACGTTTCGGCGTCTTGCGATGGGTCACCCAACGCATCAGAGAATAACTCGCCCCCGATTGTGACTTCCCAACCTTTATTTTGAACAGCATCCTTTAAGGACTCGATTGTTTTGGTTGGTACAGAACTTTCTACAAAAACAGCTTTGATTTCATTAGCAGCGATAAAATCCGCCAAGGCACTCACGTCACCAGTTCCGGCTTCGGTCTGTGTATTAATCCCTTGCAAGCCAACTACCTCGAAGCCATATTCTGCACCGAAGTAGCCAAATGCATCATGAGCTGTAACCAAGTAACGTTGGGCTTCTGGTAAACTTGCCACACGTTCTTTTATGTACGTATCCAATTCGACTAATGCTTCCTGATACTGTTCATTGTTCGCTTCGAATACTGACTTATTATCCGGATCATGCTTGCTCAATTCATTCGTGATGTATTCAGCAGCCAACTGCCAGTTTGCAACACTGAACCAAATATGTGGATCGCTTGCAGTTGAATTGCCTTCTTCCTGAATCAGTTGCGTTTCCGGAAGCGCCTCTTCCAACACAAAGAGCGTTTTATCTTGCTCCATCAAATTTTCGAAAACATCTCCTAGTTTCCCTTCCAAATTCAATCCGTTATACGCAACAATATCAGCATTAGATAATTTCATCACATCGGACGGTGTTGGTTGGTACCCATGGGGGTCGATACCCGGTCCCATCAGCCCTTCAACTTCAACCGCATCTCCACCAATTTCATTGACTAAATCAGTCAGCATAGTGGTTGTGGCTACAACTTTTAATCTATCTGTACTTTCTGCCTTACTTTCTGTTTGTGCACAGCCTGCTAATAGGAAAAATAAACTCAGTGTAATAATTCTTTTAAAACTCCTCATAGTACCCCTCATTTCATCATGTTTTTCTATATTGTTAAGTATACTTAATAATATTACTAAGTCAACTTTATTCGTTTAGATGATTGCGGACTTATCAAAAGATACGTATACTATGAATGAAGAGTATAGATAGAGGAGATGTCATTATGACTCCAAGTAAGGGAGACTTCTTAAAAGCAATCATCAAGCTCGGTGGTGGAGAGCGTCAAGTCAGTAACAAGGACATTGCCAAGGAGCTGCATATATCATCTGCAGCAGTGACAGATATGGCTCAAAAGTTATTAATCGACGGATACATTTACTACGCACCATACAAAGGAATTGAAATTACTGAAACCGGTAGAAAAGAAACAAATAAATTGATACGTAAACACCGACTGTGGGAAGTTTTTCTATATGAAAAATTAGGTTATAAATGGAATCAAGTCCACGATGACGCCGATTTATTGGAGCATGCTTCATCAGACTTTCTAATCGATCGTCTGGATGAATTTCTAGGGTTTCCCCAGAGTGATCCGCATGGTGAGTTTATCCCGAATGCAGAAGGAATCGTGCAGCCTTCCAACACCTTCCCACTCAGCGACATAACAGTCGGCAAAATATTTACGATTAAAAACGTTTCCGAAGATCCGGGGTTATTGGAGCATTTGTCACGGAATAACATTAATCTTCAAGAAACCTTTAAGTTAGTAGAAATTGAGGAGTATGAAGGAGCATTCTTGTTGGAAGATGCGAGTGGCAACCAAAAACGAATCAGTCAGCGAACAGCGACTTTTATCAAAGTACAAGTAAACGAATGATAAATGTCCATATAAAAAAATAGACGAGTCGTACTTATCAGTACTCTCGTCTATTTTAGTGTTCGGGTAATATATACTTCTTCGCAAAAACCGCGCAAACTATTATATACACGCTTCGCACGTGAATAATTTTGACTGAAACCAATAATGGTTGGCCCGCTGCCGCTCATTGTTACGCCGTCCATACCATAGCGTTCCATTCGCTCGCTTAATTGTCGGAGCTTGGGATGGCGTTCAAACGTGACCGCTTCTAAGGCATTGCTGAGATTGTCGGCCATTCCCTTATAGTCACCTATTTCAATTGCATCCGCAACTATCCGCGACTTCGGTATGTAATCCAACCGTTCAACTTCAAGGGCACGAAAGACGGTTTTAGTCGAAACACTGATACGTGGTTTGGCCAAAACGACCCAACAGGAGGGCATCGGATTAATGGGTGTCACAATTTCACCCCGTCCAGAAACAAAGGCGGTGCCGCCTACAATTGAATACGGAACATCCGTCCCTACCTGCATGCCTAATTCAATCATTTCCTGAACAGACAAATTCAGCTCCCAAATGCGGTTCAATGCGCGAAGTGCAGCGGCTGCGTCCGTGCTGCCACCACCCAGGCCTGCTGCTACAGGGATTTTCTTCTCAATCTCAACAAGCATCCCTTCGCGGATATTGTAGCGCTCTTTTACTAACTTGATAATCTGATACACATGATTACGCTGATCGACGGGTAAAAAAGCTTTATTTGTAAAGACCTCAATCTTGTCTTCTTCTAAGGGAGTAAACGTCAAATAATCGGCTAGATCCACCGATGACATAATCATCTCCAACTCGTGATAATCATCAGCGCGTCTATATAGTACATCGAGCGTGAGATTAATTTTTGCAGGTGCACGTTCAATCCATTCCATCCGCTACTCCCTCCTTTGTATATTCATATTACATGATTATCAAGGTTTTAGAAAGAAAAAAAGACCAGAATATCATTTAAGAATTCTGGTCTTTGCTATTAGTCATTCATAATTATTGCGAGTGGTTACGCGTATTGACTCGTTTCTTCATCGTAGAAGGAAATTTCAACTGAAGATGTTAATACATCTGCATAACTATATGAAACACGTTCAAAAGCATTTTCTTCTTGATCCAAATCTACGACAAACACAGAGTGGTAGGTTTCACGTAAAATTCCTTTACGCTCCGTCTTACGCTTTCTACCTGCTTGAGCTGTCAACAACACTTTTTTACCTAAGCGACTGTCAAGTTCTTCTTTAATCTCCATCAAACTTTCTGGCATGCTCTTCACCTCACTGTGTCTAACTATAACACAAATCCATAAATTTTTCAAGTATATCACAGGTCTTATTTCTTGACAATACTTAAAGTGTGGTTATTTACCATTTTATAATGGAACATTATGCTTTACCCTGACATTTCTGTTGATACATCGCTTCATCTGCTCGGGCATAGATTTGTTCGAACGCTGTACCGGCATGGGCCACTGCCCAGCCAATCGACACACTGATGGAAATGGTGTGATTTTGGTACTCAATAGGGTAGCTAATCTTTTCGCGTAACTTTTCAATGAGTGCCTCAACATGTTCTGGTGTTGCGATATCCTGTAAATAAACCATGAACTCATCACCGCCAATCCGCCCGACTTTATCCGTTTTACGAACGAACTTTCTGAGGCGATCGGATATAACAATCAGAACGTAATCCCCAACCGCATGTCCATATTCGTCATTAATCCGTTTAAAATCATCAAAATCAATGAGTAAAAGTGTATCTCTACTTTTCTTGTTTTTCAGGCGTGTCCTGACATACTTCTCAAAACGCTTCTTATTCAGTGTTTGCGTCAAACCATCATGGTACGCATCCTCGCGGTGCTTCCAATAGGTGATGAGCAGTAAGTATAAAAGGACAGATGAAACAACCCAGATAAAAAAGAAAGCGGATTGTTCGGGGTAGTACGTGATACTCGGTTTGTCCCAGCCGCCCCTTGGATACGCCGCGAAAATCCAATCTTCGCCCGAAAGCTCTAATTTATCTATTTCAGGATCTTTATCGAAGATAGAAACATTCCCCCAACTGACTCCCCCTGAACGGGGATTTATTTCTGAATTGACTTGCAAGGCCAATAAGATATCCCCAAACGTATCCTCAATATCACGGGCCTCCAACAATTGATAGAAATTAACACCAATAGAAACGAAACCATAAAATGTATCGTCAATGAAAACAGGTTGCCGGTTATAAACCATTAGCGTGCCGCCCTCTTCAAAAGGTCCTTGCACCACAGCTGTTCGATTTTTTACGGCGTATTGTGTACTTAATCTCTTTTCTGGTTCGCTCAGTAAATCTTGACCCAAGAATTGGTCGTTTTGAGGTGTAAAAGGATAAATAAAGGCGACAACACCATCAGGAGCCAGAACTGCCGAAGTAACGAAATCATTTTCAGCAATAATCCTTTCCGCATATAATTGGAACTCCTCCACAGTAAAATCTGTATCTTGTTGAATAATTAATTCTAAAAAATGTGCATAATTCAAAGCTGATTGCAGATCAGCTTGCATAACATCTTTGATTCTGGTAAGTTCTCTGGACGCTTGAGCACGGACGTCTTTGCTATGCTCTTTCGCATACTCCCTTTCCAAGATAAAGACAGGAATAGAAATTAAAAAGGCAACCAGTACAGAAATTACCAAGGATCCAATTTTTCTTTTCATAGCTGAACTCCTCTATTGAAAATCCTAAGTATGTGTACCTAGCTTACCTCAATATAACGATATTATCAATGTTATTTTGTGTTTGAGGAGTTATCGTTTTCCTCAACAGTCCGCTCAATCTTACCCCACTCATCTTTTTTCTTACGATACCCTCTAAAAGAAGTCATACCCCGTGAAAAACATACAATTTATCCGTGTGCTTTTTGTTGTATTCTGCCAGTGCTTCGTAAAAGGCAGGTGGATGCAAGGTGTAGACCCGAATGGTATTCGCGTTCATTTCGGCAATTAATTTGAACCAACGTAAATATTCTTCTTTCGTAATGGCCGATTCTCCTGGGAAATGTCCCGGCTTGGCGATTCCCATATTGACGCCCTTAATCGGTATCTCAGTCCACGTATCATCTGCCTTTTGAATTTCGAAGACGTTATCCACAATGCGAGCAGGGACATTTAGATCTGTATTATTCTCTTTTCCGACATATTCATTTGCCAGACTCATCAGGCCGACAGCGGTCAATAGCCCACCTATGATAAGTACACGCTTTTTTGCATAAGAGCTCTCCTTCTTTTTATTATAATTGGATACCAAAAAACTGACAGATTCAAACGAATGTGTCAGTTCCGAAACTCTTCTTGATATTTTTGAAAGAAAGCATAATAAGTTCTGACGTTTTCCAACTCTGTCCATTTCTTAGAAACGACAGGCTGCGTGTCCAAATCGTAAATACGAGCTTCCTTTAAAGCCAACAAGAACGGCGAGTGTGTCGAAATGATAAACTGACAACCAAAAAAACGTGCAGAATCTTCGATAAATTGAACCAACTCTAATTGTCTGGCCGGAGATAAACTATTCTCCGGTTCATCCAACAGATAGAGGCCGTTCTCTTCGATTTGATTGGTAAAATAACGAAATGCATTTTCACCATTAGAATATTCACGGACATTTCCAGGCATCTCTTGCCTGACAAATCGGGACTGCGTCTTCCTACGCGCTTCCACGACTTGTCTGAGTTGTTCATAGTCATCCAGCGAGCGCAATTGAAACTGTGAGTGTTTCAGACTGAGATACTCTTCGAACATCTCTTCCCGTTTTTCGTCGATTCCTTCATTTACCGTACGGATATTCAAAATATAGTCAAAGACATCATCACTTGTGATAATCCGACTTTCTTTTGGTAACGTATTGTAAAGGTCTGCTTCGCAATACTTTAGGTAATCTTCAAAGAAATTAGAACGGTTGTATTTCGCCTGTCTTTGTAAGGCTAGTTTCTCCGCGATAATGTTTAAGGCCGTTGTTTTCCCAGATCCATTTCCACCATACAGAATCGTGATGGGGGCACAGTCCATTCTCGTAAACCCTTTTTGAGACAGCACCTGAAACGGATAATAGGTATCATAGACTGTTCGTTTGATGTTTATAAAGAAATTAAATTCAGCCTCCCGCTCAGGAAATAAGAAAGAATTTAAATAGACCATAAACTGCCTCCTTAAACGATTAACCCTTAACTATTTTTTAGAACGTCAGATTGGTAGAATTCATTCGCTAAAGCCGCGAACTCTTCAATCGCTAGTGTTTCTGCACGACGGCTGCCTTCAATTCCAACAGCTTCCAAACCTAAACGTAGTGCTTCTTTTGCTTCATCGGTTTTTCCATAAATACCCATTAAGTTATTCCATAGTGTTTTACGACGGTGTTGGAAAGAGCCGCGTGTCAATCTGAAGTAAAATGCTTCATTTTCAACTGTAACTTTTGGTACTTCACGGCGTTTTAATTTCAATACAGCAGAATCAACATTCGGCTGTGGCACAAATACCGTACGTGGTACGATAAAGGAAATTTCTGCTTCCGTATAATAATCGATAGCCACTGTTAAAGAACCGTAATTTTTTGACCCAGGCGATGCCGTCATACGCTCGGCAACTTCCTTTTGCATCATCATAACGTACGCATCCACTGGTAAATTGGCTTCGATAAAATTCATAATAATCGGTGTTGTAATATAGTATGGCAAGTTCGCCGCTACAACAATGCGGTCTGTTGGTTCAAAGCGATCAGCAAATAATTCCGGCAAGTTTGCTTCTAAGATGTCTTGAAAAATAACTTCAATGTTGTCATATTCAGCCAATTCATTTTTCAAAATGGGTTCCAAACGACGGTCCACTTCAAAGGCGATGACTTGTTTCGCTTCTTGTGCTAAGCGCTCCGTCAATGCACCAATCCCCGGGCCGATTTCAATGACTACTGTGTCTTTATCGATTTCCCCTGCTGCCAACATCTTCGTTAAGATACCTGGTTCAACAAGAAAATTTTGTCCCAAGCTCTTTTTCATGGTTAAGCCATATTTTTTTAGTATTTGTTTCGTTCTACTTGGTGTCGCGATGTTTTTATTATTCACTATACCAACTCCTGTCCTTGTGTCGTTGGAACCGGAAGTCCGATTTTATCCATTGCAACACTGATTTCTTCTTTTGTAATTTGAAACATTTGGATTCTCTTTAAGAATTGCTTGCCATTTGTATGACCGATTCCTAGTTCGTCTCCTAATTTCTCGCGGTATTCTGCCGAATGCGGCTGACCCATCAGGCCGGCTGCAAGGAAAAATGGTTTTAGATTTTCGGTCGGTGCCTCTAAGTACGGCGTTTGTACATTTTCTAGTGCCTGGCGAATTGTCTCAGGCGAAGCATGTTCAACACCAAGACTTCCCCCTGTCGGCGACTGGCAATCTTCCTTTCGCACAAAGGCATGCTTGATGGTTGGGATCCGCTGCGTCAGCGTTTCACGTATTTTTCCGCCGGGAAAGTCCGGATCCGTCAAGACAATCACGCCTCTTGTTTCGTGGGCCTTCATGACTCTTTGAATCGTTGCTTCATCCAAAGCAGAACCATTTGTTTCAATTGTATCTGCTTCAACGGCCAATTTTATTCTGGCCGTATCATCTTTACCTTCAACTACAATAATCTCTTGTACTTTCATATGTCTTCCAATCTAAACAATTTGTTTGCATTTTGCATTGTAATAGCGGCAACTTCTTCTAAGGTCATGCCGCGCAGTTCTGCCACTTTCTCTGCAACGTATTTGACGTAGCTAGGTTCGTTACGTTTCCCACGATACGGTACGGGAGCTAAATAAGGGGCATCTGTTTCGATCAATAAGCGGTCCAACGGTACAGCCTTCGCTACTTCGTGAACGTCTTGTGCTTTTTTGAACGTCACGACTCCGCTCAAGGAAATATGCATGCCCAATTCTAGAAATTTCTCCATGTAAGCAACATCGCCACTGTAGCTGTGCATGATGCCACCAATTTCAGAAACATCTTCGTCTTTTAAAATACGATACGTATCTTCAATCGCATCACGCATGTGAATGGATATCGGTAATTGTAATTGCTTGGCAATTTGAATTTGACGGCGGAAAACATGTTCCTGCACGTCTTTGGGATCTTCCATCCAATAATAATCCAAGCCAATTTCACCCATTGCAATAACTTTTTCCGTGCGTAACATGGCTAGTAAGGATTCTTCAATCTCGATAGTATAACTACCGGCCTCGGTTGGATGCCAACCAATAATGCTATAAATTTCCGGATGCGCCGCGCTCAATTTGAGCGATTTTTTAATGGTTTTCGCATCGAATCCGACGACTGCAAAGCGCGAAACACCTGCTTCCTTGGCACGTTGGATGGTCGCTTCTGCA